>JAFUBW010000012.1 GCA_017459965.1 Bacilli bacterium
CAAAGTTCAAGAAAGATTTGGTGGAACTTGGGAAGCTTTTGGTGCCGGAAGAACTTTAGTTGGTATGGGAAGTAACGGGACTACTAATTATACTCAAGTAGAAAAAACTGATGGAACTGAAAGCCAAAGTTATACTCCAGCAGGGACAGTAGGTGGTACATCTATAACCAAAGCACAATTGCCTAATTATACATTATATAGTGAAAAACATTCACATACTGTAACTGCATCTAATGCCTCATGGGGTAACCGTATGTATGTAACTAACGCTTCAAGTGGTCAAATAGTTCCATATCAAGTTGAACCAAATAGAGCAACAAATGCTAGTAGAACTACTAGCGAAGTTACTATTACTGTAAAAAGTGGTGGTAGTGGAAATACACATAATCATAGTTTTACAGGAACAGCTGCAACAATAAGTCATATGCAACCATATATAACAGTATATATGTATAAAAGAACTGCCTAAGTTCTTTTTTTATGTAAAAAAATGTCTATGTTCGTTTTATTAAATTTTTAAATATGATAAAATATTTATAAGGAGAGTAGTATATGAATTTAGACACTTTAAATGATAGACAAAAAGAGGCAGTAATAAATACAGAAGGACCAATGTTAATCCTTGCAGGTGCAGGTTCAGGTAAAACTAAAGTATTAACTACTAAAGTAGCATACCTTATAGAACAAAAGAATGTAAGTCCTGATAATATACTAGCAATTACTTTTACTAATAAAGCTGCTAAAGAAATGAAAGAAAGAATTTATTCTATGGTTGGTGGATATGCATTTAAAATTCAAATATCTACTTTTCATTCTTTTGGTCTTAAAATTATAAAAGAAAATTGTGAACTTTTAGGATATGAGAATAATTTTACGATTTTGGATGCTGATGATTCATTATCAGTCATAAAAAAGATAATAAAAGAGTTAAATATAGATACTAATAAGTTTAATCCAAAAGCTATCAGAAATGCAATTAGTAATTGTAAAAATGAAATGATAGATTCAGATTCTTATTCAAGATATGTAAATAATCCATTTGATGAAGTTGTAAAAAGTGTATATGAAAAATATGAAAGAAGTTTAAAAATAAATAATGCGATGGATTTTGATGATTTATTAATATTACCACTTAAACTTTTTAATGAAAATCCAAATGTACTTAGTGAGTATCAAGAAAAATATAAATATATATTTATAGATGAATATCAAGATACTAATGAACCACAATATATATTATCTAAAATGATAAGTGCTAAATATAGAAATATTACTGTTGTAGGTGATGCTGATCAAGCTATATTTACATGGAGAGGTGCTAATTACAAAAATATATTAAATTTTGAAAAAGATTATAAAGAAGCAAAGACAGTACTTCTTGAAGAAAATTATAGATCAACTAAGACAATATTAAATGCTGCTAATAATGTAATTAAGCATAATAAAATTAGAAAAGAAAAAAATCTTTGGACTGAAAATGAAGAAGGAAATAAAATTATTTACTATAAAGCATTTGATGAAAAAGATGAATCAAATTTTGTAGTTACCCAAATAAAAAAATTAATAGATGAAAATGTTAATCCTAAAGATATATGTGTATTATATAGAGCTAACGCACAATCAAGAACTATTGAAGAAGCATTTTTAACAAATAATATCGCATATAATATAGTAGGTTCTTATGCATTCTATAATAGAAAAGAAATAAAAGATTTAATTGCTTATTTAAAATTAATATATAATCCAAAAGATGATGTATCACTTCTTAGAATAATAAATTATCCAAAAAGAGGAATAGGTTTAAAAGCGATTGAAAATTTAACTATAAAAGCTAATGTAGATAATAAATCATTATATGAAGCAATTGATTCAGGTAAAGAATTAATATTTAAAGAATTAATTGAATCTTTAAAAGAAAAAGAAAAATCATTATCATTAACAGAATTAATAGATGTAGTACTTAATGATTCAGGTATTAAAAAAGAACTTGAAAGTGAAAAATCTATTGAGGCAGATATAAGACTAGAAAATTTAGAAGAGTTTAAATCTATTACTAAAGTATTTGAAGAAAGAGAAGGAATTGTATCACTTGGTGAATTCTTAGATGAACTTTCTTTAGTATCTGATGTTTCAGAACAAAAAAATGATACACAAGATAAAGTAACATTAATGACAATGCATGCAGTTAAAGGTTTAGAGTTTGATTATGTATTTGTAATAGGTTTTGAAGAAGGATTATTCCCACATATGAACTGTTTTGAATCAAATGATGAAATGGAAGAAGAAAGAAGACTTTGTTATGTTGCCATTACAAGAGCTAAAAAGAAATTATATTTAGTTAATGCTAGAAGTAGAATTTTATATGGTAAAGTATCAAGTAATATACCTAGTAGATTTGTTTCTGAAATAGGTAATGAATATTTGGAAACAATAGGTAAAAAAGATGATTTTATAAAACCTAAACAAAAAATAGATAAAAGTAAAATATATAATGATAATAGTAATATACATCCAGGGGATTTAATTAAACATGATAAATATGGTATGGGTGTAGTAATAAGTATAGATGGATCAATTGCTACTATATCATTTAAAGGTGATTTAAAAAAATTAATGAAAAATCATAAAAGTATAAGGAAGGTGTAAAAATATGCAATTACTAATTATGGCTGCAGGTATGGGAAGTAGATTCGGAGGTTTAAAACAAATTGAACCTATGGGTCCTAATGGAGAATTTATTATTGATTACTCAATATATGATGCTATTAAGGCAGGTTTTAAAAAGATAGTATTTATAATTAAAGAAGAAAATTATGAAATATTTAAAGAAACAATTGGAAAAAGAGTGGAACCTCATATAAAAACAGAATATGTATTTCAAAAAATAGATGATATTCCATCATTTGTAGATATACCAAAGGAAAGAATAAAACCATGGGGAACTGCACAAGCAATATATTCAGCAAGAAATAATATAACAGAAGATTTCTTAGTTATAAATGCAGATGATTTTTATGGAAGAGATGCATTTTTAACCGCAATTAATTTCTTAAAAAGTAATACTGAAAATAAATATTCAACAGTAGGTTATAAAGCAAAGAATACTATGACTGAAAATGGATCGGTTAAAAGAGGAGTTATAAAAGAAGAAAATGGTAATTTAAAATCTATTATTGAAAGTAAGTTAGAATATATAGATAATAAAATTATCGCATCTCCACTTGATGGATCTAAAGAATTTGAAGTTAATCCAAATGATTTAGTATCAATGAATATGTTAACATTTGATTTATCTATATTTGATTTTCTAAAAAAGAGAATGGAAATATTCTTTAAAGAAAACAAAGACAATTTAGATACATGTGAATTCTTAATACCAACTGAACTTAATTATTGGATTGAAAAAGGAAATGATGTAAAAGTTTTATCAACAGACGCTACATGGCAAGGTGTAACATATAAAGAAGATACTGATTTAGTAAAAGAATCAATCAAAAAATTAATACTAGATAAAGAATATCCAAACAATTTATGGAAATAATTAATAATAAAGATTTATATATATAAATCTTTTTATTTTTATGATAAAATATATATAAGAATGGATGGTATTTATGGATAAAATAAAACAAAGAATAGATGAATTAATAAACAAAATAAATAAAGCAAGTTATGAATATTATGCATTAGATGAACCTACAATAACTGACCAAGAATATGATGATTATTATATGGAACTTTTGTCTTTAGAAGAAAAATATCCAGAACTTAAAAGAAAAGATTCACCTACAAATAGAGTTGGTGGTGTAGTTTTAGAAAAGTTTGAAAAAGTAACTCATAACACTCCAATGCTTTCTTTTGATGATATATTTAATGAAGAAGAACTTGAATTATTTGATGAAAGAATAAGAAAAGTAGTAAATAATCCTACATATACTCTTGAACCTAAAATGGATGGATTATCAGGTTCTTTAATATATAAAAATGGTATTTTAGTAAGAGGTGCTACTCGTGGTGATGGAATAACAGGTGAAGATATAACAGAAAATATTAAAACAATTAAATCTATTCCTTTAAAACTTACTAAAGATATAGATATTGAAGTAAGAGGAGAAATTTACATGAGTAAATTATCTTTTGAAAAAGCAAATGTTGAAAGAAGAAAAAAAGGTGAAAATGAATTTGCTAATCCAAGAAATGCAGCTGCAGGTTCTGTAAGACAATTAGATAGTAGTATTGCTTCTAAAAGAAATTTAGATTATATGGCTTATTTTATCCCAAATCCAGAAGATTATGGTCTTAAAACACAATCTGATTCATTAAAATTTCTAAAAGAATTAGGTTTTAAAACAAATTATAAATTAAATGGATATGCACATAATACAAAAGATATAGAAAAATATATAAATAATTTATCTACTATAAGAAAGGAATTGCCATTTGCAATAGATGGAGTTGTACTAAAAGTAGATAGTTTAGATGATGAAAAAAAGTTAGGTTTTACAGCAAGAGTACCAAGATGGGGAATTGCTTATAAATTCCCAGCAGAAGAAGTATTAACTACTTTAAAAGAAATAAAATATACAGTAGGTAGAACAGGTAAAATAACTCCAAATGCTATATTTTCACCAGTACATGTAGATGGATCACTAGTTTCAAAAGCAACTCTTCATAATTTTGACTATATAAAAGAAAAAGATATAAGAGTAGGAGATATTATATCTGTTAGAAAAGCAGGTGATGTAATTCCTGAAGTAGTAGAAGTAAAGCTTGATAGAAGACAAGATGATTCTAAAGAGACAATAATGATAACAAATTGTCCAATATGTAATAGTAATCTTGTTAAAAAAGATGCTAATCACTTTTGCACTAATGATAAATGTGATTCAAGAAAAATAGAAGGACTTATTCATTTTGTTTCTAGAAAAGCAATGAATATAGATGGATTTGGTGAAAGAATAGTAGAAGATTTTTATAATATGAATTATATAAAAAGTATAGATGATTTTTATACACTTTATAAATATAAAGATGAACTTAAAACACTTGAAGGTTTTGGTGAAAAAAGTATAGATAATCTAATTGGTTCTATAGAAAATAGTAAAAACAATTCATTAGAAAGATTAATTTTTGCTTTAGGTATCAGATATGTTGGAGATAAAACAGCTAAGATACTTTCTATGAATTATAAAACAATTGATAATATAATAAATGCAGATTATGATAGTTTAAAAGAAATAGATGATATAGGTGAAAAAATAGCAAGTTCAATAGTAGATTATTTTAATGATGAAAATAATATTAATTTAATAAATAAATTAAAAGAACTTGGATTAAATATGAATTATCTAGGTAAAGAAATAAATACTAGTAATGAAAATATAAATGGAAAAACATTTGTTATAACAGGTACTTTATCATTACCAAGAGATGAAATAAAAGAAAAAATAGAATCGCTTGGAGGAAAAGTAACATCTTCAGTAACTAAAAAAACAGATTATGTTATTGTAGGTGAATCACCAGGTAGTAAAGAGGCAAAAGCAAAAGAATTAAATATTACTATATTAAATGAAGAAGACTATAATAATTTGATAATGTAAAGTAAAGGTTAATAACCTTTACTTTTAATGTGTAAATATGATATATTAAAGTGGGTGATAATATGAAAGTATCAGTAATAATACCAGCTTATAATGCAGAAAATTTTATTAGAAAATCACTTGATAGTGTTGTTAATCAAGTATATAAAAATTTAGAAATAATAGTTGTGGATGATGCATCAACAGATTCAACTAAAAAAATAATAAAAGAATATGCAGATAAAGATGATAGAATAATACCATTTTATCAAGCTAGTAATAAAGGTGTAAGTTCAGCTAGAAATATTGGCTTAAAGGCAGTTAGTGGTGAATATGTTGTATTTGTGGATAGTGATGATGAATTAACTCCAGATGCAATTAGAAGAATGGTAGATATGGCTGATAAATATAATTCTGATTTTATAGATAGTTATCACTTATTATATTTAAAAAAGAAAAATGGAAAATTATATAGTTTTACTGAAAAAAAGATGCCAAAACAAATACAAGTATTTGGATCATTAAATGAAAATGTAAAAGTACTTGATACATATACTTATATAACAGGAAAACTTATAAAAAAAGAATTATTAAAAGGATTAAAATTTGATGAAACATTAACAAGATATGAAGATTTAGTTTTTGAACATGAACTTAAAACAAGGATAAAAAATTATGTTTTATTAAATAAACCAATATATTTTTATTATCAAAGGGAAGATTCACTTGTAAATACGCTTGGTAAAAAACATTTATGTTATTTAGAAGCTTTAAAAAAAGTTAAAAATATATATTCTAAATACAATAAAGAAGTAAAAGATACTATAGAGGCACTTTTATTTCAAAATATGATTTTAACTTTATTTACTAAAGTAATAAAAAATGAAGATTCTCTAAAAGAAAATACAAATTTAGCTTTACAAACAATTAATGAGTTAATAGATATTTTTCCAGAATATAAAAATAATAATAAAATAAATATATATATAAAAAAGAAAATAGATGTTTTCTTAAACAATGAACAAAAGTTAGAAAAATTTATTAAAAAAATAAATAAGATAAATTTTATAAATATATATTTTAATTACATGATTATATTTAACAAATATATATTAAAAAATCCATTAGATTAACAATAGTTAATCTTTTTTTTATTTTTGTTTTTTGTTATAATTATAGTAGGTGAATGATATGTATGAAGTAAAGAAAAAAAGAAGAATTATACAAAATTTATTATTAAGTGTTTTATTAATTATAATTATTTTTTTTAATATAATAGTTAATATAGATAAATATAAATTAGTTTTATCTAATGATTATATGATAATTAATTCAATAAATGATATGAATACTAGCGATAAATATGTTTATGTTGATTTAAAAGATGCTTCCTTAGAACATTATTCAATGAATAATGAAAAATTAAATATAAACATATATACATATGAATTAGATAATAATAATGTATTAGTACTTTTAAAAGAGAATACTATTATTACTGATAAAACACCTTTTGAAATAATTGATGATAATAAGATGACTATAGATATTAAGGAAAAATTAAAAGATAATAATTATTATTCTAAAGTCTTATCTAATGTTGATTACACTTTAGATAGAAAAATAGATTTATATAAAATATATATATTGTTTATAGTTATTTTGATATCTATAATTTCAATTTTAATAAATTTTATTAAGCTTATAAATAAAAAATAAAAATATGTACAAAAGATACAATAAATTTTAAAAAATAGTTTAAAAATAAAAGAAAATATGGTATAATGACTTATAGTTATAAAATATGGAGGATAAATTATGGGAATATTTGATAAAATTATAGGAAATGATAAAGGTGTAGAAGTATCAGAAGATACATATTATTCATTAGGAATTGATGAAGCTTATAAAGACGCTAATAGTGAAGGAAATAAAATGATTCTTTTAGAACCACGTGCATACTCAGAAAGCCAACAAATCGCAGATCATTTAAAGAAAAGAAATACTGTAGTAGTTAATTTAAAAAGAGTAACAAATGAACAAGCTAAAAGAATAGTAGATTTCTTAAGTGGTACTTTATATGCAATTGGAGGTAACCTACAAAAATTAGGCCCAGGTATATTTTTATGTACACCTAAAAATATAAATGTTCAAGGTAAAATAGAAACTGATGAAGAAAAAGCAAGAAAAACTAAAAATGATGATATAGAATTATAGACAAATAAAAAATAAAGTGTTATTATATAACACATAGTTTTGAGGTGAAGAACATGCAAAAGTTTAGTAGAACACTTCATGGCTATAATCCAGATGAGGTCAATAGTTTTTTAGATGATGTCATTTCACAAGTAGAAGCAATGATTGAGTCAAATAGACAAAAGAATCAAGAAATACTTATATTAAAAAATGAATTATCTAAAGTAAAATCAAATGAAGAATTAATTGAAAAAGGTAAAAAGTTTGATGAACTAGAGGCTACATTAAATAAAGCTATTGTTATGGCGGAAGATACAGGGGAACATATAAGAAGAGTTGCCAAGCAAGAGAGAGATTTAATATTGGAAGAAGCTAAGAAAAATGCAAGTATAATTATTAATGATGCTCTTGTTAGATCTGAAAAGATAGAGTATCAAGCAACACTACTTAGAAAAAATATTATAATGTTCAAAAGAAAATTAAAAATAAACTTAGAAGAACAACTAAAATTAGTTGATGATATCGAAGTTTTAGATGAATTAGAATAAATGATAGAGACGGATATTTATCAATGTATTTACAGAAAATTGCTATTTTGATGAGAAGCATAATATAAATAAATATCAGATCACTCTTGATATTTTTAACTGAAATAAGTAAGTTAAAACGTATATCAGCGTTAATGATTAAAGAGCATAGATATCTATGAAGTAAGGTGGTACCGCTTATTAAGAGTCCTTACATCATAGATATTTTTTAATGTTAAGGGTTTTTAGGGAGGAATAAAAATGAAAATATTTGAAGAACTTGATAAAAGAGAAACAAATTTAATTGAGCAAGATTTTATAGAAGAATGGAATAAAAACAATATATTAGATAAATCTATTGAAAATAGAGATAAAAATAATAATTGGGTTTTTTATGATGGACCTGCAACTGCTAATGGTATGCCAGGACTTCATCACATGCTTGCTAAATTTTTAAAGGATTCTTTTTGTAAATATCAAACAATGAAAGGTCATAGAGTACTTAGAAAAATAGGTTGGGATACTCATGGACTTCCAGTAGAAGTTAATGTTGAAAAGAAATTAGGTTTTAATGGTAAAGCTGATATAGAAAAATACGGTATTAAAGAATTTAATAAATTATGTAAAGAAACTGTTTGGGATAATGAAGCATCTTTTAGAGATTTAACACAAAAAATGGGTCAATTTATTGATTTAGACAATAGATATATAACATATGATAATGATTATATAGAAACAGAATGGTATATACTTAAAAAATTCTTTGATGAAGGATTATTTTATGAAGGTGTTAAAATTATGCCTTGGTGTCCAAGATGTGGTACAGGTCTTGCATCTCATGAAGTTGCACAAGGCTATAAAGAGATAGATGCTAATACTGTTATTGTTCCATTTAAATTAAAAGAAGAAGATGCATACTTTTTAGTATGGACAACAACTCCATGGACATTAATATCAAATGTTGCTCTTTGTGTAAATCCAAATGAAGAATATGTTAAAGTAGAATCAATGGGTTATAAATTTATACTAGCAAAAGCTTTATGTAATCAAGTATTAGGTGATGATTATAAATTGCTTGAATCTTTTACTGGTAAAGAATTAGAATATACAGAATATGAACAATTAATCCCATCACTAAAAGTAAATGGTAAAGCATTCTTTGTAACATGTGATGATTATGTAACTATGAGTGATGGTACTGGTATAGTACATATCGCACCTGCTTTTGGTGAAGATGATGCTAATGTTGGTAAAAAATATAAACTTCCATATGTTAATCCAGTAGGGGAAGATGCTAAATATACTGATGGACTTTGGAAAGGTATGAATATATTTGATGCTGATCTTGAAGTAATTAAATGGCTTAAAGAAAATGATAAATTATTTAAAAAACAAAAAATAAAACATGATTATCCACATTGCTGGAGATGTGATAGTCCACTTGTATATTATTCAAGACCATCTTTCTATTTAGAAGTAACTAAATTAAAAGATAAAATTATTGAAGAAAATAAAAAAGTTAATTGGTATCCTTCGTTTGTTGGTGAAAAAAGATTTGGAAATTGGCTTGAAAATATGAATGATTGGGCAATATCTAGAAGTAGATATTGGGGAACACCGCTTCCACTTTGGAGATGTTCTTGTGGACATGATGAAATGATTGGTTCAAGAGAAGAATTAAAAGAAAAAGCAGAAGAAGAAATTGATGTAAAAACAATTGATTTACATAGACCATTTATGGATGAAATTCATATTAAATGTCCAAATTGTGGTAAATTAATGAATAGAGTACCTGATGTTATTGATTGTTGGTTTGACTCAGGTGCTATGCCTTTTGCTCATTATCATTATCCATTTGAAAATAAAGAATTATGGGAAAGTCAATATCCAGCAGACTTTATTGCTGAAGGAATTGATCAAACAAGAGGATGGTTCTATTCACTTATTGTTATTGGAGTATTTTTAACTGGTAAAAGTCCATATAAAAATGTACTTGTAAATGAGTTATTACTAGATAAATATGGTCATAAAATGCATAAAAGTAAAGGGAATGCAGTTGAACCATTTACTACTATTAAAAAATATGGCGCTGATACAGTAAGATTTTATCTTGCATATGTATCTCCAACATGGACTCCACTAAAATTTGATGAAGAAGGATTAAAAGAAGTACATTCTAAGTTTATTAATCCACTTAAAAACACATATACTTTCTTTGAAATATATGCAAATACTGATAACGTAGATCCAAGAAGTTTTGATATAGATTATAATTCTTTAGAAGAAATAGATAAATGGATACTTTCTAAATATAATAATTTAGTTAAAAATGTAACAAGTGCTTATGATGAATATGATTTAAATAAAGCTACTAGACTAATGACTAATTTCTTAAATGATGATTTATCTAATTGGTATATAAGAAGAAACAGAAGAAGATTCTGGTCATCAGAATTAGATGATTCTAAAAAAGCAGTATATAAAACGACATATGATATATTAGTAGGATTTACTAAATTAATCGCACCAATATGTCCATTTATATCTGAAGAATTATATCAAAAATTAACAGGTAAAGAATCTGTTCATTTAGAAGATTTCCCAACTGTAACTGAAGAATATATAAAACCATCTATAGAAGAAAAAATGGATTTAGTAAGAGATTTAATATCTTTAGGAAGAAATGTAAGAGAAGAAGTTAAAATAAAAGTAAGACAACCAATAAGTGAAGTAATACTTGATGGTAAGAATGAACCAGTTATTAAGGATTTAACAGATTTAATAAAAGAAGAATTAAATGTTAAAGAAGTAACATTTGTTAATGACTTAACTGAATATATGACACTTTCTATTAAACCTAACTTTAGAGAATGTGGTAAAATGTTTGGAAAAGAAATAGGCGCTTATTCTAAACTTCTTGAAACATTATCACAAGATGAAATAAATAATTTACAAAATGAAAAAGAAATAGTTAAAGAATTTAATGGTAATGATTTAACTATAACTCCATCTATGGTTGATATAAGAGTATCTTCTAAAGAAGGATATGACGCTGCTAATATGAATAATAACTTTATTATTATAGATACTACTTTAACTGATGAATTAATTAAAGAAGGTATCGCAAGAGAACTTGTATCTAAAGTACAAAACTTAAGAAAAGAAAAAGATTTCAATGTAGCAGATAGAATTACTCTATATTATAGTGGTGATATAAAAGATGTAATAGAATCATTTAGTGATTATATAAAGAAAGAAACATTATCACTTGATATAATTGAAAAAGATAGTTTAACAAATGAATATGATTTAAATGGTAAAATAGTTAAATTAGATGTTGAAAAGACTACAAAATAGTAGTCTTTTTCTTTAATTTTAAACTAAAATTTGTTATAATAACTATAGGTGAAGAGAGTATGACTAGAGATGAAGTAGATAGAAATAAAATAACTCCTATGATGAAACAATATCTAGAAATAAAAGAGAAAAATTTAGATAATATTTTATTTTTTAGATTAGGAGATTTTTATGAAATGTTTTTTGAGGATGCTATTACAGCTTCAAATGAACTTGAACTTACTTTGACTGGTAAAAGTTGTGGCTTATCTGAAAAAGTACCTATGTGTGGTGTACCTTTTCATTCTGCAACTATATATATAGAAAAATTAATAGAAAAAGGTTATAAAGTTGCTATTTGTGAGCAAACTGAAGATCCTAAAAATGCTAAGGGTATAGTTAAAAGAGATATAGTTCAAATAATAACATCTGGTACTCGTATGAATAGCGATTTTTTAGATGATGGATCAAATAATTTTATAGGTTCTATTTTAGATTTAAAATATGCATATGTAATATCATATGCAGATATATCTACAGGAGAAATATATTCATTTATTAAGGAAAAAGATAACGATTTGTTAATTAATGAAATATTAGAAAGAAATATAAGAGAAGTAGTTATTAATACAGATTTTGATAAAATGGTATTAGATACATTAAAAAGAACATATAATGTAACTATTTCTATTTATAATAATAAAAATTTTGAAAATGATTATTCTAATGTATATAAAGATATAAATGATGAGAGAATAATTGAATCTGTTAAATATTTACTTTCTTATTTAGAAAGTACTCAAAAAAGAAATTTAACACATCTTCAACCTGTTCAAATCGTAATTGAAGATTCATTTATGAAAATGAATATAAATACGAAAAGAAATTTAGAATTAGTTGAAAACATAAGAACTAAAGAAAAAAAATACTCTTTACTTTGGCTTCTTGATAAAACAAAAACTGCAATGGGAGCTAGAAAACTTAAAAGTTATATATTAAATCCAATAATAGATAAAAATAAAATAATTGAAAGACAAAATGTAATAGAAACTCTTATGAAAGAATTTATCTTAAAAGATGAATTAAGAGAATATTTATCAAATATATATGATTTAGAAAGATTAATAGGAAAAATATCATTTGGTTCTGCTAATGCAAGAGATTTACTTCAATTAAAAACATCTTTTAAAGTATTACCAAATATAAATCAAATATTAAAGAAAATAAATTATAAAGAAATAAATACATTCAATAATTTATATGACTTACTTGAAAATTCAATTTATGAAGATGCACCAATGACATTAAAAGAAGGATATTTAATTAAAGAGGGATATAATAAAGAATTGGATGAACTTAAGATTAATAGAAAAGGTAATAAAGACTTTGTATCTAAACTAGAACAAGAAGAAAAGATGAGAACAGGTATTAAAACATTAAAAGTAGGTTATAACAGAGTGTTTGGATATTATATTGAAGTATCTAAAGGTGCTATTAAAGATATAAAAGAAGAGTTTGGATATGAAAGAAAACAAACACTTTCAAATTGTGAAAGATTTATAACACCGCTTTTAAAAGAGAAAGAAGCTTTAATATTAGGCGCAGAAGAAAAAATTATTAATTTAGAATATGATTTATTTATTGAAATAAGAGAAACTATAAAAAAATATATTCCACTTGTACAAGAACTTGCTAAAACATTAAGTGAAATTGATGTATTATCATCACTTGCAGTAGTGGCAGAAGAAAATAATTATATAAAACCAATACTTAATGAAGATAATATAATAGATATAAAAGATGCAAGACATCCAGTAATAGAAAAAGTACTTGAAAATACTGAATTTGTATCAAATGATATAACAATGGAAAAAGATGACACAATAATGCTTATTACTGGTCCTAATATGGCAGGTAAATCAACTTATATGAGACAAATGGCTATAATATCAGTAATGGCTCAAATAGGTTCATTTGTTCCTGCAAGTTATGCTAATGTTCCAATATTTGATAAAATATTTACAAGAATAGGAGCATCTGATGATTTAACAAAAGGCGAATCAACATTTATGGTTGAAATGATGGAAGCAAATGCTGCAATTACTACTGCTACTAAAAATAGTTTAATATTATTTGATGAGTTAGGAAGAGGGACAGCTACATATGATGGTATGTCACTTGCAGCGGCTATAATAGAATATATCCATGATAAAGTAAAAGCTAAAACATTTTTCTCAACGCATTATCATGAACTTACTGATTTAGAAAAAACACATAAACATTTAAAAAATGTACATGTATCTGCTAAAGAGGAAAATGGTAGTATAACATTCCTTCATAAAGTATTACCTGGAAGTATAGATAAAAGTTATGGTATACATGTTGCTAAACTTGCTCATCTTCCTGAAGAATTAATTAAAAAAGCAGATGAAATATTAAATAAATATGAATCACAAGATAAAAAAGTTACATCTAATAATGTAGAACAAATATCTTTAGATTTACTTGAACCAGAAAAAAGTAAAGTAGAAGAAGAACTAGAAAAAATAAATCCACTTGAAATGACACCAATAGATGCAATGAACACTTTATATAATTTAAAACAAATGATGAAATAAAAAAATATCTAAGAAATTAGATATTTTTTTATTTTATTAGGGGAATTCATGTAATTTTTAGCGAATATATATATTAGAATATATTTTTATTTTGGAGGTGATATTAATGAAAGAGATACAAAATTATAATAAAAATATATTTGAAAATATAAAGCATATTGATGAATATGGTAATGAATATTGGTATGCCAGAGAACTTCAAAAAGCTTTACAATATAAAGAGTGGAGAAAATTTAAAAGAATAATTGATAAAGCAGTAACATCATGTAGCAGGAGTAATAATGATGTTTTAGACCATTTTGTCCAGTTGGACAAAATGGTAGATATTGGTTCAAATACAAGGCGAAAAATAAAAGATTATAAGTTATCTAGATATGCATGTTATTTAATTGCTCAAAATGGGGATTCACATATGAAAGTAATTTCTCTTGCACAAACTTACTTTGCCTATCAGACTAGAAAACAAGAAATACTAGAAGAAGAATTTAAAGATTTATCAGAAGATGAAAAAAGAATAAGAATAAGAAATGAAGTTAGAAAGGGCAATTATGGATTGAATAAGGCAGCCAAAGATTCAGGTGTTAAAAACTTTGATAAGTTTCATAATGCAGGATATAAAGGACTTTATAATGGAGAAAGTGCTGATGATATAGCTAAAAGAAAGAAATTAAGATATAGAGAAGATATACTTGATAATATGGGAAGTATAGAACTTGCTGATAATTTATTTAGAATAGTACAAACAGAAGATAAATTAAAAAGAGATAATGTAGATAATGAATATACTGCAAATAGTGTACATTATGAAGTAGGTAAAAAGGTAAGACAAACAATAAAGGAACTTGGTGGGACAATGCCAGAAGATTTACCAACTCCAAATAGATCTATAAATGAAATACAAAAAAATAATAATAAATTAAAATAATAATATGATAATATGTTATAATTAATCTAACAGATTAAATAAAAAGAAATAGAGTGATTAAAATGAATAATATTTACTTAATATATGGTAATGAAGAATATTTAATAAAAAAAGAATTATCTAAGATAATAAATGATTCAAATGTTATAGAAGATAATATTATTAGATATAATTTGAATGAAGTAAATGTTATAGAAGTACTTGATGAAGCAAGTACTATAAGTATGTTTGATTCAAACAAATTAATTATTTGTGAAGATTGTTCATTTTTAACAGGGGATAATAAAAAAGAAATAAATCATGATATAGAATCATTAATTAAATATATTAACAATCCTTTTAATGATGTATATCTAATATTTATTGTAAAAAGAGAAAAATTAGACGAAAGAAAGAAAATAGTAAAAGAATTAAAAAAACATTCAAAAGTTATTGAATGTAGAAAAATAGAATCGCATGATTTAAATAATTATATTTATAAATATTTTCAAGTTAGTGGATATAATATTGATATGAATTTAGTTAGAATGATTGTGGATAAAGTAAAATATGATTTAGCTAATATAATAAATGAATGTGATAAATTAATGCTATATAAAGATACAGATAAAAATATAACAAAAGAAGATATTGATAATATTATCATAGAAAATATGGAAGATGATATATTTTCTTTAGCAAATTCTATATTAGAAAAAGATAAAAATAAATCTATAAAAATATATAAAGATTTACTATTAAAAGGAGAAGAACCAATTAAATTATTAGTTATGGTAGCAAATCAATTTAGACTTATACTTCAAGTTAAACTAATGTTAAAAAATGGATATAAACAAATAGAAATGGCAAATATAATAAAAGAACATCCATATAGAGTTAAATTGGCACTAGGTTCTAATTATGAAGAAAAAGAATTAATTTCAAATATAAAAAAATTATATAAATTAGATCATGATATTAAAATAGGTGAAATAGATAAAAATTTTGGATTTGAATTATTTTTATTAAGTTAAAAAGAGATTAAATAGTTTTGATTAAACCATTAATCTCTTTTTTTATTAATTCGCTATCATAAATAGAAGTAGCTTTTAATTCTAAATTCATTTCCTTTTTATAATTAGTATATATCGGTATTTTTATTTCTTTTTTTATTTTATTTAAATATTTTCTACCATTTTTATTAAAACCAAGTACTCGAATATAATTTATTTCCTTATTAAAATCTTTTTTATAAAAACCAATTAAAATAGATAAAAGAATTCTTTTTATTTTACTATATGTATATCTTTTAGATTTTATATTCATAATTAATTCTTCATAAGTATTAGATTCATATATAACTTTTTTTATTTTATTATCAATTCCTTCATCTACTCCAATATATTGATCTAAATTATCATCACTAAGTATTTTATATTTTAATAAAGGAAAATAATCTTCAATAAAATATAATTTGTTTTTTAAATATGGATAAACATTATCAGGTACATATTCCTTTATATCAGTATTTTTTATATTTTCTCTAATAGAAGTACTACTAGTAATATTATTTGTTAATATTTTACTATTATAATCATTATCTCTTTTAATAGTAATAGGTTTAATATTACTATTAATTCTTTTTAGTTCTCTAATATAACTAATACCAAGTATATCATTAGGACTATTTATATCTTTATATCCAAAATATTCAAGTGCCTTTGATAAACAAGTCGCATAATTAATACCTTTTTTAGTTAATTCTTTTACTTTTAAATCATATTCATTTGTAAGTTGAATATCTGCAATATTATTAAGCATATCAATATCATTAGATTCACTACCAAAAACTAAATAATCTACTTTTAAATAATTTAAAATATTAACCGCACCATATGCAAAAAGATCTGCAGATTGACATGTAAATTTAAAAGGAAGTTCTACAACTAAATCAATATTATTTTTAAGTGCTATTTCAGTTTTATCCCATTTATTAATAATAGAAGCATCTCCTCTTTGAGTAAAATTACCACTCATAACAAGTATAATATTAGATTCAGGAAACATCTCTTTAATCTTATTTATATGATATAAATGTCCATTATGAAAAGGATTATATTCACAAATAATACCAATAGTATCCATATTAGTTCACCTCGAAAGTATTTTAACATTTTATTATTCTAATGTAAATAAAAAGTATCCCGGGGGGGGTAATATATTAGATATTATAGGTATTTTATATGAGTCTTAAACGTTTTATTAAAACCCAGGTTCTTTCTTCATATAATAAAGAAAGAATTGTTTTTCTTATTGGTGTTGTTTCTATATTCTTTAGTAGTATTATTTCTGTTTTTGCTGCTAATTATTTATATTCTTCTTCTGAAGTCTCTTTTGATAATTCTTCTTCTGGTATTTCTTCTGATAATGTTCAAGGTGCTATTG
>JAFUBW010000013.1 GCA_017459965.1 Bacilli bacterium
AACAAATAAAAATAAAAAACATACCAATAAAAAAAATTATATTTTCTTTTGATTTAAAGAAACCAAAAAGAACCTGGGTTTTATTAAAATGTTTAAGACTCATACAAAATACCTATAATAACTAATATTACTCCCCCCCCCGGGGATACTTTTTTATAAAAAAAAAGACGAATTATCGTCTTTGCATTATATAATTAATATTTTTTAAATTTTCATTATATTTATTATAAAGCATATTACATATTAAGAATATTAATATTATAAATAATATTGTTAATAATATATTTGCTATTGTAACTAAAGGATTTTTTCTTACTTTATATTTTCCTTTTTCATATTTTTTTATTACTTTTATTATTTCATCATCAAATAATATACCACAATGTGGACATATACCAGCATTTTTTGATATATAATTGTTACATTCAGGACATACTATACCTTTTACTTTATATGTATAATTATTTACTACTTTTTCTTCAACTACTTGTGTTTGTTTAATAGGTTCATGTATTATATTTTTTTCAATGATTGGTTCTTTTTCTAACACTTTTACTTCTTCGTTATTTTTTGTTTCAGATATTACTACTTTTTCTGTTTTTGTTGGAGTTTGAGTTACTGTTGTAGTAGTTATAACTTTTTCTGTTTGTTCCGATAACATTAATTTTCTTATTTTTTTTATTAATATAATTAATAAACCTATAAATAATGAAACAAGCGCAATTATTAAATAAGTTTTTAAAGTACTAATTAATTTATCAGTTATTATAATTGCAGGATTCATTTTTATTTGTATTGTATATACTATGTATATTACAAGAGAACCTAAGGCTATTGCGAATGGTAACCACTCTAAATATCTAAGTATTTTTTTCATATTTACCCCCAAAACTTAGCGTATATTATATACTAAAAATAATTTTTTTGCAAATTTTTATTCATTTTTGTTTTGTAGTGTTAATAATAGTTTATCTATTTTTTTAATATCACTATCCATTTTCATATTTTTGTATAATATTTTATCAATTTCATCTATATTTTTTTTATTTTCATTATATAATTCATAATTATTTTCTAAAAGAATTTTACTATGTGCTAGTACATATGCACCTATTATTGTTTTTGCAAATTTATAATTATATTCTAAATCCTTACTTTCTAATATTACTTTTTCATGTTCTTTTATATTGGCATCTTTTATTCCAAGTGCAAACATATAATTATATTTTGGATCCTTACTTTCTAATACTACTTTTTCATGTTCTTTTATATTAGCATTTTTAATAGCTTTTGCAAACATATAATTATATTTTGGATCCTTACTTTCTAATATTACTTTTTCATGTTCTTTTATATTACATGGAAATATAAATTTTGCAAATTTATAATTATATTCTAAATCTTTGCTTTCTACTATAGCATTTGAAAGTTCAAGTTTATCTGATTTTTTTATATCTCTTGCAAAATTATAAACATATTCTAGATTTTTACTTTCTAATATTACTTTTTCATGTGATTTTATATCTGATCCTTGTATATACTTTGCAAAGCAATAACATAATTGTGGATTTTTTAAATCTAATATTTTTCTTTCATATAAATCAATAATTTTTTGTGGTTCTACATTATTTGACATATTCTTAAATAAATCAATTAATTCATTTATTTTATCCATATTTACCTCCAATAAATGTTTATTTAAAGTTTATTATATATCAAATTAATAAAGAATACAATAAAAAAAATAAGTTCTTATATAGAACTTATATTTATTTTAACTCTTTTATTATCTTTTAAATAAGAGCTTGCTTGAACTACGGTTCTTATAGAATTAGCTATTTTACCATTTTTTCCAATTACAGAACCCATTTCTTCTTCTGGAATAACTACTTCTATAATTATTTCATCTTCTGTATCAAATTCTTTTACTGATACTGAATCTTCATCTTTAATTAATGATTTTATAATCATTTCTGTTAAACTTACTAAATCCATTATTATTTACCTCTTTTTTCTTCATGGAATTTAGTCATAATTCCTTGTTTAGATAATAAGTTTCTAGCTGTATCAGTTGGTTGTGCACCTTTTTTAAGCCAGTCAATGATAGCTTCTTCATTTAATTTAACTTCAGCATTAAGTGGATTATAATAACCAACTTGATCAATTACTTTTCCATCTCTTGCTACTCTTGAATCAGCAATAACTACTCTATAAAATGGTCTACCTTTAGCACCCATTCTTTTTAATCTAATTTTAACTGCCATATATACCTTCCTTTCTTTTTGCTAGAATTATAATACTATAAAAAAAAATAAATGTCAACTATTTTTGTTGACATTATTCTTCTAAAAAATCTTCATTAATTTCATTATCTATTTCTTTTTCTGTTTCTTCGGTTACTGGATCATCAAATACTTCCCAATTATCTTCATCATCTTCTACCATTATTTTAACTTTTTGATCTCCTACTACTTCTATTCCGAGTTCTTTTTCTATATCAAAGTCAATTGTATTACCATTTATTTGTACATTTGAACAATTTGGTTGTTTAAGTGCGCGTACTATTATTTGGGAATCATTAAGATCTACATCTAATTTAGTTTTAATATTAATTAAATCATTATATTTAATTGTTTTATTTATTACATTAGTTTTTGTATCATTATCATATGAATACCAAATATTTATATCAAATGAGCCATCTACTACTACATCTTCACCTTGTACATAACCTTTAAATTTATGATTAATTATCCAGCATCCTAGTATTGTAGAAGGTGTTACTTCACTTTGAACACTATATTTATTTTTAAAATATTTCTTACCTTTACCTATAACTGTTTTTGTAACAATTTCTTTATAACTAGACATTTTTTATCACTCCTTACTTTAATTTATGATAAAAAACTAAAAAAGTGCCTATTTTTAGCACTTTTTTTAATTTTTAAATGGTAACTCTAATTTATCATGATTATTTATATTAGTATTTGATATTTTTATTTTATATTTTAATGGATTATTTTTATTATTATTCAAATTATTTATTGTATATGATATTTCATTAATAAAATTATTTTCTTTTTTTATTATTACTATTATATTTTTATCTAAATCTTTTTTATTCATTACATCTTTTGTATATATCATATTATATGCATCATATGCCTTCATTTTAATTTTATAAGTATTATTATTTAATTTTTTAACTTTAGATTTTTTTAAATAAGAATAATTTATATTAATTTTTTCTTCATTATCTTTTAATTCTTTATATTTACCATTATCATTTACATATACTTTATTATTTACTATATATTTTTCTATTTTATTTTCTATCTTATTATTTGTATAATTTGATAAAATTATTTTTTTAATATTTGATGTTTTAATTATTTCATAATTAATTTTTAAAGTATTTTGTCCTTTAAGACTAGTTTCAATATAAGTTGAATAATTAATTTTATCTTTATAATTGATAGTATTGTTCACTAAATTATTAAATGAAATATTAATATATATATAGTAAATTATTACTAAAGTTATTAATATAAACAATATTAAAAATAATTTCTTTTTCATATTATCACCTTACACCAAATTATTAACCTATTTTAAAAAGAGTTAATTATATAGTCATTAACTCTTGTTCTTTTTCTTTTGATTTTTCGTCTACTTCTTTATTATATTTATTAATTAGATCTTGAACTTCGTTTTCACCATGTTTTTCTTCATCTTCATTAAGTTCTAATCTCTTAATAGAGTTATTTGCATCTTGCCTTATATTTCTTAAAGCTATTTTAGCTTCTTCAGCCATAGATTTTGCTTGTTTAACAAGTTCTCTTCTTCTATCTTCAGTTAGTTCTGGAATTGTAATAAAAATAAGTTCACCAGTATTATTAGGTGTTAGTCCTAAATCTGCTTCATATATTCCTTTTTCTATATCAGGAAGACATGTTTTATCAAATGCTTTTATTTGAAGTTTTCTTGCTTCTGGAACTGATATAGTTGCAAGTTGATTAAGTGGTGTTGGTGCACCATAATAATCTACTTTAACCTTATCAAGCATTGCTGGATTAGCTCTACCTGCTCTTATATTTGTAAATCTATTTTCTAAATTTTCTATTGCTTTTTGCATTTTTTCTTCTGTTTCTAATAAAATTTCATCCATATTATTATCTCCTTTATATATAAACATTTTACTATAAAAAAAATATTATTTCAATTATTAATAATATTTTTGTTCATTTATTTTTTTAATTAGTTTATATGACCCTTTTTGTTTATTATATAATAAATTTTTATAATATTGAATTTTTATTTTTGAAAATTTTCTATAATATTCTTGAGTATTATATATATCTACTTTTGGATAAATTATTTTGTGTTTTTTTTCAAACTTTTTAGAATCATTAATATTAATTTTAAATATTAAACCATTTTCAATTACCATATATAATTTATATGTAACATCTGGATTACCATCATATGTTAAATATTCGTTTATATTTCCAGTAATAGAATTTTTATTTTCTACATAGCTTCCCATATATACAAATACACTTTTTTCAGATTTAGTAGAAGATTTTGATTTTTTTATCGCATCATTTAATATTTTATTATATTCATCTTTTGTAATCGTTCCTTTTTCTTTAATAATTTCTTCTAAATTCAAATAAAAATCTTTTCTAAAACTTCTTAATTCTTCTTTATTCATATTTACCTCCCTGAATTATTAAATTCATTATAACACATAAATAAAATAAAAAAAAGAGAAATTTCTTTCTCTTTATCCATTTATTTGGCTCATAACTTCTTCTACAAAGTTATCTTCTCTTTTTTCAATTCCTTCTCCAACTTCGAATCTAACCATATTAACGATTGATCCTCCATTTGATTTAACGAATTCTCCTACAGTTTTGTCTGAATCTTTTACAAATTCTTGTTCTTCTAAACAGATTTCTTTATAGAATTTATTAATTCTTCCTTGAACCATTTTTTCAGCTATTTCAGCAGGTTTTCCTTCATTCATAGCTTGTTCTTTTAATACATTCATTTCTTTTTCTGTTTCTTCAGCTGGAACATCTTCTCTTCTAATGTAAGATGGTCTCATAGCTGCACAGTGCATTGCAACATCTTTAGCTACTTCTTCACTTGCACCTTCAACTAAAGTTAAAACAGATATTTTACCTCCCATATGAATGTAACTACCAAAGTTTTGTGAATCAGTTTTTGTAAGTCTTTCAAATCTTCTAAAACTAATTTTTTCTCCTATAGTTGCAGTCATATTAGTAACATAATCATTAAGAGTTCCTTCTTCACATGAAAGTTCTAAAGCTTCTTCCATAGTTTTAACATCATTATTAACTACTACATTTGCAATTGTATTAACTAAGTTAACAAATTTTTCATTTTTAGCAACGAAATCTGTTTCACAGTTTACTTCTACAACTGCAGCATTATTTCCATTAATTACAACAGTAGAAAGTCCTTCTGCAGCTATTCTTGATGCTTTTTTAGCAGCTTTAGATATTCCTTTTTCTCTTAAATAATCCATTGCTTTATCTATATCACCATCATTTGCTTCTAATGCTTTTTTACAATCCATTAATCCTGCACCTGATAGATCTCTTAATTCTTTAATTAAACTTGTATTCATATATCACACCTCCAATTTATTTATTTAAAACTTCTATAAGTTCAGCTTTTTTAAGTTTACTATAACCTTCAATTCCTTTAGCCTTTGCCATTTCTTTAAGTTCAGCAACTGTTTTTTTAGATAAATCTTCTTCGGCTTTGATATCTTTTTTATCTTCTTTAACAGTTTCTTTTTTAGCTTTAGGTTTTTCTTCTTTAGTTTCTTTAACTTCTACTTTTTCTTCTTTTTTAGTTTCTTTATTAGATTCTTTAGTTTTATTTTTATCTTCATCAGTTAAGAAATCAACCATTTCTCTATCTGTTCCTTCATTAATTGCATTTGCAAGTACACCAAGTATAATTTTAACACTTCTTACAGCATCATCATTAGCAGGTATTACATAATCAACTAAATCTGGATCACAGTTAGTATCAACAATACCAAATACAGGTATTCCAAGTTTTCTAGCTTCTTTAATAGCTATATATTCTTTTTTAGGATCTACTATGATCATTGCATCTGGTAATCTTTTCATATTTCTAATACCACAGAAATAAGAATTTAATTTATCATATTGTTTTCTTATTTTGATAACTTCTTTTTTAGGAAGTAATTCAAGTGTACCATTTGCTTCCATTTTTTCAACTTGATCTAAGTATCCCATTCTTCTTTTAATAGTTCTAAAGTTTGTTAGAGTACCACCAAGCCATCTTTCTGTTACATAAAAACTATCACTTCTTACAGCTTCTTCTGCACTTGCTTCTTGTGCTTGTTTTTTAGTACCTACAAATATTACTTTACCACCATTATTTGTGATTTCTTTTAAAGCATCATATGCTTCTTCAATTTTCTTAACAGTTTTTTGTAAATCTATAATATAGATTCCTTCTCTTGCTGTAAAGATATATTCTTTCATTTTTGGATTCCATCTTTTTGTTTGATGACCAAAATGAACACCAGCTTCTAATAAATATCCCATTGAAACTACTGACATATTTTCACTCTCCTTTTGTTAATCTTTCAAATATTTCATTTTTAATCCCCACTTATATTTAAGCACTAGGTTCATAAATCAATATTTGTGTATTTTTTCAAAGCCAAATGTATTATAACATAAGTAAAAACTTAAGTAAATAGAATTTTTTTAAAAAATATGCAATAAAAAAGATATTATTATAATATCCTTTTTTATTTCAAATGATTAACTATATTAATAAGATTTATACCATGAGATCCTTTTAATAATATAATATCATCTTCATTTAAAATATTATCTAAAAATTCATATGTTTCATCTTCTTTGTTAAATAAATATATATCACTATAATCATTTAATTCTTCTTTTATATATTTCACTTCATTACCGACTAATATAATTTTATCAAAATTATATTTTTTTATTTCTCGTCCTATATTTTTGTGAATTTCTTCGCTATAATCACCAAGTTCTAGAATATCACCTAATAATAATATTTTTCTTTTATAATTTGATTTAGATAATAATTCTATAGCATTTTTAACTGAATCAAAACTAGCATTGTATGTATCATTAATTATTGTTTCGCCTTTTTTTCCTATTATTTTTTCTAATCTATTTTTTTCAAGTTTTACATTATTAATACCGTTATATATTTGATTAATTGTTAAATCAAATTCTTTTCCTAAGGCATATGCCATTAATGAATTATATATAAATGCTCTTCCACCTATATTTATTTTATAATCATTATTATCAATTTTAAAACTACTTTCAAATGCATCTTCAATTATATTTGTTGCCATATAATCGCTATCATTATCTATTCCTATTGTAACTACATTTGCTTTTTCTTTTATTTCGTTTAAATGATTATGAATCATATCATTATCATTATTAACATATAATTTACCATTTTTAGAAAGACCTGAAATAATTTCCAATTTAGCTTTTAATATATTTTCTCTCGAACCTAAATTACCTATATGAGCAGTTCCTACATTTGTTATAACAGCATGTGTAGGTTTTGCTATATTACTTAATAATTCAATTTCTCCGAAATGATTCATACCCATTTCTAATATCATCATATCATGATCTTTTAAACCTAATATTGTTAAAGGAAGACCTATATCATTATTAAAGTTTCCTTCTGTTTTTAAAATATTATATTTTTCTTTTAATACAGAATATATTATATCTCTAGTACTAGTTTTCCCAACACTTCCTGTAACTGCGATTACTGGTATATCATATAATGATCTTTTATATGATGCGAGTTTACCTAATGCTTTTATAGAATCATCAACTAAGATTATAGTTTTTCCATCTATTTTTTCATAATCTATTTTATTATTATCAAGTATACATACATTTGCACCTTTATCAAATGCATCTTTATAAAATTCATTTCCATCAAAACTTGAACCTTTAATTCCTACATATACATCATTTTTATTTATAACTCTAGTATCTTTAGAAAAATTATTTACTTCCTCATTAATATTTCCATACAATAATTTACCTGAACATACATTTAAAATATCATTTACTGTCATATTTACCTCCATTAAAATCTATTGTTATTATATCAAATTATGTAAAATATTTCATCTAAATATTGTATTGTTGACATGTTTTAAATTATAATATACATAGGATGGTGATATTATGGACGAGAATAAAGTTATTGATTTTATAAGTAAAATAAATCGATTATTTAGATTAGAATGGTTTGAATATAATCCTTTAGAATTAGATATATATGATCAAGAAAAAGAAATTGAAAATATGTTTAAAAATGGTAATTGCGCAATATATGCAGAACTTTTATATGATTTATTAAAAAATAATGGTGCGGTTGTAGGAAAATCTAATGATCATGTTTTTATTAAATTATTTGATCGATATTATGATATTGCATCAGGTTTTAGAGATAATAAGGAAGAATTACAAGAAAGTGTTGATAAATATGGTTTTGATTCTTATAATTTAGAGGATGAAAATGATAGAGAAAAATTTGAAGATTATAAACAAAATACTGGCATTAACAAGAATGTTGAATCATTATTAAATACAATAAAAGAAGATATTTTAAAACCCGAAGATTTTTCTCCAGGTTCTAAATAAAATACTATTGTATTTTTTTTAAGCCTAAATATTTTGTAAATTCTTTTATATTTGATAAATTAAATGATACATATTTATCTATCATGGTTACTACTAAACTTTCTTTATATTTAGGAAAATTTCCATTAAATATGGAAAGTGGAAACATATGAGATATAATTGCATCTTCTATCTTTTTATTTAAGAATTTATTATAATATTTTTTTGAATTATCAAGTGCATCTATAGGATGATGAATACCATGTAATTGTTTAAAATTACATTTTTCTTTTTTTATAAACTTTTCTCTATATTTTTCATCTAAACATTCAAGTTCTTTACTATATTGCCATGCCTTTGTATAAAAATCATGAAGAAGACCTGCGATTGCGCAGTTATATGCATTAATATTATATTTTAAAGCAAATTTGTAAGATAAAAATGAGACTTTAATGCTATGAGTCCATAAACTTTCATTTTCATGATGTATGAATAATCTTCTTTTTTGAAATTCCTTTGTTTTAAGTATTTTTCTCACTATTTTATACCAATCATAAAAATATTTATCATTTTTATAAATATCTAATATATTTATTTCATCTATACATGGGTATTTATATTTTAATTTCATATTATCACCTTATATATTTAATGGGTTAATATCTATATTTAAACTTATTTTTTTATTGTTTTCTATAGATATTATTTCTTTTAATATATTATTTATATTTTCTTTATTTCTGTATTTAATTATTATTTGAAAATAATAAATATTATTAATTTTTGAAATAGGTCCGACTGATGGACCAAGTACTATCATATCATCACTTTTATTTCTTCTTATATAATCACTTATTTTAATTGATTCGTTTTTAGCTTCTTCATATGTTTTACTACCTATTTTTAAAAGTGCTAAAAAGAAATATGGTGGATATTTTAATGATTTTCTTATTTTAATTTCTTCTTCATAGAATCCTACATAATTATGATATTTTGCATATTTTATTGCATAATTATCTGGATTAAATGTTTGAATAATTACTTTTCCTTCAATACCTGCTCTTCCGGCTCTTCCTGATACTTGAGAAATCAAATGATAAGTATGTTCATTACTTCTAAAATCAGGAATATTTAAAAGTGTATCAGCATTTATAACTCCTACTAATGTAACAAGAGGAAAATCAAGTCCTTTTGCAATCATTTGTGTACCGATTAAAATATCATATTCATGATTCATAAATGAATTAATTATTTTTGCATGCGCTCCTTTTTTAGATGTAGTATCTATATCCATTCTAACTACTTTGGCATCAAATATATTATTTAGTTCTTCTTCAATTTTTTCTGTACCTAATCCAAAGCTTTTTAATGATTTATTTTTACAATAAGGACAATGTTCTGATACATTTTGCGCATAGCCACAATAATGACATCTGTTCATTTGAGAATTTTTATGGTAAGTAAGAGTTATATCACAATTAGGACATTTTACTACTTCACCACAATTTGAACACATTTGATATGAAGAATATCCCCTTTTATTTAAAAATAATATTATTTGTTCTTTTTTAGATAATCTATCTTTTATTTCATTTATTAATTCACTTGAAAATATTCTATTACCTTTTTTTATTTCGTTTTTCATATCTATTATTTCTATATTAGGTAATTTAGCATTATTTGCTCTTTTATTTAAAGATACTAGTTCATAATATCCTTTATCTGCTCTTGCATAAGTTTCTA
This sequence comes from Bacilli bacterium, assembly GCA_017459965.1. GTDB lineage: Bacteria > Bacillota_I > Bacilli_A > RF39 > UBA660 > CAG-433. The sequence continues at coordinate 10,464 of JAFUBW010000013.1, forward strand.
TTGTTGGAGTAGCTGATCCTAGTATTACTTTTGCATTATGATATTTTGCTCTTTTAATTGCAACATCTATAGCATTATATTTTGGATTAGATTCTTGTTTGTATGAAGAAGATTGTTCTTCATCTATTATAATAATACCAATATTATTAAGAGGCGCAAATATTGCACTTCTAGCGCCTATTACAATAGATACTTCTCCCCTTTTTATTTTTCTATATTCATCATATTTTTCTGAATCAGAAAGCCCACTATGAAGTACTGCAATATTAGAAGAAAAATGTTTAGTAAATCTTGATATCATTTGTGGTGTTAAACTTATTTCAGGTACTAGTACAATAGCACTTTTTCCTTTATCTATTTGTTCTTTTATTAAATGCATGTATATTTCTGTTTTTCCACTACCAGTAATTCCATGAAGTAAAATAACATCTTTATTAGAATTATCTATTTTATTTTTGGCTTCTATTTGATAAGGATTTAGATTAACTATTGGTTTTATATCTTCATTTATATTTATTCTATATATTTCTTCTTTTTCTTCTATTATTATATCCTTATTTAATAATTCTTTTATCAAATTATTTGAATATTTATTTTTTAATTCTTTTTCCTTATTTAATAAATCTTCTACTATTTGTATTTGTTTTTTTGCTTTAGATGTATTTATAAAATCTATAGCTTTTTCTTTATTAATTATTTTTATATATTTATTATATTTTATATTAATATTATCTTTATTTTTTGCTTTATAACCTTTTGGAAGCATAGTTTGATATATTGATATTAAATTACATAATATTTCTTTTTGTATTTCTTTTCCTAAAGTAAGTAATTCTTGTGTAAGTATTGGTTCTTTATCTATAATAGTAATTATTTCTTTTAATTCATAATCTGAATTTTCTTTTATATCCATAATAAAACCTTCTAGTTTTTGTTTTCCAAAAGGTACAAGTACTCTTTTACCTATTTGTATGTCATTTACTAGATTATCAGGAACTAAATAATCGAAAGTTTTTTCTTGTTTATTAAAAGATATTTCTACTAAAACACTTACTACCATATATACCTCCTATAAATATATTTTATCATAAAAAAAAGATAATTAATTATCTTTTTTACATATTTATTTTTGTCATTAAGTAAGCTCCAATTATTGAATTTAATCAAGAAAAAAGATAAAAGTTAGTTAACTTTTATCTTTCTTGTTTGATTTGCATATACCCAGTTACCACCTGGATTATTATCAAACCATTTACTTTCAGTTTTTGTAGTAGTTGTTCTTGTTTTATATTTATATAATGTTCTAGTTTGAATATCATATGTATATTCTCCAAGAGCAGCTTTACTATCAACCCATTTACCTAAATCAACATATGAAGTACTTGTAGTTGTTTTATGTTCTCCAGTATAAGTATATCCTGATGGAGATACACTTGAAGTAGTCCATATAGTATCTTTAATATATCTTTCTGGATTATTATATTTATATTTGTATTGTCTTCTTGTTGTTACATTATAAGTATATTCACCTAAAGCACCTGGAGATAAAACCCATTTGTTTAAGTTTTCATACTTAGTAGTTCTTGTAATTTTCTTTTCATTAGCATATTCATATCCTGATGGAGATGTTTTAGAATCTGTCCATACAGTATCTGCTAAATATTTTTCTCTTGTATTAATTTTATAGTTATATTCATATTTAACTATAGCATATCCATTATTTGTATATGGTGTTGGATCTGTTACTACTTTTTCATCAACATTTGTAGTAGCACTTGATGAATAAGTTCTATACATATATTGATATTCAGTTGTAGATGATCCAGGAACTATTTCATATACTCTATAATAGTATACTCTAATTGTTGATGAAGTACATGCTGTTTTACATGGTACATCATCATAATATAAGAATTCATACCATCTTGTTGATGTTGAGTTAAGTGGTGTTGTTGATTCATATGAACTATATAATAATCTATTACTTGAACCACTTGTTGTTGTTTTTGAATTATATGCATCAGACCATTGTGTTGTAGCTGTATCAGCTGGTTTAGATGTTCTCCAAGTTGTATCTTTTACCCAACCAGACCATCCACCAGTTGTTGTTTGAGTTGTTTTTCTTACAGTATATCTAGTACCAAGTAATACTACTGAATCATTAGTATTATATTTAGTTCCTTGGTAACCAGTTTCTTTCCAATTATCTTTATATGCATATTTAACATGTTTATATTTAGTTGTATCAATAGTATATTTCTTTTGACCTGTATATAAGTCTCTAGTATCAACAAGTTTTACATTATCAGATAATGTTTTAACTTCATAAGTCCAATCAGTATCATATGTCCATCTATCTTTATAATCATATTTAACATGTTTATAAGTAGTTGTACCTTTAGATACTTTCTTTTTACCTGTATATTGAGTTTTTTGATCTACTAATTTTAAATCATTTGTTTCATTTTTCTTAGTTGTAGTCCAATCACCTGTAACCCATTTTTCATCTGTTAAAGTTCTTGTATATAAATATTGTAATCTATATTTATCAGATGTTGTTGGATTTGATGGTGTATTATTATTCTTCTTAGTTGTAGTTGTATAATCTTTATTTAAAGTTACTTTACCAGTATTTTCATCTGTAGTAATATCTTTTACACATGAATTATCTGGACAGAAATTATAACATCCAATTGGTTCAATTATGTAATTAGATTCATTACCACAAGTTAAATGTACTTCAAGTTCATATTCTTTTTTCTTTTTAGTAACTTTAACATATGATTTATTAGTATCACATTCTTTACCATCTTTATCTAAGAATGGTAAAACTAATTTTTTATCAAGCATTTGTTGTAATGTTAATTTTGATGAATCACCTATTTTTTCAGGCATTCTATCTTTTGTAAAGTAATCTTCTGCTGCTTCTTTCATAGTTTGAACATTATCATTAAATATTCTGTTATAAAATGGTGTTAAATTAGGCATTGGAAATAATAATGTTATTAAAAATACAAATAATAGTATTAAGAATATCTTTATTATTAAATCCCTAATAAAACTTCCTCTTGTTTTTTCCATAAAAATTTCCCCCTTTGTTTAAAGACGTGCATTATATTAACACAACTGTCCTTTTTTGTCAAATTTTTTGAATACTTTCCCCTTTTTCTTAAAAGTTGTTCGATATAATACTATAAAACGCCTATTTTGTCAAATTTTTTAAAGGTTTTATAATTTGTTAATTATTACCATATTTCATATTAAATTTCTCTATTTGAGATAATCTTTTAACCTTTGGTTTTTCTTTTTCTTCTAACTCTTCTAAAGTAAATATACTTTCAGTTCCATCATATGGATACATAGTAATAATATCTTTAGTATTTGGAAGAGTTAAGATCATTAATTGATGAATAGTTTCGTTATTCATACTATAGCCTATATCACGATATTTAATGATATATTTATCAAATAAACTATCATAAATTATATTATCTTTTATTAATTTATCTTTTACATCAATTATTAACTGTTCTACATCAATATTTTCATTAAATCTAGATGTTTTAGCATTTTTAATGTGATGATCTATTATATGTTTAATTGCTTCTTTTTCATTATAAGATATTATTTGTTTTTCTGAATATGACATTTTTTCATTATTTATTTCTTTACTATTAACTAAATTTATATAAAGTTTAATTCTATCTAATTCATATTTCATACGATATATTTCAAATTTTTCAAGATTTGAATCAAATATATCTAATATTTCTTCAACTTCATCATATTTATTAAGTCTAAATTTTATAAGTGCTAATCTATAAAATTCTTCATAAAAAACATTTATATCATCTAATTGTACATCTAAATCTGAAAAATATTCTTCTGCTTTTTTAAAATTTCCTTTTAATAATTCTATTTTTCCTAAATTAAGATTCTTTATTTTTTCATTTGTTTCTATATTATTATAATGTTCTTGTGCTTTTTCATAATCATTTTTTCTTGTATATGCTTTAGCCATTACTTCATCTATAATTCTGTTGTAAAAATCTGATAAAGTGTCTTTTTTTAATTCTTCACATAAAGTAATCGCATCATCTATTTTTCCTTTTAATATATAAATTCTTGCCATATCAATAATTGTCTTAAAATAAATAGTTCTTTTTCTATTATTAGTTGCTTTTGTTAAATATGATAATGCTAAATTAAATTTTCCTTGTTTATAAAATGTATGACCATATAAAAAATTCTTTTCTTGTTCTATATATTCATCATCTAAGTTTTCAAGTACATCAGCATTATTAATATTATATTCTTCTTCATTAAGTGCTTTTAAAACATTATTATAGTCATCTTGTGTATTATATATATTTGCCCTTTTTATATTTAAAAACATATTATTAAATCCATCTATTCTTAAAATATTAAGTGCATCATCATATCTTTTTAATTCAGTATATAAAATTGATAATTTACTTCTTGCAACTAATTCTACATTTTTACTTTCTTTTATTACTTTTTCATAATAATAAGCCGCTAATTCCTTATTACTTTTAGAAAGAAGATTAGCATATTGACTCATTATAAACATTTTATCTCTTTTTGATAAGTCATTTATTTTTAATATATTTTCATATATTGAAATAGCTTCTTCTTTTTTACCCATTTTATCAAGTACCATTGCTTTATATCCTAATACATAATTATTATTTGGATTATAATATAAGCAATCTTCAATTAATGATAAAGCTGTATCAAGCCTATTCATTCTAATGTTATATTTAATTTCATTAATTAATATTTTAGCATCATTTTTATTATTATGATCAACTTTTTTTCCTCTAATATATCTATGATTAGTCATAATAACATCCCCTTTGTTAGCTTGATATTATAACACAAATATAAATAAAATCAAAAAAAGATTAACTATTGTTAATCTTAATACCATACTCCATATGCAATTGCACCTGTTCCTAAAATGAAACCTACTACATAGAATAATCTTACTATATCTGTTTCACTCCATCCCCATTTTTCAAATGAATGATGTATTGGTGTCATTGGAAATAATTTTTTATGTCTAATTTTTACTGAAGCTACTTGAAGTATTACACTAAGTGTTTCTATTACAAATACTCCACCAACTAATATTAAACTTACTTCTCTATGAGTTAGGATTGCAAGTGTTGCAAGTACTGCACCAAGTGGCAGTGATCCTGTATCACCCATAAACACTTTGGCTGGGTGGGAATTAAATACCAAGAATCCTAAGAGACCTCCAACTAGTATGAAACAGAAAACTGCAACATCATCATATCCTTCAAGCCATCCAGAATTCCAAGCAATCATACCATATACCATAATTGCTATTGCAGATAAACCACCTGCAAGGCCATCAAGTCCATCTGTTAAATTAACCGCATTAGATGCACCTACTAACATAAATAATATAAAGAATCCATACATAAATCCTAAATTAATTTTTATTTTTAATGCATATATTTCTATATAAGGGTTTGATCCTTGTCTCATATATACATAAAAGAATGCGATTGCGATTAATACTTGTGCTAAAAACTTTTGAAGTCTAGATAAACCAGCTTCATTACTTTTATGTTTAACTTTTAAATAATCATCTACAAAACCTATAAGACCATATCCAAAAAATACAAATAATATTATAAGTAAATTACTTGATATTTTTAATTTATTCATAAAATATAGTGCAAATATTGTAATTATTGTAGATAATGTAAATATTAAACCTCCCATTGTAGGGGTTCCACTTTTTTTAGCATGTGCTTTTACAAATATACTTGTTTTTTGTCCTATTTTTAATTTTCTAAGCCATGGAATTAATACAAGTCCCAAGACTACTGAAACTATAAATCCTATCATTAATGCTAGTACTGATTTAGCTAGTACATACATATTATTCACTTCCTTCTATCTAAAAATAATTATATCATAGTATAAAAATAAATCTATAAAAATATTATTTTTTTAACACTTATTTACAAAAAATATTTATAGCTTATATTTGTAATCTTATTTATTTCCAAGAAGTATTCTTATTTTACTTCCTTCTAAAACTCTTTCCCCATTTGAAGGCGATTGAAATATTATATAATCACCACTACCGGTATATTGTACTTCAAACGGAGTTAATTCATTTGTTACTGAATCTAATTTTTTACCAACTAAATTAGGCACTTCTAAATATTTCTTTTCCCAAAATTGATAATTTTTTTCACTTGCGTCATCACTTTTTGGTATATTAAGTGCGTTTATAGAATCTTCAAGTATATTTTTAGCTACTGGTGCAGATACAGTACCTCCATATTGAACAACACCTTTTGGGTTATCAATAGCAACATAAACTACCACTTTTGGATTATCTGCTGGTAAAAATCCTATAAAAGATACTATATAATTACCTGCCATATATGATCCGTTTTCTACTTTTTGTGCTGTACCCGTTTTACCTCCTACTCTATATCCATCTATAAATGCATTCCTACCTGTACCATTAGTTACTACACTTTCAAGTGCCATAGCAACTTCCTTACTTGTTTGTTTATCAATTACTCTTCTCACCTTTGTTGGTTTATTTTTTATTATAGAAGAATTAGTTTCTGGTTCATCAACACTTTTTACTATATATGGTTTATATAATATGCCTCCATTTATAGCAGCTGAAACTGCGGTTATTTGCTGTATAGGTGTGGTAGATATTCCTTGACCAAACGCAGTAGTAGCTAGTTCTACTTCACCAACTCTATCAAGATTAAATATAATACCAGTTGCTTCTCCATTTAGATCAATACCTGTTTTTTTACCAAATCCAAATTTATCTATATAAGAAAATAATCTTTCTTTCCCTAGTTTTTGTCCCATTATTACAAAACCTGGATTACAAGAATTTTCTACTACTTGAAGAAATGTTTCTGCTCCATGTCCTCCCTTTTTCCAACATTTTATTTTAGCATTTGCTACTCTGATACTACCGCCATCATAAAAGTGATCATTTTGAAGATCTATAGTATCTTCTTGTAAGGAAGCTGCAAGTGTTATTATTTTAAATGTACTTCCTGGTTCATAGTTCATCCATATAGGTAAATTTCTATTTATTTCTTCTATAGAATATTTTTGATAATTTGTAGGAGAAAAATTAGGTCTTGAACTCATAGCAAGTATTTCACCATTATTTGGATCCATTACAATTGCAAGTGCATGTTCTGGATTATATTTATATACAACATTATCTAGTTCTCTTTCAACAGAAAGTTGTATATTATTATCTATCGTTAATGTTAAATTCATACCATTTTGTGGTTCTTCATATATTTCGTTTAATTTTAATCTGTTTCCTTTTGCATCTGAAAAGTATTTGATTGATCCATATGAACCTGTTAAGTATTTATCATATTCAAGTTCAAGACCCGAAAGGCCCTGATTATCTATACCTACATAGCCTAAAACATGAGATAAATTGGAATCATATGGATAATTTCTTTTAGATTCTTTAACTAGATATACACCATCTAAATTAAGTGCATTTATTTTATCAGAAACTTCAAATGAAAGTCTTCTTCCTTCAGGATGTACCCTTTCGATTGATGTTTTTTTATTAACATGTTTTGCCATTTTGCTTTCAGATATATTTAATATTTTAGATAGTTCTTTAATAGTTTTTTCTTTTTCTTTTATTTGGTTTGGAATTAAAATTAAAGAAGTTGTAGTTATATTATCTGCAAGTACTACTTTATTTCTATCATATATTTTACCTCTATCGGCTTCAATAGGTAAATTTCTACTCCATAAATCAGATGATAAGTTTTTAAGTTTATCATATTCAAATACTTGTATATATAATACTTTTGCAATTATTGTTAAAAAAAGTATTATTACTATTACAAAAAATAATCTTATTTTTACATGTATATCTTTAAAAAACATATTCTTCACCTTTATAAAAGTGTATGTACTTTTGCCTATAAAAATGAAAAAAAGTGTAATTTCTTACACTTATTCTTGATATTTATCTGATAATATTAAATTAATTTTTTTGATTTTATTATTTTCATCTAATTCAACATTATATTCTCTTACATAACCATTTCCTTCAATAGTATATTCTGCATTCAATAATTTTGCTAGATTAACTGCATCTTTTCTTGAATAACCTACTAAATTAGGAACATTTTTATTTTCATCATTTGTTATTAAGAATACTCTACCATTTACTATAGTTCCTTTTAAAGGATATTGATTTACTATTTTTTGTCCATTTCCTATTACTTCATATTTAATACCATTTACATCTAATATACCTTTAGCAGATTCTATATTTTTATTTATAAAGTTATCTATATAATAAATGTTTTTACTATTTGTTTCAACTTTAGTAATATTATAATATGTTTCAATATCAGTTAATATTGATTTAAGCATATCTGCTTTATTATCCACTCTAGGTGAATCTAAATATAAATAGAATATGAATTTAGGATTATCTTTTGGATACATTCCTTCAAATGACTTTATACTTCTATATGAACTAGAATAATATCTACCTGTATTAGGATTTAATACTTCAGCTGTTCCTGTTTTACCAATAATATCATATCCATCTATATGATAGTTATAACCTGTACCAGATGGATTATTAACAACAGAATACATTAAATCTTTTATTTTTGAAATTGTTTGTTCATTTGCTACTTTAGTACCTTTTTTATCTTTATATTCATATATTGTTTTTTTAGTATTTGGATCAACTATTTTTTGTATTATTGTAGGACTTAGTAAATATCCATTATTACTTATTGAAGTAAGTGCTTTTATATGTTGTATTGGTGTTGTTGTTATCCCTTGTCCAAAACCTGCGGTTGCGACTTCAACTTCATATTTAAATGATATTTTACCTGTTACTTCATTAGGAAGTTCTATACCTGTTTTAGAACCAAATCCTAATTTTTCTAAGTAAGAATGATAATCATCTTTTGTTATATAACCATTTTTAAATAGATTAGCAATACCTATATTTGATGATTGCATATAACCAAAATCATAATTTACCTGACCCCAACCATAATTATTCCAATCTTTTATAGTTGCATCTGCTATTTGCATTTTACCAGACATATAAGTATCTTCGCCTTTATATGTTCCTTTTTCAAGTGCAGTCATATATGTATATGTTTTCATAGTTGAACCTGGTTCAAATGCAACTGATATAAGTGGATCCATATAACTTTCTATATTTTTTATATTTGGATCAAATGACGGTCTTGATGTAGTAGCTAGTATTTTACCTGTTTTAGCATCTGCTACTACCATTCCACCCGTTCTAGCACCCGACTGCTGATAAAATGTATTAAATGCTCTTTCTACTATTAATTGAACATTACTATCTATTGTTAAATATATATTTACACCATCTATTTTATCTATTTGAATTACTGGTGAATTAATAAGTTTATACCCATTAGCGTCTTTTTGATATTCAATTGAACCGTTTGTACCTGTAAGTTCTTTATTATAATAAAGTTCTACACCCATTTCACCTTTCATGGCACCTGTTTCTTCATCTGATTTTACATAACCTAATGTATAAGAAGCAAAATCAAGATTTGGATAATATCTTTTGGCTGTTGATATAAAATCTATACCCGGTAATTTTAATTTATCTATTTGTTCTTTTTGTATTTGAGTAAGTCCCTTACCATGAGTACCAAATTCAACTTGATACAATCCCTTTTGATTTAATATTTCAAGTATTTTTTCTTTTTCCATACCAAGAATTGGTGAAAGTTTTTCTGCAGTTGTTTCTTTATCTACAACATGTTGTGGTTTTACTTGATTTTTACTTCTAGATTTATCTAGATATGCGATTATTGTATATGAATCAATTGTTTGAGCAAGTATTTCTTCATTTGAGTCATATATAGTACCACGTGTTGCATATAATGTTTCTTTTGTAGTATTTCTATTTTTAGCGAATTTTTTTAAATTTATTCCATCTATTTGATCTGATAAATTTAAGTATACTAATCTTGCGATTATAGCACAAAATAAAAGAAGGACTATAATGAATACAAGTTTATTAATACTTACTTTATTCACTATCCTTCTATTATTCATTTTAAGCACATCCTTTATTCGTTATTAACTATTACTATATTACCATTATTATACGCTAATCCTTCTGAATTTGCAACTGCTTGTATATTTTCTAAGGATGCTAGCTCATTTATTTTCATAGTTAAACTTTGATTTGTTTTTTCTTGTTTTTTAACTTCTTTACCAAGTCTTTCAACTTCTACATTAATAGATGACAAAGATACTTTTGCAAAGAAACTAACTACCCATAAAACAAACAATGCTACTATACCAAAAGTAGTATATTTTCTTTCAAATTTTAATAGTTTAGCACTAGCTTTCTTTTTATTCTTTTTCATCTTTCATCATCCTTACTTTATTTTTTCTACAACTCTAAGTATTGCGCTTCTTGATCTATTATTATCTTCAAGTTCTTTATTACTTGGTTTTATTTTCTTTATTATTTTTAATTTTGGTTTATATTCTTCAGGTATATCTGGAAGTCCTTTGTAAAATTTATCTATTTCACTTTCTTTTTTAAATATATTTTTACATATTCTATCTTCTAGTGAATGGAATGTTATTACACATAACCTTCCATCTACATCAAGTAAATCAATCGCATCTATAAGTGCTTTTTCAAATACAGAAAGTTCATTATTTACTTCTATTCTAATTGCTTGAAATACTTTTCTTGCTGGATGAGAAGTTCTTCTATATTTTTCTGGAACACTTGATTTAATTATTTCAGAAAGTTCAAGCGTTGTTTCTATAGGTCTATTTTTAACTATAGCTTTGGCTATTGCCTTTGCATATTTTTCTTCTCCATATTCATAGAATATACGAATTAAATTATCAATCTCATATTCATTAACCACTTCATATGCGCTTAATTTTTGATTTTGATTCATTCTCATATCAAGTTTAGCATCTTTATGATAGCTAAAACCTCTTTGTGCCTCATCTAGTTGAACACTTGATACACCTAAATCAAATAAAATACCATCAACCCTTTTTATTCCTCTTTTATGAAGTTCATCTCTCAAGTTTACAAAATTACTATTAATAATTTCATAATTATTACTTATTGATTCAAGAATCTTTTTACTATAATCGATAGCTTCCCCATCTTGATCAAAGGCGAATAACTTACCCCTTTTTATTCTTTTTAATATTTCTGAACTATGACCTGCGAATCCTAATGTACAATCAACATAAATACCATCTTCTTTAATATTTAAGTTTTCTATAGATTCATTTAAAAGTACACTAACATGCGGTTTCAAATAAGTTCTCCGCTATATCACTATAGTTTTCAATATTATCATTAAAGAATTCTTCAAAGCCTTTTTCAGACCATATTTCAAGTCTATCATTTACACCGATAACTACACATTCTTTATCTAAATTAGCATAGTTCTTTAATGGACTTGATATGTTGATTCTTCCACTTTTGTCAAGTTCACATTCAGTAGCACCACTAAGTAACATTCTCATAAATGTACGATAATCTTTTTTTGTAAAAGAAAGTTTATTTAATTCATTTATCATATTATTCCAATCTTTCATTGGATAAACAAATAAACATTTTTCCATACCTCTTGTAACAATGAACTTTTCACCAAGTTCTATTCTAAATTTTGATGGAATAATAAGCCTTCCTTTTTCATCAATATTATGATGATATTCACCAATCATCATATTCATCCCCCACATTCTGCCACTTTGTCCCACTGACTACCATTATTATACTAATTTAAGAAATGATTGTCTATATTTTTTTTAAAAAAAATAAAAAAAAAGAATAGTTTACACTATTCTTTACGAATTTGTTTAATCATATCAGGATTAAATACTTTTTTTCTTATCATTTCTATTTCATATTTATATGGTGGATATATCTTTTCTTTAGATGTATCATCCTTTGTTACATAAGGTGTTTCTAATATTTTTGGAATATCCTTAAATAATGGATTATATATTACTTTTATTAAAGCATCATATCCTATAGTTCCAAAACCAATATTAGCATGTCTATCTTTATGAGAAGATATAGGATTTAAACTATCATTAACATGTATACATTTTATTTTAGATATACCTATTTTTTTATCAAAATCTTCTATATACTTATCAAATTCATTAATATCTATACCCGAATCATTAAGATGACAAGTATCTAAACATACACATAAATTATCACTATTAACATTATCTATAATATATTTTAATTGATCTGTTGTTGTACCAAGTTCAGATCCTTTACCTGCCATTGTCTCTAAAAGAATATTTACGCCTTTATCCTCTTTTAAAACTTCTTTAAGTGCGAATACTATATTATCAAGACCTTTTTGAATACCTAAACCTACATGACTACCTGGGTGTAAAACAATATTTTTTATACCTAGCCTGCTACATCTAGATATTTCTTGTTTTAAAAAATTTATAGCAAAATCATAAGATTTTCCATCATTAGCAAGATTAATAATATATGGAGCATGTACAATTACTTTTGATTTATCTATATTATTATCAATCATTAATTTATTAGCTTCTTCGATTAATTTATCATCAAGTTCACTTCTATTAGTATTTTGAGGAGCACCTGTATAAAACATAAAAGTTGTGCTTTTATAACTTATTGCCTCTTTAACACTACCTAATAATTGTTCATTTTTATTAAAAGATACATGTGAACCTATTATCAAATTATCCATATTATCACCAATTAAATTATACAATAAAAAAACACTTTTTTCAAAGTGTTTTAATTATTAGTCACCTGATTGAGCTGTTGCATATGAAATTGAACATCCAGTTGCAGAACATTCTATAGTAGCAGTTTTATTTCCTGATGCAGCAAATTGACCTATTGGTGTTGCAGTAATTTTACAAACTCCACTTGTTGTACCATCTGTTGAAATTTGTGTACTTGTTTCATCTATATCTCCTGCTTGTTTAACATTTGCATCTGTACATCCTCCTGTAGCATAACTTTTTGTCCCTGCACTTGAGTTAACATCTGCAATTGAATCGTTTGTTTCAATACTTCTTGCTATTAATTTAACATTGTTAGTCCATGCACTTTCTCTTGAACTGTTAATAACATTTAATATTTGTGGTACTGCTATTACCATGATTATTGCTAAAATTACTATAACTGCTAATAATTCGATTAAAGTAAAACCTTTCTTATTCATTTTTTTCATAATATAAATTCCTCCTTCTTATTATTACGATTTAATCATAACATTTAAAAAATATATAGTCAATTATTTTTTTTATTTTTTTATACACTTTACATTTATTATTATCATTTTACAAAATATTATTCAAAAGTACATTTACCATGTGAACAATTCATTGTTACTTCTGATTGACCATCAAATTGCATCTTTGGTGTCAATTTAAATGAACAAATATTATTATTATATGATATATTACTTACTTGTGTAGAATCCATATCTATATCTACAATTTTAGAAAAATTATTTAAAAACTTATTTGGATCACTACAATTAATTTGTGATATAGTTGCATTTGGATCATTATTTATAGAATAATCAAGCTCTAATGATTTTTTTATTAATTTAACATTATCTATCCATGCAGTTTTTCTAGACGAATCAATAACATGTAATACTTGTGGTACTGCTATTACCATGATTATTGCCAAAATTACTATAACTGCAAGTAATTCTATAAGAGTAAAACCTTTTTTCATATTTACCTCCGATATCATAAAAATATATTAACATTGTTTACAATTTATAGTCAATATAAAAAGTAAAGTTTATTAATACTTTACTTTTTTTGAACATATATTCCTACTTTTTTATATCCATAATTTTTGGATTTAATTACATCAAAGTATTCTTCTTCTATTGTTTGATCTGTATATTCGCATACTACAATAGCATCTTTTTTAAGAAGTCTTTTTCTATATAGAGTTTTAAATATTTCAGTTATTACTTTATTATCGTATGGAGGATCTAAAAATACTATATTAAATTTAATATGATTTTCTTTATAATAATCAAGTGCATCTAAATAATCTTTATTTAATATTTCACATTTATCTGATATTTCAAATTTATCTATAGTTTGTTTTATTATTTTACAAGCTATTTTATTTTTATCATTAAAATATACTTTTTTAGCACCATTAGAAATTGCTTCTATTCCTAAATTACCTGTACCTGCGAATAAATCTAGACACACACTACCAGAAATATAATCTTGAATAATGGCAAACATAGACTCTTTTACTCTATCCATTGTAGGTCTTGTACCATCTATTGTATATCCTTTTATTTCTCTACCTCTAAGAAATCCACTAATAACTCTCATAAACTCACCTTATATATATTATAAATGAAAAAAATAACTTTGAAAAGTTATTTTTTATTTATATAAATTCATATTCTAATGATTTAATTCTTTTATCAGATGAATATTTAATTATATATTCATTATTTTCTTTTACTACTATTAATCCTATTGTTTTATTATCATTAATTCCTTTTAAATTAAAATCTATATTATTCATATATACTTCTATTTGTCCTATATGTTCTTTTTTTAAAGGCGTTACTTTTAATTCTACTACTACATAACAATGATATATTACATTATAAAGTAGTATATCTATATAATTATATGTATTTCCTACTTTTATTTTATATTCACTATCAATAAATGCATATCCATTTCCTAATTGTTTTAAAAAATTCGTAATATCATCTAATATTATTTTTTGAAGAACCTTTTCTTTTATATTATTTACATCTATATTTGATTTATTATTTATTAAAATAGGATTTTTTATTTCATCAACTATAGATAATTCTTCATTATGTTTTAACTTCTCTTTTGTAGATTCATCTAATCTTTCATATTCTTTATCTTTTATTATTTTTCTTAAATCTCTTACACTTAAATGTTTCTCTTCCACTTGACTTATATAATAGTTAATTTCGTTTATATCTTCAAACTTTAAAAGTTCTACATAATGAGACCAAGACAAAAAGTCCGACAGTGTCTGACTTTTTCCAGACAGTGTCTGGAAATTTACAAATAATTTATAAAAATTTATCATATTATATAAACTACTTTTTGTATATTTTATATTTAATTCTTTAGTTAATTTAATTGAATATTCTTTTATTATTCCATTACCATAATGTTTTCCTGCTTCAAATAAAAGTTTACCTACATTATAATATGATTCAAGTTCTGCTTTATTTTTAAAATAGTCTTTTACTTTTTTATTAATTTCATTATTTATTAATATATCTTTTATTTCATTATAATATTTATTTTCTTGCATATATATTTATCCTTTCATATATTATATACGCTTTTTTATATAAAAATTCCCTTATAAAACGAAAAAAATAACTTTAAAAAGTTATTTTAATCAACTATACTTAATATAACATTATTTATTTTAGTAAACAATAATCTTAAATTATTTTGAATTTTTAAATATTCATTTAATTCATTTATAGAAAATAATTTTTTTCTTAAAAGAAGTAATTCTTCATTATAAGTATTATTTTTTATATAATTATCTTTATTACTTGTAAATTCATTCATTAAAGATAAATATTCTTCATTATTGTTTAATGATTTATTTAATTCTTTTAATCTTTTTATTTCATCTGTATTATCTAATTTATTTAATATTAAATTTACTTCTTCTTTCATACTTTCACCTATTTTAGTGCATTCATAAATGCTTTTATTAAGTCTAATTTATTTGATAAATCATTTATTTTATCAGCAGTTGTTAGTTTATAATCTTTTTTCATATTATCAATTAAGTATGGCATTAAATTAGGATTTCTATTTAATGCTTTATACCAATAAGAATTTTCTCTTATATATTTTTGTATCATGGCATCATTTTTTATTTTAACAATAGTTTCTAAATTCATTAATCTTCAAACTTCTTATAAAGTGGTCTTGGCACATATGTATCAGTATTAACTACTTCATCATTTGATATTAATGATTGAACAAGTCCAAGTGCTTTTGATATATTTGTTATATTTTTCTGAACACTATCTAAATCTACATTTTTTACCATTTTTATAAGATCAGATACACTCATGCTATTAGATGATGATGAACTATCACTATCATTGTTACTAAAATATTTATTCCATATATTATTATCTGTTCCATATATAGAATATATTTCAAAAAATTTTTGCCATGACATTTCTCCTGATTTAACATATCTTATTAGCTCAGGATGATCTTTTACAAATATTTTAAATTCTTCTTTTTTAGACATATTACCACCTAATATAGTATATGCCTATTTAGGAGTTTTATTACCAGCTGCTTCCGCCGCCGCCTCCTCCGCCGCCTCCGGAGAAGCCTCCTCCACCAGAAAATGAACCTCCACCAGAAGTTCCTGATGATTCATATGGTCTTGAAGACATAGTAGATGATGTTTGAGCTAGTGTATGATTTAATGATCTTGAAAATTTATTTACATCAAATGCACCTGAATTAATATCATACATATTACCTACATACCAAGCAGGTGCAGCAATTGCGATTGAAGCAAATTTTTTACTCCATTTACTTGATATACCTAGTACATAAGCATATGGTAATATATCATAGAAATAATTTGGATTTTCTTCTACTAGCATTTCTAATTTTTCTTTTTCTACTTTTTCAAGATAATCTTTAAATCCTACTATTCTATTATAATATTTAGTAGCATCTTCACATCTTTTTCTTGTAAATATAGTATAAATAATAGATATTATTATAAGTATCCAGAATATAAATCTATATAGTAAGTATATATAACTATATTGATAAGATAATCTATATGTCATAAATACACTTAAGACTGTTCTTAAGAAAATAGCCATAAATGAGAAGAATATATATAAAAATATACTTACACCATGTGATGCATTATATATTTTATGAGTTTTTCTTAATTTCAAAAGTGCGGATGATAAAGTAGTATAAAATCTATCTGTTAAATCTTTCTTTTTAACAATACCTTCTTCATTAGCTCTTCTAAATAGTCCATTAAATGTCTTAATCGCATAATCTGGCTCTGAATCATCTATTTCTTTTAATCTTTTTAAAGAAAATTTATTTTTTCCTTCATCTATTATTTGTAAATAACCTTTATTTGCAAAATAAATAATTAATGATACTATTTGTTCATTAGAAGTATGACCTTTATATAAATATCCTATTTCAGAAGGTGTTAAATCATCTGGAACAGTATATTCAGGTACTAATATAAATTTATCTCTTTTACCATAAAGTATAAATAATATTGTGCTTATAATTATTGCAATTAATGAAGTTGATATTAATATTATTAATATTAATAAAGTTGGATCAAATGCTTTTCTTTCACCTTTAAAATATCCTTCAGGAAGTTCTATTCTAACAGTTAATCCTTCATAAGTATTAAGAGCATTTCCTGTTACTGTATCTTTTTTTATTGATCCTTTTATTACATTATTATCTATTGAATAAATAACATCTTCATAGTAAGTCGCTCCATATCTTCCCATTGGAAAGTTAACTTTAGTTTGATCAAAATCTTTTGGCATAGTAATTGTAAATTCTACATTTTCTATATTACAATCCCACTGTGTACCTATAATATTAAAATATAACTCATCATATTCATCAATATTATCATCACCAAAATCATAATCATAACTAATAATATATTGTTTACTTCCAGTAATTGTTTTATATGGATCACCTATTTTAAATGAATATTCTCCGTTTTCAGAAGATGTTGTATATTGATCTCCAGTAATCTTTACATTTTCTAATTTTGCTTTATTAACTGTAGTAAAATCTTTTCTTTGTATTTGATTTCTTGTAGGTATTTTTCTAATAATACCATGTTTTTCTATTTCATAATTAACATCTAATGTTTCTGTTACATTTAATACATTATTTTCATTAACTTTTATATCTACTTTATAATTTTCTATTTTATATCCATATGCATAAGCACTTTTTGGAATTAATAAAAATATAAAAAAAGATATAAAAAGTATAGTAAGTTTATTCTTTTTCATATCTTTCCCCTCTTTTGTTATTTTTCAAAATCTGGAACAACATTTTGTCTTTGTTCCTCAGTAGCTTCATACATTTTCATTGCTTTATAACCCATTATATTAGCAACTATATTAGCAGGTATTACAATAATAGCTGTATTATATATTTTAACAGCAGCATTATAATAACGTCTTGCTCCTACTAATTCTTGATTTAATTTAGCTATTTGATCTTCTAATCTAGTAAAACTTTGATCAACTTTTAAATCAGGATAGCTTTCTGATAAAGCAAATAATTTACTTAAAGCACCAGTAAGTTGATTATCAGCATCTATTTTTTCATCAATAGAAGTTGCTCCAAGTCCTTTTGCTCTTGCATTAATAACATTTTCTAAAATGTCATTTTCTGCTCCTACATGCCCTTTAATTGTACCAACCATAGAGTTGATAGCATCAAATCTTTGTGTTAGATATACATCTACATCTGCGAATGCTGCTTCAGCACTCATTTTCTTTTTAGCAAGTCCATTAGCTACTCCAATAAACCAAAGTATTAAAAGTACTACGACTGCGATTACAATAATCCAAACCATTTTCTTCTCTCCTTTACTAAATATTATTATATATTATATTTTAATACATGTAAATTATTTTATTTAATTATTTTTTTAATTTTACAATTTTATTTATCTTCGATATGTTTTAACTTATCTATTGATTTATTATTTTGAAGTAATGTCATTTGTTTTCTTGCTATTTCATTTAATTTAATTAATCTATCATTTTGAGATATATTATTTTCTATCATACTTGCATTTAATACTTCTAAATTATTTAATATTATTAAATGAAGTAAATCGGCATTATCCCTTATATTTCCATTTTTAGATAATTCACGATTATTATCTCTCCACTCCTTAGCTGTCATACCAAATAAAGAAACATTTAAAACATCAGCTTCCTCGGCATAAACAAATCTTTTTTGTTTTTCTGTAAGAGTTGGAACTATATTTTCTTTAATACTATTTGTATGAACTAAATAATTTACTTTAGTTAATATTCTGCTTTCATGCCAATCTATCTTATTTTTATACGACTCATTTTTCTTTAATCTTTGAAATTCAGTTATTAAATATAGTTTAAATTCAGGTGAAAGCCAAGATGCAAATTCAAAAGCAATATCTGGATGAGCAAATGTTCCTATACTATATTTACCAGAACTAGGTATTATGCCTATAGCATTTGTTAATTTTTTCCATTTTGTTGGATTCATTAAAAATCTATTCCTTCCTGACAAATTATTTTTAATTAGGTGAAATTCCACCGAATTAAAATAAGGATTATGTAATTCTTCCCATAAACCATAATAATCAAATGAATCTTTATTAGACATCCATTGTTTTATTAAACCAGATGGATCATCATTATTTTCATATTTAGCTATATCTGTAAGTGATATATAATTTTCATTATTTATTCTCATAACTCTTACTTCTTTTTCTTTAACATTTATTATTGTAGTTAAATTATTATTCATTTTTATATTATTAATCATCTTTTTGACGCCTCCAATATATATATTCGTCAAAAAAATAAAAATTCCCCTAAAAATAATAAAAAAATGACTAAAATTAGTCATCTTCTTATTCTAACACTTCAAAATCATCTAGAAAGTCATCTATTGTCATCATTTTATCATCTATTTCTTTTAATGATACATTTTCTTTTTTTATTTCTTCTACTTGTTCTTTTTCTTCTTCTATATCTTTTTTAGATTTAAGTTCTGGAGTTATAAATACATCTTTTATTTTTGTTTTAGATATATTACTTCCAGTTGAATGTCTATCTGATATCGTTATTTCAGAATTTTTAATTATATTTATACCATTTTTAGTTACTATTCCAAATTTATCTTTTGGATTTGTTATAAATACTTTTTTTATTTTATGTGGATTAGTTTTAACTTCTCTAATAATTTGAAGTCCTCTTCTTGCCCTAGTTGATTTTTCAAGTTCTTCTATTTTTACTCTTTTTGATGTCATTTTATCTGTAAATATAGTTACATACTCATCGTTAGCATTAAATAGACAACCTGATACTACTTTATCATCTTTTAATTTAATTGCTTTAACACCCGATGCTTTTGTACCTGCGATTGGTATTTCACTAGCTGAATACCAAAGAGAATATCCACTATCAGTTACTATTAATACTTCTTGGTTATTTGAATTAACTACACTTACTACTTTATCATCATCTTTTAATTTTATAGATGTCATTTCTTTTGAATATCTAGATACTTTAAAATCATTTATATTTGTTCTTTTTGTCATACCATCACTTGTAAATATAGTTATTACATCATTATTATCAAAATTAGTAACCGGTACTGAAGAAATAATATTTTCTTCTGCTTTCATTGTAATTATATTACTTATATGTTTTCCTAAATCTTTCCATTTTAAATCTGGAAGTGTATGTACTGGTACATATAAATAGTTACCTAAATCAGTAAATAAAAGTATAGTATCTAAAGTATTTAGTTCATAAAGTCCTATTACATAATCATTTTCTTTTAAATTAATATCTTCCATATTAGATGATGCATAGCTTTTCTTAGATACTCTTTTTACATATCCTTCATTAGTAACTACAACAATTACATCTTCTTTAGGTATCATAGCTTCTGTATCTATTTTAATTTCAGTAACTTCATCATTAATCCCGGTTTTTCTTTCATAACCATATTCTTTTTTTATAGCAAGCAATTCTTTTTTCATTTGTCTCATTAATACTTTTTTATCATTAAGAACTGATTCTAAGAATTCTATTATTTTTTCAAGGTTTGCTTTTTCTTCTTCTAGTGATACTACATCTGTATTAGTTAATCTATAAAGTCTCATATCTACTATAGCTGATGCTTGTTCTTTTGAAAAATCAAATTCTTTTACTAAGTTTTCAATAGCATCCAATCTATTTTTACTTTTTCTAATGCATGCGATAACTTCATCTAGTATACTCATTGCCTTTAGAATACCTTCTACTATATGCATTCTCATTTTAGCATGTTCAAGATCAAACTTACTTCTTCTTGTTATTACATCTACTTGATGATTAATATAAGCATCTAGTATTTCTATAATACCTACAAGTTTTGGTCTTCTATTTACTATCGCAATCATATTAAATGAATATGATACTTGCATTTCTGTATTTTTAAGTAAATAATTAAGTATTAGTTCACTATTAGCATCTTTTTTAAGATCTATTGCTATTCTTAGATCTCCTCTTGCTGTTTCATCTCTAGCATCTACTATACCATCTATTTTTTTCTCTATTCTTATATCATTTATCTTTTTAACTAAATTTGCTTTATTTACTTCAAATGGAATTTCAGTAATTACTATTTGATGAGTACCTTTTTCTTTTATTATTTCATATTTACATTTAATATTTATTCTTCCTTTACCTGTTTTATAAGCTTCTTCTATTTGTTTTTTTCCTTCAACGATTGCACCTGTTGGAAAATCTGGACCTTTTACTATTTCAAATATTTCTTCAAAAGAACAATTTGGTTTATCTATTCTTTTAATAGTAGCATCTATTACTTCACTTAAATTATGAGGTGGAATATTAGTTGCATACCCTGCGGATATACCTGTTGATCCATTTACAAGTAAATTAGGAAATTTACAAGGAAGTACTGTTGGTTCCATTCTAGTATCATCATAGTTTGGAGCCATATTTACAGTATTTTTTTCTATATCTTTAAGCAGTTCATTACTTATTTTAGAAAGTCTTGCTTCTGTATAACGCATAGCAGCAGCACTATCTCCATCCATAGAACCATTATTACCATGCATATCAATATATGGAGTTGATTGTTTCCAATATTGACTCATTCTTACCATAGCATCATAAATAGATGAATCACCATGTGGATGGTAATTACCCATTATTTCTCCAACTGCTTTTGCACTTTTTCTATATTTTTTATCATATGTATTTTTACTTTCATACATACCATATAGTATTCTTCTTTGAACTGGTTTAAGACCATCTCTTACATCTGGAAGTGCTCTATCTTGAATTATTTCTTTAGCATAGTCAGCAAATCTATCACCCATTATTTCTTCAAGGGCATAATCATGTATTCTTTGTACTATTGTTTTTTCTTTCTTAGCCATTTATATCACTTCCTATATTATATAATTATCTTCTAAAGAAAACTCTACATTTTCTTCTATCCATTCTTTTCTAGGTTCTACATTATCACCCATAAGTACAGATACTCTTTTATCTGCTAGTGCAGCATCTTCTATTTTTACTCTTAATAGTAGTCTTTTTTCTGGGTCCATAGTTGTTTCCCAAAGCTGTGTAGCATCCATTTCACCTAAACCTTTATATCTTTGTATATCACTTGCTTTTTTATTTTTAGTAGCTTCTCTTAACTCATCATCTGAATATGCATATATTGTCTCACCTTTAGAAAAATCTATTTTATATAGTGGTGGGGTTGCAATATATAGTTTACCTGCTTCTATTAGAGGTTTCATATATCTATAGAAGAATGTCATAAGTAAAACTTGTATATGAGATCCATCTACATCGGCATCAGTCATTATAATTATTTTATCATAATTACAATCTTTTATATCAAAATCAGATCCAACGCCCGCACCTATTGTATATATTAAAGTATTTATTTCTGCATTTTTATATGCATCTTCTATTTTTGCTTTTTCTGTATTTAATACTTTACCTCTTAGTGGAAGTATAGCTTGATATTTTCTATCTCTTCCTGTTTTAGCAGATCCACCTGCTGAATCACCCTCAACTATAAACAACTCATTTTTAGAAGGATCTTTCTTTTGAGCAGGTGCTAGTTTATCAGAAATATTTTTTTCTTTTTTAGTTCCTTTTTCTTTTCTTGCTTCATCTCTTGCTTTTCTAGCAGCTTCTCTTGCCATTTTACCTTTTAAAGCTTTAGAAAGAATATTAACTGCTACTTCTTTATTTTCTTCAAGGTAATAAGTAAACTTTTCAGACACTATATTTTCGACAACTGTTTTAGCAATCGGTGTTCCTAATTTTCCTTTAGTTTGTCCTTCAAATTGTAAAAGTGCTTCTGGTATTCTAAGAGATATAACTGCAGTAAGTCCTTCCCTTACATCAGAACCATCAAAGTTTTTATCCTTAGCTTTTAAATATCCATTATTTTTAGCATATTCATTAAATACTTTAGTAAGAGCTGTTTTAAAACCTACTTCATGAGAACCACCATCAGCTGTTTTAACATTATTAACAAATGATATTATATTTTCATTATAAGAATCATTATATTGCATAGCAACTTCAACTTCTATTTTATCTTTTTCACCTTTAATATCTAAAACATTATTTAAAGTATTTTTTCCTTCATTTAAATATTCAACAAATGATTTAACACCATTGTCATAATGATATGTTACATCTTTTTTATCTTCTTCATCTATTACTTGTACTGTTAATCCTTTTAAAAGAAAAGCATCTTCTTGCATTCTTTCACAAATTGTTGTATATGAAAAATGAGTAGTAGAAAAAATAGTATCATCTGGCATAAATCTAACTGTTGTACCTGTTCTATTAGTAGTACCTACTTTTTTAAGCGGACTATCAACTTCACCGCCATTTTTAAAACTTATTGTGTATTCTGCACCATCTCTTTTAGAAGTTACTATCATCCATTTAGAAAGCGCATTAACAACAGATGCACCTACACCATGAAGACCACCTGATACTTTATAGTTACCTTCTTCAAATTTACCACCAGCATGAAGCATTGTATATATTACTTCTACAGTGCTTTTTCCTGATTCATGTTTACCTGTTGGAACTCCTCTACCATCATCAGAAACTGAAACAGATCCATCTGAATGAAGTATTATTTTAATAAATTTACCATATCCATTCATAACCTCATCTATTGAATTATCTACAATTTCCCATACTAAATGATGAAGCCCTCTTTTATCAGTTGAACCTATATACATACCTGGTCTTTTTCTAACTGCTTCAAGACCCTCTAATATCTTAATTGATTTTTCATTATAAGCTGCCATATTATAACCTCCGTTATTTTCCACTATTTATGATTATACCATACAAATAAAGAGTTTGACAAGGAATTTTACATTTCGGTGTAAAGAAAAAAGATTCATTTTGAATCTTTTTTTTCTTTAACCATACTTGCTATTTCATCTAAGATACATTGAACATTTTCACAATGTTTATCACTAACAGTATCATTATATCCTAAATTAGCAGCTGTAATTGAATAAAAATATATTCTTACATAACCAGTCAATGTAGATGATGGATTTTTATCATCACCTAAATTATTACTATCTTTAATTATTTTATCGTTAATTTTATCACTAGAAATTATTGAATCAGATGAATTATAACCTGCCTTCATGATAATAGAATTTATAGACTCAGTAGAATTCATGTTCATTGAATGAATAGTTCTTATATCTGTATTACCACTATTATATGATGAATTACCAACATATATATATAGTTTCTCACCCTTTTTTAAATGAAGTTTACCAGACACATAATTGCTTGAAGCTGACCATGCTTTAATATTATATGTTCTATCTTTAGGAGCAGTAAAAACTTGAACATCCCCTGTATAATAAAAATTATATTCACTATATGCATTAGGTGTTTCTATATCATTAGTTAATTTATTTTTTAATTTACTATTTAAAACAGATGAATTACCTAAAGTAAAAAGTAATACTCCCATAACTATTAAAAAGAGTACTAATAAACCAAATAATATAAACGATGTTGCAAATCCTCTATTATCCTTCATACATTTCACCTTATAATAAATATAACATACATATTGTTTTTATTCAAGAAAAAACAATGTTATTAACATTGTTTATAGTAAAGTTATTATAATTAACTTTTCCTTCATAAAAATATAAATTAACTAGCAGATATATGAACAATTTGTCCACTAGCAGCAGTACAAGAATTACTACCGGTAGTCCAATGCCAATATAAAATACCATCAGTTTTAATTTAATTATATATTTTAAATTATGAAATAGTACCAGTAAAAGCATAAGAAGAAATAATTGTAAATTGTTTATAATCACCAGGCATTGTTAAAATTATTTTTCCTTTTTGAACAGAAAAAGTAATTGTTTCACTAGAAGCTCCAAACTGATGATATTGTATTGAAGGACTATTTTGTTGTAGACCACTAGCTGCAAAAATATATCCTATTGGCTTACTGCCATATCCATATAAAAGAAATGTAGGAAACGCAGCACTACATGTTATAGTATATGTTCTGTGAGTATTCATATCAACTTGAGCAACAGTATTTAATGAACCTATTTTTTTCATTATATCCGTCCCATTCACCATCACCGGATTTCCTCTTATATTCAAACTTCCTTCTCCATTTACTCCAGTACTACCTTTTGCAACAATATACATACCACCATTAGAAGCATTTCCAATAGCACCGGCATTTACACCATTAACATAAAAATTCGCCCATGTTTCACCATTACTAGCATTTACACCTAACCTCAAATCATTCCCATCAAAATAACTAGTCGCCTCATTTTTCCATCTACCTTCGAGCACGCCAATACGGCTATCTAAGGAAGAATAATCAGAAGCATTTTGATAAAGTTCATCAATAGCGCCTTGAACATTATCAGAAGAAATACCAGAAGAAGAATTATCAAAAGAGACTTCAGAAGAAGAATATAAATAATTAGCAGCAAAAACAGAAATAATACTACTAAAGAAGATAGAAACAACACCAATAAGAAAAATAATTCTTTCTTTACTTTTAAAAACACCTATTCTATCATCAATATTATCATTAAAAACATTTTCTTTCTTTTCTTTCTTTTCTATTTCTTTACTATCTTTATTATATGAAGAAAGAACCTGGGTTTTATTAAAATGTTTAAGACTCATATAAAATACCTATAATATCTAATATGTTACCCCCCCCCCGGGGACACTTTTTTTTAAAATAAAAATAGACTTTAAGTCTATTTCATTTCTTCTGGGATATCTAAATTCATATAATTTAATATGAAAGGAGCGATATCAGATAATTTATCAATATTTTTTATATCTATTTTTTCTTTACATACTATAAATGGTACTTTATTAGATGTATGTGATGTTACTACATTATTATCATCTATCATATTTTCACAATTACCATGATCTGCAGTAATTATCAATGTATAATCTAATTCATCACATCTATTTTTAATTTTACCTAACATTTCATCAACTACTTCCACTGCTTTTATAGTAGACTTATAATTACCTGTATGTCCTACCATATCACCATTTGCGAAATTAAGTAATATAAAATCATAATTATTATCCATTTCTTTTATTAACTCTTTTGTTATTTCAGGTGCACTCATTTCTGGTTTCATATCATATGTTGGAACTTTTTTAGATGGTATTAATATTCTTTTTTCGTTTTTTAATTCTATATCTTTTCCACCATCAAAGAAATAAGTTACATGAGCATATTTTTCAGTTTCTGCAATTCTAAGTTGTTTTTTATTTAACTTAGATAAATAAATACCTAGTGTATTTTTTATATCTTCTTTTTTAAATGCTATATCACTTTTAATATTATCAGATACATACATCATTGTAGTTAAATAAATATTTTTTAAGTCTTTGTTAGTTAGTTCATCTAATATTTCAATTGATCTATCAGGTCTAAAGTTACACCAAATAATACTATCATTATTGCTTATATTACCTTCTTTGTTTAGAATTGCTGGTACTATATATTCATCAGTAATATTATTTTTATAACTATCATTTATATATTTTTTATAATCATGTATAACTATACCTTCAGAATATACCATAGCATCATATGCCTTTTTAATTCTATCATATCTTTTATCTCTATCCATAGCATAATATCTACCTGATATTGTACTTATTTTACCTATATTATATTTTTTAATTTCTTTTTCCAATTCTTCTATATATTTAATTGAATTTTCATAAAATGTATCTCTTCCATCAGTAAATATATGAAAATAAACATTATTAAAATTTTCTTTTTTGCATAATTTTAAAACTGCTTTTACATGATTTATATGTGAATGTACTCCACCATCAGAAAGTAATCCTAAAATATGTAATTTAGAATTATTTTTTTTAGCATGATTAATTGCATTTATCAATGATTCATTATTATAAAATGATTCATCTTTTATTGCTTTATTTATAAGTTCTAAAGATTGATATATTATTCTACCTGCACCTATAGTTAAATGTCCTACTTCACTATTACCCATTTGACCATCTGGAAGTCCAACATAATTACCTGATGCATTTATATTTTTATTTGGATATTTACTTATTATATTATCTAAATTTGGTGTATTTGAATTAATAAGTGCAT
The DNA here is from genome assembly GCA_017459965.1 of Bacilli bacterium. Lineage (GTDB taxonomy): Bacteria > Bacillota_I > Bacilli_A > RF39 > UBA660 > CAG-433. Next base: position 38,103 of record JAFUBW010000013.1, read on the forward strand.
TACCTTCTTTTTTATTACTTATACCTACGCCATCTAAAATACATAATAATATTTTTTTCATATAACCCTCCTTAAAGAAAAAAGGATATCAATATCCTAAATCTTTTAACACTTTTTTCATTTGTCTTTTATATTTTTTATTTTTAGTTGTTCCATATACAATAACATTATCTTTTTTATATAATCTTAAATAATCTTTTTTATTACTTTTAATATATGTATAATCTTTCTTAACTTTTATTTTAACATTTTTATCATTTTTATACATATTATCTATATATTTATCCGCAGTTTTTTCATTATCAAATTCTATATAAAATATTTGATAATTTCCTTCACCTACTTCAATATATCTTCTTACATCTATATCATATTCACTAGTTTTATCTACTATATCAAAATTTGTTTTATTTGAAAAATATTCGTTAAAATCTGTATAAGATATTTTTTTTATTTTACTTGAACATCCGCTAAATAATATTATTATCATAATTATTGATAAAGTTTTAAGTATTCTTTTCATAATTTCCCTTCCTATTCTATAAATATCTTAACATATTTTTTATTGATTATCAATCTTTATATGCCTCTAACCTATTAATTTTTACTCCCTTTGAAGAAAACTTTTTTTCATATTCTGTTTCTATATTTCCTTCAAAATCACTATTATGAAGATCAAGTGACACATTTTTTAAAGTATATCCAAATACAGATAAAGATTCTATTGAAAAAGCAAATAAATCTATGTTATCTGTCTTCATAAATATAGTTTTTTTATTTTTAAATATATTTTCATATCTATTTAGAAACCTTTCATGAGTTAGTCTTCTTTTAGCGCATCTATTTTTAGGCCATGGATCAGAAAAATTCAAATATATTAAATCTATTTCTTTATCAAATACATCTTCAATTAATCTTGCATCCATTCTTATTAACTTTATATTATTTATTTTTTCTTCTTCTAATTTTTTAACTGCCTTTACTATTACACTATCATACATTTCAATACCAATGAAATTAATACTTGGATATTTTTTTGCCATACCAATTATAAAGTCACCTTTACCCATACCTATTTCTATATGAATTGGATTATCATTATTAAACAATTTATTCCATTTTCCTTTATAATCACTTGGATTTAATATTACATAACTAGATGCTTCAATAACCTTATCCGCACCTTTAACATTTTTAAGTCTCATAAAATCACCTTTAATAAATTATAACATAAAAAAAGAAAAACTAATTATTAAGTTTTAATACTTTTTCGTTTTTCTTTAAATCTTTCATTAATTCATCTCTAAAAAATAAATATATTGCTAATTTCATATTAAATGGGCTAATTTTATCTTTATCATCAATTATATCTTGTTTTGATATTTTTGAAATACATTTAAAATTAGTAATTCTAATATAGTCTTCTTTTTTCATTACTAGATTTTGAGTATAATCTACTATTCTTGATGATTCATCATCTTCAATTTCTACAACTGAATGAAGTATATCATGATTACTTATATTAATAAAGCCTGTTAATAAATATACTTTATCATATGAAAAGTTAAACATAAAATCATAAGATGCCCCATGACACTTATGAAGTCTTCTATCAGATGTTAATTCTTTTTTTCTTTTTTTTAAAAATGCATAATCTGATAATAATAAAAACTTAAAATAAATATTATCATCGTTATAATAATTGATAGTCCCATCATATCCTATATTTTTAATTATTTCTTTTATATTTGTTGGAACAAATCTTTTATCTCTATATTTTGTATAATAATATAATCTTTTATATATATAACTAAAATTTATATTTTCATTACTATTTATTATTTTGTAATTTGTTTTTTGAAATAATTCATCTGTTAATTTATTCATTCCATCTTTATTATACATATAATCTACCCCTTTAAAAGTTGTAAATATTATATCTATTTTATTAAATAAGTCAAGTAACATATTTGTGATAAATGCATACAATAAATTGAACTGGAGGTGTCCTATGAATTACGATAAAACTGTTGTTTATGAGGATCAAAGACCTGGATTTGAAAGTTATAATATGATGAATATGACTTACCCAAATATGCCTATGATGCCTAATATGGGATTTATGCCCAATAATAACAACATGAATAGTTATAATAATTTAGAAAATAGAGTATCAATTTTAGAAAAAAAAGTTCAAAACTTAGAAAATTCTATTAATAAATTACAAAATAATATATATCCACAAGCTACTGACTATCAAACATATTCTACAGATTATTCTTCATACCAAAATTCAATGAATATAATATAAAATACCTTTAAAAAGGTATTTTATTTATATATAATCATTGCAGAAAAACAATATACTTGTTCTTCTGAAAAAATAGATATACTTACTTGATATTTAATATCTATTATATCTTTATGATCTTCTAAAAAATTATTAACAGCATTTTCTAAATCAGATTCATGCGATTCATCAAATATTTTCACTTTCATATTATCACCAAAATAAAAATAACATATTAAATGTTATTTTTTTGTCACATAATAAGATGTATATGATTTATTATCTATTTTATAAGATATTAATACTTTTATTTCTACATCAAGATTATCTATATCTCCTTCATAAGGTATATATCCAACAAGTATAACTCCTGATGGTTTTTTATTTGGTATTAACTTTACTTTTTTATCAAATATACCTACAGATGGAAATACATCATCAGTTTGTTTATTATGAACTGCAAGTGCTTTTACATCTGTTATATTATTAGTAGGATTATCAATTATTACTTGATATCTTACTTCATCATCCATTTTTTCATATTTAACTTCAACAGTAAAAGGTAAATCTTCTGAAGTTTCTTTTATTTTTTTTAATTTTTGAATATATTTTATATATGTATCTTTTTCATTTTCAATTTTTATTTTTTTAGTTTCTTTTTTTGGTTGTTCTTTATTAAAAGTACATCCAAAAAGAGTAAATATTAATATAAATAAAATTAAAAATAACAATAATCTATTTTTCATATTATATTACCTCTGGTAAATAATCTTCAATTAATTTTTTCATTACAAGAGGTGTATTTTCTTCATAAACATCAATTTGTTCATCCAAACCATCACTATTTTTCATTGGTCTATCTGAAATTCCTCTTATAATTACATAATCTATATTATTTGTAATAGCAACTTTAATAACAGCTGAACTTTCCATATCTGATGCATCAATACCATTACTAGCAAGATAAGTTAAATCTTTCCATGAAACTAATGCTTTATCAGATGTCCCAAGAATACCATCATAATAATCTAATGATATATTTACTTTTGGAACATCTATAAAAGCATCTTCTTCAATTTCAATTGTCATATCTCTAATTATAGAATCATAATCTACTACTTTTTCTGGAATAATAACATCTAAATAATTATATGAATCATTAACTGCAGCACATGTACCTATAGTAATTATTTTTTCTAAAGAAAATCTATCTATCATATATTGAACAGAAGCAGCTGCATTTACTTTTCTTGCACCACTTCTAAAGAAAACAACATCTTTATTTTTAAATATTGTTCTATAAAATTCACCATAAGGATACTTTTCTAAATGAGAATCATCTATGTTATATATTTCAAGTAATGTTTTCCATTCTAATTTAGATGAAATAACTACTCCTATCATACTTCTTCTCCTTCTTCTTTATATCTAGTTTGAAATAAATCTTCTTCTAATACTTCTATTTCTTCTTCAGTAAGTTCTGGTAGATCATCCTTACTAGATAGATTAAAATAATCTAAGAAATGATCTGTTGTTTTATAAAGCATTGGACGACCTGGAAGATCACTTCTACCTACACCCTCTACAAAACCTTTAGATATTAAATTTCTAATCATAACAGATGAATTGACTCCTCTTATATCATCAATTTGAATTCTTGTTACTGGTTCATTATAAGCAATTATCGCAAGCGTTTCTAAAGCTGATTTACTTAAATTATTGCTAACTTCATCTGTTAGTTTTTTTATATAATCTTTATATTCTTCTTTTGTTATTAATTTATATTTATTACCTAATAACTTAAGTTCTATACCACGATTTTCATATTGTCCCTCAAGTAATTTTAATTCTTTTTTTACTTCTTCTTCATTTATTTCAAGTATATTAGAAATTTCTTCTAGTGATAAACCATCTTCCCCTACTGCGAACAATATAGCTTCTAATATATTACTCATCTTTTACACCTTCTTTTGCAGATATCACAATGTTATTAAAATTATTTTCTTGATTAATAGTTATCTCGCCGAATTTAGCCATTTCAAGAATTGATAAAAATGTTACTACAACATATTCTTTTGTTTTTATTTCAAACAAATCAAAGAAAGATACTTTCTTTTTCTTTTTTAATACATTTCTTATTTGAATAGTTCTATCTGTAACAGATAATTCCTTTTTAGTAATTTTTGTTTCTCTTGGTTTTTCTTCTTCTTTTCTTTTTAAGAAATCATTTAAAGCCGATAATAAATCCTCTAAAGAAATATCCCCATTATTTTGAATTTCATTATCTCTATACTTACTCAAATCAATAGGTTCTTTAGTAAATATATCTTTTCTTTCTAATTCTAATTCTTTAAAAGTATCTATCATATCTTTATATTTTTTATATTCAAGTAATCTATTAATTAATGCTTCTTTTGGATCTTCTTCATATTCATCTTCACCTAAATCATTATTATTAGGAAGAAGTAATTTAGATTTTAATTCTATTAATTCAGATGCCATGACTAAATATTCAGAAGCTATATCTAAATTCATCTCTTGCATACTTTTTATAAAATCTAAATATTGTTTAGTTATTTCTTCAATAGAAATATCATATATATCCATTTTAGAAGTTTTAATCAAATGTAAAAGTAAGTCTAGTGGACCTTCAAAATCATTAATAACAAAATTTTGCATTATTTCACCTACTTACCTTTATATAATTATACCACTTTATTAAATAAAAAAAAAGACTTATGTCTTTTAATAAAAACTTAATCTTTTTGCTTCAACACGATTTGTACCACCAGCTGCACCATTTTTTACATTAATATCATAATTATTTCCATCAGCGCAATAAAACACTCCACTATAAGAATTCATGCCTTCAATTAATTGGTCTATAACATTTGAATTAGATGATAATGTTATTTTAACACCAGTAACTGACTGCCCAGCCCATCTTGCATCTATAAGAATAATACTACCTGTTACACAAGAAAAACTTCCTACTTTTTTGTATGATGTACTAGGCGTATAATTAGTACTGGCAAGAACGGTTTCAATCTTTACTTGTTTTCCAACTTCCTTCCCATTCACCATCACCGGATTTCCCCTTAAGTCAAGTGTTCCTTTCCCACTACTTCCAGAAGAATCTCTTGCATCTAAAACTGTTGTATCTTTACTAGGACTATAATAAAATAAACCTCTATTTACAGATGAACTATCTCGAATAACAACCCCTCTACTACCAGAAGAATTTGAATTTTTAATTCTTAACCACTCGTCAGTGCCACTCTTTTCAAAATAACTTTCCGGCGAATTTTGCCATCTACCTTCGAGCACGCCAATACGGCTTTCTAGGCTAGAGTAATCAGAAGCATTTTGATAAAGTTCATCAATAGCGCCTTGAACATTATCAGAAGAAATACCAGAAGAAGAATTATCAAAAGAAACTTCAGAAGAAGAATATAAATAATTAGCAGCAAAAACAGAAATAATACTACTA
>JAFUBW010000014.1 GCA_017459965.1 Bacilli bacterium
ATATGGAAATAGTGAACAAAATCCAACGCCAGGTTTCTCAGCAACATATGATTCTAATTTATTAACAAGTGGAACACATAAGGTAATAGTAAAAGTTATTGATAGTGTAAGCAATGAGGTAATAGAACAGTCAACAAAAAGTTTTACAATTGAAAAACCAAAAACAATAATAAATATAGACAGTCCATCTAAGACAATATCAAAAAATTCAATTGTAAAAATATTTGGTTGGACAATGAGCACTTTAAAAGAAAAAAATGTTGAAATCTATATAGATGATAAAAAGATAGAAAATGTAACATTTAGTGCAAGAGAAGACGTAATAAAAGCAATAAATGGATATGGAAATAGTGAACAAAATCCAACGCCAGGTTTCTCAGCAACATATGATTCTAATTTATTAACAAGTGGAACACATAAGGTAATAGTAAAAGTTATTGATAGTGTAAGCAATGAGGTAATAGAACAATCAACAAAAAGTTTTACAATTGAAAAACCAAAAACAATAATAAATATAGATAGTCCATCAAGTACAATAAAAAGAAATTCAACAATAAAAATTCAAGGTTGGACAATGAGTACATTAAAAGAAAAAAATGTTGAAATTTATATAGATGATAAAAAGATAGAAAATGTAACATTTAGTGCAAGAGAAGACGTAATAAAAGCAGTAAATGGATATGGAAATAGTGAACAAAATCCAACGCCAGGTTTCTCAGCAACATATGATTCTAATTTATTAACAAGTGGAACACATAAAGTAATAGTAAAAGTTATTGATAAAAATAATAATGAAGTATTAGAACAAAGTGTTAAAGATATAAAAATTGATAAATATGTTGGAATAATTAATTTAGATAATCCAAATTCAACATCATTATATAAAAATAATATAAAAATTCTAGGATGGTTTTTAAGTGATTGTAAAAACAAAAGAGTAGATATATATATTGACGATGTCAAAGTAGATAATATTACATATGTAGCAAGAGATGATATTTTAAAAGTAATAAATGGATATGGAAACAGTGAACAAAATCCAACTCCAGGTATTAATGCAAATTATAATATTGAAAATTTTAAAGATGGTAAACATTCTATTAAAATCAATATAGTAGATGTGAATACTGATGAAATAATATCTACAGATACTAAAACTTTTAAAGTACAAAAATATTATGGGTTTATTAATTTAGATTCACCTTCAGGAAGTAATTTTTCATCAGATTTTAATGTAATTGGTTGGGAAATGTCAGAACTTGATAATTCATATATAAAAGTATTTGTAGATGGGAAAGAATTATCAAATCCTATATCAAGATATCAAAGAGATGATGTAATATCGGCTATAAAAGACTATGGTGATTCATCAGTAAATTCTACACCAGGTTTTTCTAGCACAGTATCTATTAGTGAATATAATGAAGGATTTCATGATTTAACTGTAAAATTGTATACTAAGCTTAATGAAGAAATATATTCAGTAAATAAGAGAATATTTATATCAAAAAGTTTATCATACGGAATTGATATATCTGAATATCAAACAGTATATAATTGGAATTTAGTTAAAAACTTTGGAATAGATTATGCTATTATAAGAGCTGTTTATAGAGGATATGGAGCAGCAGGTACATTACATGAAGATAGTAAATTTTTCTCTCATGTTCAAGGTGCTACATCTGCAGGTATAAAAGTTGGAGCTTATGTATACTCACAAGCTATTAATGCAAATGAAGCACAAACAGAAGCTAATCTAGCAATTCAAATGGTTAATTTAGCTGGTGGAAAGAATAAGTTTACAATGCCAATAGTATTTGATACAGAATTTACATCTTGTGTTCAAAATGGTAATAGATGTGGTAGAGCAGATAATTTAAGTAGAGAACAAAGAACACAAGTTGCAATTGCATTTTTAGAAACAGTTAAAAATGCTGGATATACACCTATGATATATGCAAGTTCTAGTTTTCTAAATAATCAATTAGATATGAGTAAACTTAGTTCATATCAAGTATGGGTTGCTAACTATGATGTACCTGCGCCATACTATAATGGTCCATACCAAATATGGCAATATAGAAGTGATGGTAGTGTTTCTGGAATATATGGTAATATTGATATGGATTATGTATATTTGAGATATTAAAGGAATTAAACATTCCTTTTTTATTAATATTATGTTATAATTATATAGTACGGAATATTGGAGGAAGTATGAAAGATAATAATTATGCAATAACAGTTAAAGATGTTTATAAAGATTTTAAACTTAGTTCTGATAAACCTTATACTTTAAAAGAACGTTTAATTTTCTCAAATAAGAATAAAAAAGAGATAAGAAGTATTTTAAAAGGAATTAATATAAAAATAGAAAAGGGAGAAACAGTTGCCTTAATTGGTGTAAATGGTAGTGGTAAATCTACATTACTAAAATTAATGACAAAAATAATTTATCCAACAAAAGGAAAATTATATGTAAAAGGTAAAATAGCATCGTTATTAGAATTGGGTGCAGGTTTTCATCCTGACTTTACGGGTAGAGAAAATATATATTTTAATGCATCAATTTTTGGATTGTCTAGAAAAGAAATAGATCAAAGAATTGAAGATATAATTAAATTTTCAGAACTTGGTGATCTAATTGACACACCTGTTAGAACATATTCTTCAGGTATGTATATGAGACTTGCTTTTTCAGTTGCAATAAATGTAGACGCTGATGTTTTATTAATTGATGAAATATTAGCAGTTGGAGATCAACATTTCCAAGATAAATGTTTTGATAAATTAATGGAACTTAAAAAGAGTGACAAAACAATTGTTATAGTTAGTCATAGCTTAGATTCAGTAAAAAAACTTTGCGATAGAGCTATATGGATATTTGAGGGAAAAGTAAGAAAAGATGGAAATACGCAAGAAGTAATAGATGAATATTTAAAGGTATGTCAGTAGTTGAGGTGAAATAAATGAATGTATTAGGAAGATTATATGAATATAGAGAATTATTAAAAAGTAACATAAAAAAAGAAATAAGAGGTAAATATAAAGGTTCATTTTTAGGAATATTATGGTCATTTATTAGTCCATTATTAATGGTACTTGTATATGCAATTGTATTTCCTTATATATTAAGAGTTAAACAAGAAAATTATTTTATATTTATAATTGTTGCAATTATTCCTTGGACATTTTTTACTAATGTAATTACGCAAGGGACAACTGCAATATTAAGTAATGCAAATATAATTAAAAAAGTTTATTTTCCAAGAGAAATATTACCAATATCTGTTGCAACAAGTGGACTTATAAATTTCTTTATATCATGCATTATTATATTTATATTTGTAATATTTAGTGGAATAGGATTAAGTAAATATGTTTTATTACTTCCAGTAATTGCACTTATTCAGTATTTTTTATCACTAGGTCTAATATTTATTACTTCATCAATTAATATTTATATGAGGGATATGGAATATATTATCGCATTTATTATGCAAATATTATTCTATGCAACACCAATTATTTATTCAATTGATATGTTCCCAGAAAAATATAGATGGATATTAAATATTAATCCACTAGCAGCTATAATGGCTTCATATAGAGACATTTTGTTTTATAAACAAATGCCAAATTTAACTTCTTTAGGTGTAGTAACTTTAATAAGTTTTCTTGTATTAATAATTGGTTATGTTATCTTTAGAAATCTTGAAAAAGGATTTGCTGAGGAGGTATAAAATGTTAGAATATGATTTCATAGGAATAGAAAAACAATGTATATCTGGAGTAGTAAATCCTGTATTAACTATACAAGGATCTGTATTAAAAGAAAATTATGATTTTGTTGTTTTAGCAGATGATAAAGAAATAGAATTTGACATACAAAAAGAAGATGAAAATTTTTTATTAACTGTACTTTTATTAAAAACACAAAAACATATAAAGGTTTATGTTAAAGTTGATAATAAGAAATATATAATTTATGATCAAAAAAATACAATGATAAAAAGATTTTTATCAAAAATTGCAGGTAAAATAAGACCACATTTTAAATTAGTAAATGCTATATTTGTTACTCTTGCAAGAGGTATTAAACATCTGTGGAAAGAATATCATTTTTTAGTACCACCAAAATTATGGGGTAAATATTTTAAAGATTTTATTCATAGAATTCAAGTTAGAGGAGAAACTTTTTTCTATAATCCAAATAATACTGAAGAATATAATATATGGTTAAAAAAATATGAAAAAGAAGATGAAATAATAGATTTAAAATATAGACCATTAATTTCAATATTAATACCAGTATATAATATTGAAAGAAAATTTTTATCAGAATGTATAGATTCAATATTAGACCAAACTTATGATAATTTTGAAATATGTTTAGTAGATGATGCTTCTACAAATAAAGATACAATTAACACTTTAAAGGAATATGAAAATAAAGATAAAAGAATAAAAGTAAAATATAGAAAAGAAAATGGACATATTTCAGTTGCTAGTAATGATGCCTTAAACATGGCAAAGGGTGAGTTTTGTGCACTTGTAGATAATGATGATTTATTATCAAAAAATGCTTTATATGAAGTTGTAAAAGTATTAAATCATAATAAAAAAATAGATTTTATTTATTCTGATGAAGATAAAATAGATTTAAAAGGAAGAAGATGTGAACCACATTTTAAACCTGATTTTTCACCAGATACATTACTTAGTTTAAATTATATTTGTCATTTATCTGTTCTAAGAACTGATTTAATGAAAAAAATAGATGGTTTTACTATAGGACTTGAAGGTGCACAAGATCATGATTTATTTTTAAGAATATCTGAAATAACAGATAAGATATATCATATACCAAAGATTTTATATCATTGGAGAATGGTAAAAGGATCAACAGCACTTAAAACTAGTAATAAAAGTTATGCAAATGACAAAGGTAAAATAGCAATAGAAAATGCTTTAAAACGTAGAAAAATTGATGCTACTGTAGAAGTAGATAAAAAATCTGGGTATTATAGAGTTAAATATGATATTAAAAGTGAACCAAAAGTATCGATCATTATTCCAACAAAAGATTATGCTGATACATTAGATACTTGTTTAAAATCATTATATGAAAAAACTACATATAAAAATTATGAAGTAATTGTAGTTAATAATAATAGTGTTGAAAAAAGTACTTTTGATTTATTTGATAAATATAAGAAAAAATATGATAATTTTATTGTATTAGATGCAAATATTGAATTTAATTATTCAAAAATTAATAATATGGCAGTTGATATTTCAAAAGGTGAATACATTGTTTTATTGAATAATGATACCGAAATAATAACTCCAGAATGGTTAACAATAATGGTTGGATATGCAATGAGACCTAATATAGGGGCAGTTGGACCTAAATTATTGTATCCTGATAAAACAGTTCAACATGCAGGTGTTATATTGGGCCTTGGTGGAGTAGCATCACATGCATATATTGGTTCAAATCGACATGATGTTGGAATGTATGGAAGACTTAGAGTTCCATATGATTATTCTGCAGTTACAGCAGCATGTTTAGTAGTATCAAAGAAAAAATATATTGAGGTTGGAAAACTAGAAGAAGAATTAAAGGTTGCCTATAATGATGTTGATTTTAATATAAAACTATTAGAAAAAGGTTATAACAATATATTTATTCCACAAGTTCAATTATTTCACTATGAATCAAAATCAAGAGGACTTGATACAACTACTGAAAAATATCAAAGATTTTTATCAGAATCTGATTATATGTGGAAAAAATGGTCTGATCAATTAAATAATGATAAATATTACAATCCTAATTTTAGTAAAAAAGGATGGTTTGTATTAGATAAATAAAATAAAGATATTTATTATCTTTATTTTTTTTATTTATAATGATATAATCATTATAGGTGAGTTTTGTGAAAAAAAATATGTTAAATAAAAAGAATATAATAGTTTTGATTTTAACAATAATAACTTCAATATTTTTAACATTAATAATTCAGAATAATAGTATTAATTTAGGTGATGTTTTTAATATAAATATTTGGTTATTATTACTATGTTTAATATTTATGTTCTTTATTGTCTCACATTTTTTATTTAAAATAAATGATATATATGATTATATATATAAAAAGAGATATATTATTTCAATAATTATTTTATTAATCCTAGTTTTAGGTAAGTTTAATGGTTCATCAATTAGTGTTTGGAACGACTATATAGAACCATCAAATAATATTGATACTACAATAGTAGGTAATGGAAGATCTATAAGATCTGATGAATGGCTTGTAAATACCCCATATGCATTATCACAACAATATAATGATTATAATTATTATAATAATCTACCTAGAGCAACAAAAACCGATATGTTTGCATCTATTTTTACGCCAATAAAAGATATATTAATAATATCTAGACCATTTAATATAGGTTATTTGTTATTTGGAGAAGAATATGGATTATCATTTTATTGGTATGGAAGATTAATTGCATTATTTCTTGTTTCATTTGAAATGTGCATGTTATTAAGTAAAAAGAATAAATTATTTTCATTTGTTGGAGCAATGTTGATTGCTGGTTCTTCAGTTGTTACTTGGTTTTATTCAAATTATATAGTTGATTTATTAATAAGTGGTCAATTATGCTTATTATTATTTGACAAGTATTTAACTAATAATAAAAAAAGTAATAAAATTATTTTATCCATATTAATAGGTTTAACATTTAGTTGGTTTGCGCTTACTATATATCCAGCTTGGCAAATTCCACTTGGATATATGTATTTGGTATTTGCTATATGGATTTTTATAAAAAATTACAAAAATAATAAATCTATAAAAGACTATTTATATTTATTAATAAGCATTTTAATAATAATGTTTTTTGTATTTAGATTTTTAAAACTTGGAAAAAATACGATAGATATAATTATGTCTACTGTCTATCCGGGAAAGAGAAATACTTTCGGTGGTGGAGTTTTTAATCTTTTGTTTATATATCCTTATACAGTTTTATTTCCATTTAAAAATTTTATTAATCCATGTGAGGTATCAGGTACATTTTCATTATTTCCAATTCCAGTAATTTTATCAATGATATTGATTATTAAAAATAGAAAACAAAAAGATGAAAATAAATATAATGTTTTGTTGATTTCGTTGGTAGTATTAAGTATAATATTCACATTATATACTATATTTCCATTCCCTGGTTTTATAGTAAAATTAACATTATTAAATATGGTACCAGCTAAAAGAATTTTACCAATTATACAAATAATAGATATTTATTTATTAATACTTACAATAGGAAAAATAAAACCAAATAAATTAATACATTATATTGTTATTGTAATCATTTGTATTATTATTGGAGTAATAACAATATATTTAGGAAATAAAATAGAACCATCATATTTAGTAAATTATAAATATATGTATGTAGCATTATTTATAATGGTTTTTACTATTAGCATTTTATATTTTACTTCAAACAAAAAAATTCCATATTACTTATTTTGCTTTATAATGATTCTATTATCGTTAATAAATATTATATTTGTTAATCCTGTTAATATAGGAACAGATGTAATCTATGATAAAAAAGCATCTAAAGAAATAAAAAAGATTGTTAAACAAGATAAGGATGCTAGATGGATTGCAACTAATAGTTTTGTTTTACCAAATTATGCATTGATGCAAGGTGCAAAAGTAATAAACAGTACAAATATATATCCAAATTTAAAAATATGGAAAAAAATAGATTATGGTAAAGATGATAGTGATATTTATAATAGATATTCACATATTCAAATTGAATTAACAGAATCACAAACAGATTTTGAATTAATGCAGCCAGATTATTTTAAGTTATATTTAAATTATAATGATATAAAAAAATTAAGAATTGATTATATAATTAGTGACAAACAACTTATTTTTCCGGATTATTATATTCAGCATATTAATGAAATATATAATAATGATAATATTTATATTTACAAAATAAAGGAGTAGTGTATGAAGAGAGTTTTGATAATAATACCAGCTTATAATGAAGAAGAGAATATATTAGATACTTATAAGTCTATAATTGATTATAATAAAAAATATAAGACTAATTATGATGTTATAGTTATAAATGATGGTTCAAAAGACAATACAAGTAAAATATGTCATGAGAATAATATACCTGTTATTGATTTAATTAATAACTTAGGTATAGGAGGAGCAGTTCAAACTGGATATAAATATGCATGTTATAGTAATTATGATATAGCAGTGCAATTTGATGGGGATGGACAACATGATGTAAATTATGTTAAAGATATAATAAATCCTATTATAAATGATAATGCTGAATTAGTAATTGGATCTAGATTTATTGATAAAAAAGCAGAGGGATTTAAATCATCATTTTCAAGAAGAGTAGGAATAAAAATAATATCTCATTTAATAAAATTTGCTAGTCATAAAAAAATATATGATACAACATCTGGATTTAGAGCTTGTAACAAAAAAATAATAAAAGATTTTGCTAATTCTTATCCTAGTGAATATCCCGAACCAGTTACAACAGCTGAAATAATAAAAAAGGGATATAAAGTTGAAGAGGTTCCAGTAAAGATGAAGGAAAGACAAGGTGGAGAATCTTCAATAAAAGCATGGAAAAATGTATATTATATGCTAAATGTGTCTTTATATTTATTAATAATTAAATTTAGGAGGTATAAATAATGTCTAAATCTTTAATTATAACTTTAGTTGTAGTTTCAATATGTTTAATAATTATAACTTCTCATTATTTAAAAAAGGATAGAATTCCAATAAAATATTCTTTATTATGGTACTTGTTTTCTCTTTTGATTTTAGTAGTAGCATTATTTCCAGGTTTATTTACTATTATATCTAAAACACTTGGTTTTGAAGCTATGTCAAACATGGTTATAGGTATAATAATAGGTTTATTACTTTTATTAACAATGGCACTAACTATTATGATTGCAGGTCAAAAGAAAAAAACAATATTGTTAATTCAAGAATTATCATTATTAAAAAGTGAAGTAAAGGAGAAAAATAAATGAAATATATTTTAACAATAATTTATCTATTTTGTACAACTGGTGGAATAACTTTTATGAAACTTGGTGGTGATTCTCTTTCATTGTCATTTAAAAATGGATTTACATTTAAAATAGGTGCAGTTACATTTTTAGGTTTCTTCTTATATTTAGTAAGTTTTCTTTTATGGCAAAGAATGGTAGTTAAATATGATTTATCAACTATGGTTCCAATAGTAACTGGAATAGTTCAAATATTAGTATTATTAGTAGGTCATTTTATATTTAAGGAATCATTAAGTGTAATATCAATTGTTGGAGCAATTCTAATAATAGGTGGAATTATTTTAATGGCATTTGGTAAATAAAAAGAAAAGTATTTATTACTTTTCTTTTTTTATTATATTTGTATAAAATTCTTTCCACATTTTATAAATATTATCTTTACTATAAAACTTAGATATATATTTAGCATTTTCAACTGCTTCTTTATATAATTTTTTATCATCTTTTAAATTCTTTATTATTTTTGCAAAATCTTCATTATTATCTGCTTTTAAATATTTTTTAAATAATATATCTTCATATAATTCTAAATCTCTTAACAAAATAGGAGTATCAGTAGAACATGCTTCAAGTATAGTCATAGGAAATAATTCATTATAAGATGGAACAAATAATAAATCACATGCATTAAATAAATCATTCATATCTGATCTTGGAATTATTCCTAAGAATTTAACATTTTTAGGAGGATTATCCATAACTTTTTTTAACTTTTCATGACCATCTGTAATTGCACCAAAAGAAAATCCACCAGCCCATATAAATTTAATATCAGGAAGTTTTTTTGCAACCTCTACAAAATCTAAAACACCTTTTCTGTTTTGTACTTGACCAGCTCCTAAAACTACAAAATCATTTTTATCTAAATTATATTTTTTTCTAATATCTATTATTTCTTTATCAGTTTTTTTATAAAATTTTTCTTTAGATACAAAATTAGGAATATAAGTTATTTTTTCTTCTTTTAAACCAGCTTTAATCATATCTTTTTTAAAAATAGGGTTAACAACTACTAAATTATCAGCACTTTTATAAAAAGAAATAACATATTTTTTAAATATTTTAAAAATAGGTTTAGGAAGTTTAATTGATCCATCCAAAGTATCAGGTAAAAAATGAACATAAGCTACTGTTGGAACTTTAGCTCTTTTTATTTTTAAATAGTTTCTAGGTTCAACAGTATGTGCATGAATAATATCACTATTTTTAATTTTATCATTTAATAGTATTTCAAAAGTATCTTTACCATCTTCCTTTAAAAGCTTCATTAATTCTAAATATGCACTTCCAACACCTTGTCCATCAACACTATCTGCCATAGAAAGCATATTAACTCTTATTTTTTTCATTTACATCACCATAATAATTATATCATATATTGTTGAATAAATAATATAATTTTGTTATTATATATTTATAAGGAGTTGATAAATATGTATTGTCCAAAATGTGGAGAAAAAAATAATGAAAATGTTAAATATTGTTCAAAATGTGGAGCATCTTTAACTGAGGGCGTAAAAGAAACAAATAATAAAAAAGAAGGCTTAGGAACAGCATCATTAGTAATTGGTATTATATCATTGATACTATCATTTACATGTATAATACTTTTTCCTATATTTATAACAATACCTCTTTCAATAATTGGTTTAATATTAGGAATAGTTAATAAAGTTAAGAAAGGAAAAAAAATATCAGGTATAATATTAAATGTATTCGCATTTATAATTTCAATTATATGTTTTATTATTTCAATTGTATTAATAGGTGCTTTAGTGGATGAGGCATCAAATAATATAGATAATGATGAATTTAAAAAATCTCTAAATCAATTTTATAATGAACTAGATAGAAGTACATCTGATAATTATGTAGCAGGTAAATATAATTGTAAAAGTTTTGATGGTTCAGGAGAAAAAGGAGATTATATAGTAAGATTTGAACTTAATAATGATAATACTTTTATGTGGGGAAAATATAATGAAACTGATAAAAATTATGTAAAAGGAACTTATACATTTACAGATTTAGATAAAACTAATGGTGATAGATCATATGCTTATTATAATGTTAAACTAGATGGTGATGAATATTATAATGAAGGTATTAAACAAGAGGAAGACTATAATTCAGAATATGAATTTGGTATAACTGCAGTTGCTACTAAAAAGCAAGGTATTCTTATGAATACTAAAACTTATAATATGTATTATTGTTATGAAGAAAAGTAATTTTCTTCTTTTTTTTGCATATTATAAAGTAGCCATATTTTTTGACAAAAACACTAAAATATGGTAAGATTATATGCGTATGAAGGGTGCAGTATCCTAGTTGATACATCTATTATGAAGACGAGCCTAAAAATTCGTTAAAGAGCATACCTGTGAAACTTCTTGTGCTTGCTTGTTTCGCCCAGATTCGGGTGGGTGCTGGAAGGATAGTTATATGGGGAACTTATAATGGCATATAAGCAGATCCCATATAGCGTAGAGACTTAATCTTGTGCTAAACCGAAAACAGTACGAATTAAGATTAAACCTACTTTGAGGCGAAAGCTTTGGGTAGAGTAGCTTGCCTTGAGTGAATATATTGGGATTATAAAGAGTGTAAATTAATTAATGGCCAAAATTATTTATACGGATTATTTATATGAAATTGTATTTGCAAAAAAGACTAATAATAGATAAATCAGTGAGGAAATCTCCTAGGCTGTATATCAATATAAGTTTGCAGTGCGTACTAAGTGGCAATCAAGTCGTATACTTAGGTGACTGTATATACAATCATTAAAGGGGAACCGCTTTTTGGTAACGAAAAGTTGATTCGTGGGAAATCCTACTTGACCTATGACGCAAAGTTAATTATATTGATACCAATCATATTTTTAAGTAAACAAACCAGATATAACTGGTTTTTTTATGTTATAATAGAAGTGGTGATAAAATGAAAAAACAAGAAAGTAGATTTGGTTGGCTTATAACAGTATGTGCATTATCTTTTTGTTTATCGATAGTAATGTCATTAACAAGTGAAAGTTTAATACCAAAAATTAATGTTATATTTGGAATTATTATAATATTATTATTTATATTTATAGCTATTATATTTGATATGATTGGAGTAGCAATTACTGCACAAGATGAAACACCATTTCATTCAATGGCATCAAAAAAAGTAAAAGGATCACATCATTCAGTAAAACTTTTAAAAAATTCAGATAAACTAGCTTCTATTTGTAATGATGTAGTAGGAGATGTATGCGGTGTTGTATCTGGTTCTGCTGGTGTATTAGTTGCAACTACATTATCTGTTAAATTTAATATAAATACATCTTTTATGGTACTTATAATAACAGCCTTAATCGCATCTCTTACAATAACAGGTAAAGCTTTTGGTAAATCAATCGCAATAAAAAACTCTGAAAAAATAACATTTAGAGTAGGTAAATTTTTAAATTTTTTTAAAAAATAATGTATAAAAAAAATTTTTAAGATAATAATATAAATGTCATATGAAAATATGACATATTTGAAAAGACCTAATAATTAAATTAGGTCTTTTATTTAATTGAAAATATGTTATTATATATATAAGGTGAGTGTAGTATGAAAGATAAGATTATAGGTATTATATTATTTGTTTTAATTGTATTTATTATATTTGTATTTGTTTCATCAAATATAACAATTAATAAATATGATAAAATATCTAAAAATATTGATAAACAAATTGAAAATAAAGAAAGAAAAATTAAAATAAAAGAAAATGAATATAAAAAGATAAAAGAAGAAAATATTGCAAAGAAAAAACAATTAGATAATATGAATAATTATATTAATACTTTAAGTGAAAAGGTAAAAGAATATGAAAAATAAAATAGTATTTTTAATTTTATCACTAATCTTTATTGTAACAATATCAATAACTGCAATATTTGTAAAAAAAATATATCAAGAAAAAATAATACCTGTTAATGAAAAAATTGCTATATATGAAAAATTAGAAAAAAAAGAAAATAAAATAGATAAAAAAATACAAAATGAAATAAGAGAAAGTAAAAATATTCAAAAACAAACAAAAGAAAATCAAAATACAAAGCAAGAATTAGAAAAAAAATTAAATAAATATCAAGTCACTTATAATAAAAAAGTAATATATTTAACATTTGATGATGGACCTTCTGAATATACAATGGATATATTAAATACACTGGATAAATATAACATAAAAGCAACTTTTTTTGTAACATGTTCTGATAATTTAGAAAATATTAGTAAAGAAATAATTAAAAGAGGCCATACTATCGCACTTCATACTTGTACGCATAAGTATAGTTATGTATATTCATCAGATGAAGCATATTTTGAAGATTTAAATAATATTAGTAATTTAGTTTATAAATATACTGGTATTAAAAGCAAATATGTAAGATTACCAGGTGGAAGTTCAAATACAGTTTCAAGAGCCTATAATCTAGGTATTATGAGTAGACTATCAAGTTCTCTTCATGAAAAAGGATATAAATATTATGATTGGAATATAGATTCAAATGATGCAGGAGGAGCCAATAGTGAACAAGAATATTCAAATGTAATAGGCGCACTTCAAAATAGTGATAGAGATATAAATATGGTACTTATGCATGATACTAAAGTATCAACTAAAGATTCACTAGATGGCATAATAAAAGATGCACTTAATTTAGGATATACATTTTCAAATATAAATGAATATACTAAAGAAGTACATCATGGTATTAATAATTAATATCATTAAATAAATTTAAAGTTTTAATTTTACCAGAAGATACACATTTTAAATATTTATGTGTATCTTTATTTATAGAAAAACCAAGTAATAATTTATCTAGTTGTGTATTTGGTTTTTCTTTTTTTATTGTATCTATTATATTAGTATCAAAACTTACTTCAACATCATGCAATTTTAAAGTTTTAAGTAAATGTTTATATAATTTTAATGAATTAACAATAGGAGTAGAATATTTATTTCTTTTATCAATATCACTATATAAATATAATAAATGTTTACTTAATATTTGATTAGTTAAAATTAAATCATTTTCTATATTATTTAGTTTATAAGCTTCAAGAAGTGAAATAACTTCATAATATGCCTCTATATTGGCATTATACTCATTATAAAATCTATCATGATATTTTTTATAATAAAATGATTTAAAAAATCTATCATCCATAAATTCAATTATTTTACCAAAAGAGAATAACTCTGATCTTAATTTATCATTATTATTTATAATTTCATTTTTTTGAATCAAATGATTAATTTCATGATTAATAGTAAATAAATTATAAATATTTCCTAAATTTGGATTATCAAGTTTATATTTATTTTTATCTTCCTTACTAATTAATTTTAATAAATCAGGTATTTCTTCATCAATATTTTCTTCAAATATTTCTTCACTATTAATAACTAATTCTTTACTTTCTGGATTATAATATGATTCTCCATAATCACATATATTAATAAATGAAACTAAATCTTTTAAATTTTCTTCAGTTATTCTAGTGCTTATATAATCCATTAATTCATTATCACTAATAATTACATTATTAAAAAGATTATTTTTAATTAAACCATATGACATATTACCACCAACTTTAGTAGTATTATATATAATTAAATAATTATGTCAATGAATAAATACTAAAAAATAGATAATAATAAATATAGGAAGGTGATAATATGGATGAAAATATTGAATTATTAGAATATATTTATAAAAATAGTGAAATGGGTGTATTTACAATAAAACAATTATTAAAAGATTTAAATGAAAAAGATAATAAAATAAAGGCTTTGGCAGATGATGAAATGAAAGAATATAATAAATTTCAAGATGAATCGAAAAAACTAATAAAGAAACATGGTTATGAACTTAAAACAAATGGATTAATGGCAAAAATGGGTTCTTCTATGGGGATAAAAAAAGAGGTTAAGAACGATAATAGTGATTCTAATATAGCTCACATGTTAACAGAAGGAATTACTATGGGAATAGTAGATATGGAAACTAAATTAAAAAGATATAAAGATACTGTAGATAAAAAAATATATAATCTTGGTAAAGACTTTTTAAAATTCCAACAAGGTGAAATAGAAAAATTAAAAGAATTCATGTAATTCTTTTTTACTTTACATTATATATTTTTTTTAATTGACAAAATTATTTGATAAAGTGTAAAATTGAAGTATAAAATAGAAAAGGAGTAAAAAAATGGAAGGAAGAAATAAAAATATACTATTAGGAGTATTAATAGTAGGAGTAATAAGTATGAGTGTAGCATTTGCAGCATTAAGTACAAGATTACAAATAAATGGAACAACAAATGTAGCCGCAACCAAATGGAATATACATTTTCAAAATTGGACAAATATGACACAAAACACAGTAACAGTAAGTGGAGTAACACATAGTAATACAGCCCAATATGATGATACAAAGATAGAGCAAACACTAGCACCAAATATAACAAAAATAGATAAAGTAAATGTAATATTAAAACAACCAGGAGACTATATAAAATATAATTTTGAAATAATAAATGAAGGAACAATAGCAGCAGCGTTAAGTAACTTTACAACAACAATAACAAATAATAATGATAATGTAATAAATTATGAAGTAAAATGTTATGAATCAAATGCAAGAGAAGGAACAGAAGTAACAACAAATAGTGTATTAGAACCAAATGAAATAACATATTGTTATTTAAAAGTAGAATATAAAGATCAAGATAATAATAATGGAGTATATGAACAAAGTGAAATAAATACAAATATAAGTGCAAATTGGATATGGGAACAAGGAAGTAGTAGTTCATCATCAAGTGGATCAGGAGATTCAGGATCAAGTAGTGGTGATTCAGGTAATGAACAATCTGGTGGTAATGAACAATCTGATGATATAACATATTATTATACTAGCGGAGGAGCACAAGCACAAGCTTCATCATTAAACACAAGTACTATTCCATATTGGATACAAAATAATAATACAACAGGTGTAAAAGAAGTTTGTGGTAACATGAATGGAGATATAGTTTGTTTAAGAGCACATAATTGGGACTGTGGAACATTAAATGGAACATCGTGCTCAAATAGTAGTGGATATGTAGCAGCCTTATATAATAGATTTTTACAAGTTCCAAATGTAAACCCAGAAGATTTACATATAGATGATGATTCATATTATGGTAATGTCTCATTATCGGTAGGATTTCAACCAACTGATGATCAAGTAGAGTGTAGTTTGGATGTTGATGGCATAGCAATGTGTTATTCACCTCTTAGTAACTGTTATTGTTTGATTAATGCTGATGGTTCATCTGAATGTGGTTGTGATTAGTAAAAATATTAAAAACATTTCTTTAAGAAATGTTTTTTTTGTAAAGTAAATAATAAAAATATTTGTATTTTCTTTAAAATGTGCTATAATATCATAGGTTTAAAAAAAGGGAGAAGTATTATGGAAAAAAGAAATATAGCAATTATCGCACACGTTGACCATGGTAAAACTACACTTGTTGATCAATTACTTAAACAATCAGGAACTTTTAGAGAAAATGAACAAGTAGATGAAAGAGCTATGGATTCAAATGATATAGAAAGAGAAAGAGGTATAACAATACTTGCTAAACCTACTGCAATTAATTATAAAGGATATAGAATAAACATACTTGATACTCCAGGTCATGCTGACTTTGGTGGTGAAGTAGAAAGAATAATGCATATGGTTAATGGAGTACTTTTAGTTGTAGATGCTTATGAAGGAGTTATGCCACAAACTAAATTTGTACTTAAAAAAGCAATGGAAGCAGGCTTAAAACCAATTGTAGTTATAAATAAAGTAGATAAACCATCATCTAGATGCAGTGAAGTAATAGATGAAATATTAGAATTATTAATAGAACTTGATGCAACTGAAGATCAATTAGAATTTCCAGTAGTTTATGCATCTGCTGTTAATGGAACATGTTCACTTTCTGATGATTTATCTACTCAAGAGAAAACAATGGATCCAATACTTGATTTAATTATAAATGAAATACCTGCTCCAAATAGTGATATCGATAGTCCACTTCAATTTCAACCAGCACTACTTGATTATAATGATTATGTTGGAAGAATAGGTGTTGGTACAGTTACAAGAGGTAAAATTAAAGTAAATGAAATGGTATCATGTGTAAGATTAGACGGATCAATTAAAAAATTTAGAGTACAAAAAATATATGGTTATTTAGGGCTTAAAAGAATAGAAGTAAATGAAGCTTCCGCAGGAGATATAATAGCTATTTCAGGACTTCCTGATTTAGAAGTTGGTGAAACTATATGTACAGATGGAAAAGAAGAAGCACTTCCTCTTCTTAGAATAGATGAACCAACTCTTCAAATGACATTTGGTGTAAATTCATCACCATTTGCTGGTAAAGAAGGTAAATTTGTAACAGCATCTAAAATACAAGAAAGACTTAGAAAACAAGCAGAAAGTGATGTATCACTTAAAATAAAAGAAAATGATGCTGAGAGCTGGATAGTTTCAGGAAGAGGAGAACTTCATTTATCAATATTAATTGAAAATATGAGAAGAGAAGGATATGAACTAGAGGTATCTAAACCAGAAGTAATATTAAAAGAAATAGATGGTGTAATATGTGAACCATATGAAGATGTACAAATTGAAACTCCAGAAGAAAACGTAGGTTCAGTAATTGAAGCACTTGGAAGAAGAGGAGGTACTATGGTATCCATGGATAATCTTCCAAATGTAGTAAAACTAAACTATACAGTGCCATCAAGAGGTTTAATAGGATTCTCAACTGATTTTATGACAATGACTAAAGGATATGGAATACTTAATCATACATTTAAAGAATATTTACCAAAAGCAGATGCTGATGTTGGAGAAAGATCTTTAGGTGTACTTGTATCTATGGAAAATGGTAAGACAACTGCTTATGCACTTGGAGCATTAGAAGAAAGAGGCATAATGTTTGTAGAACCTGGTGTAGATGTTTATGAAGGTATGATTGTTGGTGAAAATAATAGAGAAAATGACCTTGCTGTAAATGTTGTTAAGGGTAAGAACTTAACTAATACTAGAAGTGCAGGTAAAGACCATACAGTAGTACTTAAAAAACCAAGAGTAATAACTTTAGAATATGCACTTGAATATATAAATACAGATGAACTTGTAGAAGTAACACCACTTAACTTTAGAATGAGAAAGAAAATATTAAACACTGAAGAAAGAAAGAAATTTGATGCAAAAGTTAAAAATAAATAAAATAACTAAACATTTAGTTATTTTTTTATTTGTGATATAATTATATAAAGGTGATAGTAAATGAACATGAAAGATTTCTTAAAAGAGAAAAAACAACAAATTCAAGAAAAGAAAAAAGAAAAAGAAGAATTACAAGAACAAGCTAATTATAATGTATATTCTTGGTATCAATTATATAAAAATAATTCAAGAGCATGTGCTGTAGGATTTATTATGCCAGATAATTATGAAATACATACTTCAACATCAACATATAGACATGACTCAGCAGCACAATTCTTATTTGCAAAATATTTTTCTAAAGATTTACAAAAAGAAGAAATAGAAGAAGATATTACATGGTTTAATTTACTTCCAAAATATTATAATACAATTTGTTTTGAACTTGTTTCACCGCTATATAATACCGCAGGTTCTGATATATTAATATTCTTACCAGATAAAATAAATGAATTTCAAAAAGAAATTTTATATAAAATTCAAAATGAAATGGATTTTTATAATGAAAATATAAAAGTAAAAGTTAAATATCATGCTGGATTTAAAAAAAATGAAGATGACTTTGAAAGAATTGATGATATGTTAGATGCATATTATAAACTTGATAGAATTAATGAAAGAAGTGAATATTATGGAAAATTATAAAGTTATAGATGGTAATGAAGCATGTAGTTATGTATCATACATGTTTACAGAGGTGGCAGGTATTTATCCAATAACACCTGCTTCTGTTATGAGTGAAAATATTGATAAATGGTCACAAAATGGAAGAAAAAATATTTTTGGTAATACTGTAAAAGTTGTTGAAATGCAAAGTGAAGCAGGTGCTATTGCACTTTGTCATGGATCACTTAATTCTGGAACACTTGCAAATACTTATACTGCATCACAAGGATTACTTTTAATGATACCATCAATGTATAAAATAGCTGGAGAAATGCTTCCATGCGTTATAAATGTAGCATCTAGAACAGTTGCAACTCATGCTCTTAGTATATTTGGAGATCATTCTGATATATATGCTGCAAGAAGTACAGGTTTTTCTTTTCTAGCATCTTCATCAGTACAAGATGTACCATATATGACACTTATATCTCATTTATCTTCGATTGATGGAAGACTACCATTTGTAAACTTTTTTGATGGTTTTAGAACAAGCCATGAAATAAATAAAATAAAAATGTTTGAAATGGACGATATTAAAGATATAGTACCTTTTGATAAAATAGATAATTTTAGAAAAGAAAGTATACTTTCAAATAAAAAAATAAAGGGTACAACTCAAAATGAAGATGTTTATTTTCAAAATTTAGAAGTAAGAAATAAATATTATGAAAAAATGCCGGATATAGTTAATGATTATATGAAGAAAATAAATAAAAAGTTTAAAACAGATTATAAACCATTTAATTATTATGGAAGTAAAACTGCTACTAAAGTAATTGTAGCTATGGGTTCTATTTGTGATTCAATTAAAGAACTTATAGATTTATTAAATGATAAAGGTGAAGAAGTTGGTTTAATAGAAGTGCACTTATTTAGACCTTTTTCTAAAAAATATTTTATTGATGTAATGCCTAAAACAGTAAGAAAAATTGCAGTTTTAGATAGAGCAAAAGAATCAAATGGATTTGATGTACTATACTCAGATATAGTTAATATATTTAATGATGTAAAAAATAAACCATACATAATAGGTGGAAGATATGGTATATCATCTAAAAATACTACTTTAGAAGATTTATATGCTGTATATAAGAATTTAGATTCTAAAAATCCTATTAATTCATTTACAATAGGTATAAAAGATGATGTAACAAATAAAAGTTTAAAACCATCTAAAATAAAAAATAATAAAAAGAATATAGAAATGCTTATATATGGATATGGATCAGATGGAATGATTTCGGCATCTAAAGATATAGTAAAACAAATAGGTGAAAGTACAGAAGGATTTACTCAAGGCTATTTTAAATATGATTCTAAAAAATCAGGTGGAGTAACAATAAGTCATATAAGAATAGATAAAACTCCAATTAGAAGCACATATTTAGTAGAAAATCCACATATAGTTGTATGCACAAAAGATATATATTTAAAAAGATATGATATTCTTAAAGGAATAAGAAAAAATGGTATATTTATACTTAATACTGATAAAGGTATTAAAGTAATTCCAAATAAAATAAAAAAAGAGCTTGCTAAAAATAATATTAAAACATATATAATAGATGCAAATAAAATTGCAACTAAAAATAATATTCCAAATAAAATAAGTACTATTATGGAAACAGCTATAATATATATTACTAAATTACTTCCATATGAAGAATACTTAGAAGGATTAGAAAAATCTATTATTAATAAATTCTCTAAAAAAGGAGAAGAAATAGTTAATAATAATATTTCTTCTATAAAAGAAGTGGTAGATAATATTAAAGAAATAGAAGTTGATTCTTCATGGAAAGAATTAGAAGTAAATGAAAAAGAATTAGCTGGTGTATTTGATTATATATCAAGTTTAAGAGGAGAAGAATTATCTGTTAAAGAATTTATTGAACATGAAGATGGAACATATGAATGTGATACATCTAAAAAAGAAAAAAGAGATATAGCAGAAAATCTTCCAAGATGGATAAAAGAAAATTGTATTCAGTGTAATCATTGTTCTATAGTGTGCCCACATGGATGTATTACTCCTAAATTATTAACTGAAGAAGAAATAAAAAATAATCCAAATGTAGTAGTAACTGATTGTATAGGTAATAAAGATTTAAAATTTGCTTTAGAATTCTCTTATGAAAATTGTACTGGATGTGGAGTTTGTGCAAATACATGTCTTGGTAAATTAGGTGCTAAAGCAATAATGATGAAAGATGCTAAAGAAGTAGAAAGAATTAATAATGTTATTAAAAATGTTACTAATAAAAAATTATATTTAGATACAACAGCTAAAGGACTTGCATATAATGAAGCTTTATTTAAATATTCAGGTGCATGCGCAGGTTGTGGTGAAACTCCATATATAAAGATGCTTACTCAAATATTTAATGATTCTATTATAATCGCAAATGCTACAGGTTGTTCATCTATTTATGGTGGTTCATTACCTGGAATACCATATAATGTATCATGGTCTAATTCATTATTTGAAGACAACGCAGAATATGGACTTGGTATGAGAATGACCATAGATGTAACAAAGAATAAAATAACTAATATAATGAAAGAAAAACTTACAGGTAAGCTAGGTATTAAAAATATAGAAATGTTTAATAAATGGCTTATTAATAAAGATAATTCTAACATTACTAAGGAAATAATGGAAAATATTAATTATGATGAAGTACCTGAACTACTTCCTTATAAAGGATATATACAAAATAAGGATGTATGGATTATTGGCGGTGATGGATGGAGTTATGACATTGGTTTTGCTGGAATAGATCATGTAATGGCATCAGGTGAAAATGTTAATATATTAGTGCTTGATACTGAAGTATATTCAAATACTGGTGGACAATCAAGTAAAGCAACTAATATAGGTGCTGTAGCTAAGTTTTCATCAAATGGTAAAAAAACAAATAAAAAAGATCTAGCTAAAATGATGATGACTTATGATAATGTATATGTTGCTCAGGTATCATTAGGTGCTAATATGAACCAAACGATTAAAGCTTTTAAAGAAGCAGCTAAACATAATGGCCCATCTTTAATAATAGCTTACGCACCATGTATTAATCATGGTATTAAAAAAGGAATGAGTAAATCTATTGAGGAAGAAAGATTAGCTGTTGAATGTGGTTATTTTCCAATATTTAGATATAATTCAAATGAAAAAGAGTTTACTTTAGATTATCAAAATCCAGACTTTGATAAATATGAAGAATTCTTAGATGGTGAAAATAGATATACAATGATAAAAAGTGTATCAGAAAAACTAGCTAAAGAATTACTTGATAAGAATAAACAAAATGCTATTAAAAGGTTTAATTATTATAAAAATTTAAAAATAAAATAAAGAAAAGTGTTCTAAATAAGAACACTTTTTTAATAAAAAAAAAGAAGTCGCTCCCCCCTGAGAGGCGACTTCATAAAAAAGAATAAAAAGGGGTTGGCTAGTGTGATACTAGCACCAATTCGCCATTTGGGAATTGGTAGACATTATAATACTGATTTTTTGATATTTGTCAATACTTTTTTAAAAATATGTTATAATTATTTTATAAGGAGTAACATTTATGAAACAACTTAAAGATATTAAAGGAGTAGGTCCTAAAACAGTAGACCTTTTAAATAAATTAAATATATTTAATATAAGTGATTTACTTGATTATTATCCATATAGATATGATGTATTAAAACAAACTTCTTTATATGAAGAAACTGTTATTATATCAGGAATAATAGAAACTAATCCTACTATTAATTTCTTTAAAAGAATGAACAGATTATCTTTTAAATTAAATACAAATGAAAAACTTATTAATGTAGTTATATATAATAGGGTATTTCTTAAAAATAATTTAAACATAGGAAAAACTATAACAGTTATAGGAAAATATGATGAGGTAAAAAACATATTAACTGCTTCAGATATTAAATTATTTGATTTAGAGGGTAATACTATTATTGAACCAGTTTATCATTTAACAAAAGGACTTAATAATAAAACAATTAATAAAATAATTAATCAAGAATTAATTGAAGAAAATATAATTGATTATATTCCAAATGAATATATTAATAAATACAATTTTCCTTCTAAATTAAATTCATTAAAACAAATACATAATCCAACTAAAATTAATATAAATAAGTATTTAGATAGATGTAAGTATGAAGAATTATTTTTATTTATGCTTAAAATTAATGCTTTAAAAAGAAGAAATAATGAACTTAATATAGGTTATGAAAGAAATATAAAAATAGACAAAGTAAATAGTTTTATAGATGAATTACCATTTGAACTAACTATTGATCAAAAGGAAGCTATTAAAGTCATTATAAATGATTTAAATTCAAGTAAAAGAATGAATAGATTACTTGAAGGAGATGTAGGATCAGGAAAAACAATAGTAGCTATTATTGCTATGTATTCTCTTTATTTATCTGGTTATCAATCAGCACTTATGGTACCAACTGAAGTACTTGCTAAACAACATTTTAATAATATTACAAATTTATTAAAAAATTATAATATAAATATAGAATTACTTGTTGGAAGTATGACTAAAAAACAAAAAGAAGAGTCTTATGAAAGAATAAAAGATGGTACTTCTAATATTATTATAGGAACACATGCAATTATTCAAGATGAAATAGAATATAATAACTTAGGACTTGTAATAACAGATGAACAACATAGATTTGGAGTAAATCAAAGAAATAATTTAAGAAATAAAGGTAATCTTCCAGATGTACTTTATATGAGTGCAACTCCAATACCAAGAACATATGCACTTACTATCTATGGTGATATGGATATATCTATTATTAATACGATGCCATCAGGTAGAAAGAAAATAATAACTAAAGTAGTCGATAATAAAGATATTAAAAAGGTTTTATTTAAAATTAAAGAAGAATTAGATAATAATCATCAAGTATATATAATATCACCTTTAATAGAAGATTCAGAAGATGAACAAGAGGATATTAAAAAGTTAGAACATAAATTTAAATTAGCATTTAAAGATAAAAATATAGGTATACTTCATGGTAAAATGAAACCTAAAGAAAAAGATAAAATAATGGATGATTATTTAAACCAAAAAATAGATATATTAATATCTACTACAGTAATAGAAGTAGGAGTAGATGTTAAAAATGCTACTATGATTGTTATATTTGATGCATATAAATTTGGACTTGCAACTCTTCATCAACTTAGAGGTAGAGTAGGAAGAAATGATTTTCAGTCTTACTGCATATTAATGACTAATAAAGATTCAGAAAGATTAAATATAATGGAGACAGTATCAGATGGATTTACACTTGCACAAGAAGATCTAAAATTAAGAGGGTCTGGTGATTTATTTGGTATAAGACAAAGTGGAGATATGTCATTTAAAATAGCAAATTTAACAAAAGATTATGATTTGGTATTAAAAGCAAAAGATGATACA
Source organism: Bacilli bacterium (assembly GCA_017459965.1). Classification (GTDB taxonomy): domain Bacteria; phylum Bacillota_I; class Bacilli_A; order RF39; family UBA660; genus CAG-433. Next base: position 24,617 of record JAFUBW010000014.1, read on the forward strand.
AATAAAATATTAGATAATATAGATGATTATAAATTACTTAAAAATATACTAAAAGAAAATATAAATATGGATTGACAATTTAAAAAAAATATAATATTATTATTATAGCGTAACGATATGTTACGTAAGCGCTTTTACAAGTTAAGGTGAAAGTGCAACCAAAACCCCCTGAAGGAGCCATTAGGCTCCATTTTTTGTTATAAAATAAGGGATTTTAGTAATTTAGATAGGTTCTACACACCCATCTACACACCCATATAGGGTATTATTATACATTAAAAGTTATTTTATTTATTGAATTTACAACATCTATAAGTCTACTTTTATACATGTGTGCATAGGTATTTAATGTCTCATCGATTTTAGAATGACCTAAATATTCTGCAACTACTGTTATATTTGCACCATTGTTAATTAATAGAGATGCACATGAATGTCTAAAATCATGAACTCTAATACAATGTAATCCAGCTTCTTTTGCGATTTTATTCTTTCTATCTCGTATTTTAAAATTAGTAATAGGTTGATCTGTCCCAAATACAAACCATTTTTTATTAAAACCATAATATTTTGTATTTTCTTCAAATAATTGTTTTAAATGATTAATTAATATATCAGGTATTGGAAGTGTTCTAATACTTTTTTTAGTCTTTGGAGTAGTTAGATTATATGACTTAGAACCTTCACCACCTATAGATACGACATTTTTATTAATTCTAACTATTTTATTTTTAAAATCAATATCATTCCAAGTTAGACCTCTTAATTCACCTTTACGAAGTCCATCATAATATAGTGTTTCAAATAAACATATATATTTAATATCTTTTTCTTTACTTATGAATTGTTGAAATTCATCAAAAGTATAAATTTCCATATCTTCTTCAATTTCATTAGGATTTTTAAAAGTTTCCATTTGCATATAAAACATATTGATTTCAAATCCATATCTTTTTATACCCCAATTAAGTACACTTTTAATAAATTTTTGAATATCATTTTTATAACTAGTTTTAATATCTAGTTTATTTATTTCTTTTCTCCAAATTTCATAATGCTTGTAAGTTAAATCTTTTACTTTAATTTTATCAAATATTTTCATATATCTAATTCTATCTTTATAAGTCTTTAAAGTAGTTTGTTTAACTTTATCTTCTTGATATTCGTAATATTGTGTATACAATTCTTTAAATGTCATATTTTTACAATCAATATAATTATTTGAACTACTAACAAAATCTCTTTCAGCAATAAGAGCTTCTTTTTTAGTAAAGTATGCTTTAGATGTATATTTAGTTCTAGTTCCATTTAATGATGGAATCCATTGATAAAAAATCCATTTTCTACCATCTTTAGTCCATCTATTTTGTGGTAATAGTTTTGTTGCCATTTTACCTCCTTTTCTTACAAAACAATCACTCACTCCTAAATCTATTTTAACACGAAATTTAGACCGTTTAAATATAAAATTAGAAGTGATATGAATATTTTATTTAATATATTTTTTTGTGGGGTATGGGTCCTCCTATACAGCGAATTTTTAATGCTAGGAGTAAAAATTCAGAGCTGGCTAGGACATGATATCTTCGAATTCTATATTAGGTTCTTCATATAAAAAGTGATATAATCTTTCATTACTTTTTCTATGATACTCAATTTTTAATCCTTCTTTTTCTAATTCCTTAATGTATTTATGAATTAATGTTCCATATACTGATGGAAGTATAGGTTTATTATATTTGTTAGCAAGTTCAGTAGCAGTTATTGTAATATCTTTATGTTTAGAACAATAATTTACTAAAAATATTAATGCTTCAGGCATAGTACTTTCATTTAATTCATTTGTAATATTTAAAATACAATTATCATCTTTTTTTAAATGAAACTCCTTACTTTCATAATCTCTATTTGTAATATTCAATTTATAATATTTACTATTATTTTCAGATTGTTCTAATTTTAATATTCCATCAACCGATCCATCTAATGCTGTACTACCTAATGATTTACCTTTTTTGTTTAAATGATGTAAAAATAGAATTGATATATTATACACATTACACAAATATCTAAGTTTTGGTAAAACATATTGACCAACATCTTGATAACTATTAATATCGTATTCAGTATCAAATTCAATATCTTTTAACATATCAACAATTACTAATTTACCATCTTGATTTCTAGCAAAATCACTAATATCTACTTCTAAATCTTTTAAAAAAAAATTAGAATATTCATTTCTATCAATATACTGAAAATCATTATCTTTAAATTTTATATTCATCATATTTATTCTTTCTAATAATTGATTACCAGAACTTTCAGTACTTATATATAAAATAGGTGAGTGATTTGTATTACATTCTAAAAAAGGTTTATTATTAGCAATACAATCTGAAATTTGAAGTGCTAACATAGATTTACCAACTTTTGGATATGCAATTAAGCAGTATAATCCATTAGTTCTCATAATTTCATCAATAATATAATCTTTCTTTATGTATTTTATTTCATTTATAGATTTCATTTTATACTCCTTTCTTTATTCTTGATTCTAAATAATTAATATCTATATTAAGATACTTTATAACTTCATTCATTGGAATATGATGATTTGGAAGTTTATATCCTTTTTCTATTAAATTATTTCTAATTTCTTTTTTAATTTTTAATGCATTATTTCTTCCTATTTCACCTAATTTCATTAAATCTTCTAAATTACACCATTGTTTTGAAATTAATTTTAATGTTTCTTCAGCAGTCATATCTTTCACATCCTTTCCTTTAAATTTTTTGAAAGATTTTTTGTCCTTCAATTGTTTGTACAAAAATCAGTAAAAAGTTAAGTCTATTTTTAAAACTTTTTAAATTTTTTTATAAAAAAATTAAATCTCCTTCAATTATTTGTACCGAAATTGGCAAAAAGTATAGTCTAAAATCATATTTTAAATTCTTTTAATTTATAAAAATATAATTATGACATCAATGACACCATTAATTACTAGGGTATTATTGTAAAAAAAATAATATGATTTTCTCATATTATTAATTATTAAATTATTTTTTATGTCCTAGCCAGCTCTGAATTTTTACTCCTGACACTAAAAATTCGCTGTATGGGAGACCCCATGCCCTAAAATAATAAATAGGGGTGGTAAACTACTGTCATGATGTCATAAAAATGTATTAATTAAAACTTCTTACTAATTACTTTCTGAAAATAGAATCATTATTATATAGTTTTTATAAATAAAATAAAGTTGTTATACAATAAATAGTATTGTAGAGTAATTTAGTATATTATATATTTTATGTATGTGATATAATGTATATAGAGTAGGTGTTTTAGTATGAAGATTAATAAAAATATTATTTTGTATTTATTATTATTTATTTTATTTATAATTCCAATAAATGTATTTGCAACAGGTGGTGGATTGAGAAAAAGTAGCATAAAAACATGTCCAAATGGAATAACTTATGGTTTACATAGTGATGGAAATGGAGGTACACATTGGCATGTTGCTGCAACTAATGGTAATGGATATTTTGCAAAAGGAGATGCAATATATTCTGATCCATGCCCTGGTCATAATACAAATCAGGGAACTGCAGGGCAAACTAGTGGATCGAATAATTATAACAATTCTATGAAAAATGATTCGACTAACAATGTAAATAAAGAAGTAGTTAAAAGTAGTGATGTAAGTATCAAAAGTATTAAAATAGAAGATGATATAATTACTAATATTTCTGATGTTATGGAATACGAAGTGACTAAAAAATCAATAAGTATATATGTTGTTCTAAATGATATAAAATCTAAATATGAAATAGAAGGAAATACTGATAATTTATCTAAAACAGGTATTAATAAAGTAAAAATAAAAGTAACTGCAGAAAATGATAACGAAAAAACATATGAATTAAATATAAAAAGAAAAGTTATTGAATCTAATGTTGTAATAAATGAATTCAAGGTTAATGATAGTGTAATTGAATTTGAAAATAAAAAAGGAAGTACATTTGTGTTTTATTGGACAAAAAAATTTGATTATGATTATATATTAAGTGATTCAAAATCAACTTTAAAATTATTTAATAATGGTAAGGAAATTAAAAATACAAATTTAAAAGTTGGATATAACAAGTATGAACTAGTAATAATAGATGAAGATGGAAATGAAAATGATTATAAATTGGAAATTCAAAGAATATCCATTATAGGATCTATAATATTGACAATTTTATCAATAGGATTCTTTGCATTAATTGCCATTGCAATAGTTATGCTATTAAAATATAAAAAAAAGAAAAATAGTAGAAAATATTGACAAATTTTGGAAAAAATATATAATAATTTACAAATTGTATAGGTATAATATGCTCTAAAGATAATACGTAATAATTTTTATAGTATACAATGATATAAAATCAGTAATGATTTTATATAAATAAGAAAGGGAGGGAAGGCTATGAAAAAAATTAATCCTACTATAACAATAGTAGAAGTTAAGAAAAATGAAACTTGCATGGCAGTTGGTGTTTGTCACTGTAACTAATATGCATCCTACTTTTCTAGTGCATTGGCTTTAATGCCAATGCATTTTTAAAATAAAGATTAAGTGAGGGGATAAAATGAGAGTATATATAAACGATTCATTAGTTATTGTAAATAATAAATTTGAAAATAATATATTTGCCTATGACAGATTAAATAGAATTCAATATAATATAAATTCTGACACATTTGATGTTTTAGAAGATATAAAAAATAATGAGTATAAAGAGGAAGATTTATTAAAAATATATGATTCTTCGTTTATAAATCAACTTTTTGATATGGGTATTTTAACAACTAAAAAACAAAAAAATATCAATAATGTAAAAAGATTAGAAAAATATAATAATGCAAGAATTTTTGCTGAAATAACAAATAAGTGCAATTTAAAATGTAAACATTGTTATGGAAGTTTCTCATATAATAATTCTACAATACTTGACATTGATATTATGAAAAAAATAATTGATAATGCATCATTAAATGGAGTGTATCAATTTGATCTTACCGGTGGGGAACCTTTACTTTATCCATATTTTGAAGAGTTATTACAGTATTTATATGAGTCGGGGATGTTAGTTAGAATTTTTTCTAATTTAACAGTGTATAATGATAATTATAAAAATATGATATTAAAATATGGTGTTAAAGATATTGTAACAAGTATAGATTCATGCGATAAAAGAGCACACGAAGAATTTAGAGGACAGATTGGCTGCTTTGATAAAACTATTAATGCAATAAATGATCTAAAAAGTAATAATGTAACAGTATCAGTTAATACAATGATAGGTGAGCATAATAAGAATGATATTGATGATTTAGTTAAATTTATTGATAGTTTAAAAGTTAGAAGTGTATTAGATGTAATTGTTCCTGAAGGAAGAGCCAAAAATCTAAATGAAAATGTTGTAGAATCTGCAAAGATTATTAAGAATATATATGATAAATATTTAAATATAATAGATAAATCTGCCGTTACAGTATATTGTGGAATTGGTGATAGATTTATTTATATAAAATCAGATGGTAATATTTATATTTGCCCAAGTTTAATATATGATCAATATAAAATTGGTAATATTAATTCATTTGATGTAAAGAAAATTTGGAAAGCAATGAATTCAAAATTTAAGAATTTGAATTGTAAATACAGAAATGAAAAATGTGGTAAATGTAGTGGGGGATGTAGGGCAAGAGCACTACAATTAAATGGTAGCATAGAAGCAAGAGATGATGTTTATTGCATATTAAATGAAGTAGGTGATTATATATGCGAAAATATTTAGATATGGAAAATGCTACTTTAGAAGTACAATTTAAAAATATAAAAGATTATAGTATTTTATTAGATAATAATTCTAATGAAATTATATTACAAAATTTTAAAAGAGTTATATTTCACATTGATGAAAAATATATTAAAGAGTTATATGATATATTAAAAGAAAAATTTGAAAATGAAAATATCTTAGCAATGATTTATTCAAATATTACTAAAATTCCAAAATATGATGTTATTGATAATATTATTTTTGTTAATACTAATGAATCAAATATAATTAAAAGTGATAATATATTTAATTTAATATCATTAAAAGATGATAATGTTAAAAAAGTTGCAGATATAATTAAAGATGATTCTAATATAATGATTAATCCTATCATAGATGTTAATAATATTTCAAAATTTTTTGAAACATTTAATGAATTAACAGAATTAATAGATGGGAAAAGAATCAATTTAAATGGTTATATTATTCCAAGCTTTTTGATGAGAGAACATCCATGTAATGCATATTTATGCGATGGATGTCATTGTAAAAAAGAAATAAGTTGTTTGCCCAAATATATAACAATTAATAGTGATTTTGAAGTATATCCTCATGATTTATTTTATAATAAATTAAGAATCGGTAATATTAATAACAAAAAAATAACTGATGTATTAGAAAAATATTATAGCTCAGATTCTTACAATGAATTTATTAAGTATAGTAAAAAAGTATTTATAAAATATTTATCTCACTATCCTTATCAATATATGCCTATTGTTGAATATATTAGAATGGAGATAGAAAATGATAAATAAAGCAAATATTATACTAACTCATAATTGCAATTTAAGCTGTAAGCACTGTTACTTAGATGCTAAAAGTAGTAAAGAAGATTTTAAAGAAAATTATGAATTGGTAAAGGAATTAATTGACCAATTAAAAAAAGATAACATAAATAATGTAATGTTTACTGGTGGAGAATGTATGACTTTTCCTTATTTAAAAGAACTGATTAAGTATGCAAAAGAATTAAATATGAAAGTATCTATATTCACAAATGGAATGATGTTTGATAAAGAAATATTTGATATGATAGATTATATTAATATTAGTGTGGATGGGGATAAGAATATACATAATTTTATTAGACAAAATAAAAATTCTTATGATAATATTATAAGTCTTTTAGATTACCTAAAACAAATAGATAAAAATACTACAATACAGTATACTATTAATAATTTAAATATTGATAAATTAGATTCACTTATTGATTTAGCGTTAAATCATCTCAATATAAGAACTGTTCGATTAGTTTTTGTTTCAAATATTGGTAGAGCTAGGAAGAATAATATTTATTGTAATAAAGATGATATAGAAAAAACGTATAAAAAACTTGATGAATTGTACTTAAAAACAAAATATCATATTCAATTTGTGCCAAATTTAGTAAAGAAATATGATTTTGAAAATTACTATTTGTCTGGAGATTTAGGATTTCCATTATGGTTTGATATACCATCTAATAAATACTATGTATTATCTGAAAAAGTGTCAAAGAGTAAAAAAATTTCAGAATATAAGAAGAGGGATGTTGAAGAAGAATCTAATCATTTCTTGGAAACATTAAAAAACAATAAAGAAAAAATAATAAAACAAGAATATATTGATGTAGAATATGAAATAGAAAAATTAGTTAAGGGGGAAAAATAATGGAAAAAAAAGTGATGACATTAGGTGTTTTTGCACATGCAAATGCTGGGAAAACTACAATTACAGAACAATTACTTTATCACACTAATGTTAAGAAAAAAACTGGAAGAGTTGATCATGGTGATACTACAACCGACAATTTAAAAGTGGAACAGGATAGAGGTATAACTGTAAGATCATCTATGGTAACTATGCCTTTAGACGACAGAATTATTCAGTTAATAGATACACCAGGACATGTAGACTTTTCTGCAGAAGTTGAAAGAGCCATAAGTGTTTTAGATGGTGCAATATTAGTTGTATCAGGAGTTGAAAGAGTAGAACCTCAAACACAAGTAATATGGAAAATATTACAAGAAAGAAAAGTACCAACTATCATATTTGTCAATAAAATGGATAGGATGGGAGCGGATTATGATAAAACAATTAGAGAAATGCAAACAAAATTGAATATAAATATATTACCTATTGTTAATGTAAAGAAAAATATTCAAACTAATGAATTATCTTATGAAGACGTAAAAATTGAAAATATTATAGAAGAACTTGCAAATGTCGATGATCACATATTAGAAAAGTATATTAATGAAGATAAAATATCTAGAGATTGGTTATATGATAAAGTAAAAGAACTATCATATAGTGGTAATTTACATTTTGTTTATGGTGGTAGTGCTTTAAATGATGATGGTATGTTAAGATTAATTGATGGAATAAAAGAATTTTTACCAACAGCTAGTAAAAAGAAAACAGATGAATTTTCTGGATATGTTTATACTGTTAAGAGAGATAATGGTGTTAGAGAATTATACGTTAAGGTATTAGATGGTGAATTAGAAAATAGAAAAGAATTTGTTGATTTAGAAGGTAACAAACAAAGAATAAGAACTTTAACATATTTAGATGGAGATAAAAGGGTTAGAAAAGATAAATTAGAAACAGGAGAAATTGGAATAGTTACTGGATTAGATTATAAGTGTGGACAAGTAATTGGTGCACCGCAACCTGATTTTAAATCTACATCATTCGTAAATCCATTATTTCATGTAACTGTAAGTGTTGAAGACAAAGCAAAAATACCAGAATTAGTTAATGCATTAGAAGCATTAAACGATGAAGATCCTGATTTGCATTTACAATTTGATAAATTTACTAATGAAATAAGCATTGATCTAATGGGACCATTACAAACTGAAATAATTGATAATTTATTAAATGAAAGATTTGGAATTAAAGCTGATTTTTCAAAACCAATAATAATACATAAAGAAACTCCAATTTCAATTGGTAAAGGTATGGCAACATTTGATAGAGTTTCAGGTGTTGAATTTGAAATAAAACCATTACCAAGAGGAAGTGGATTAAAATATGAATCTCATTTTTCAACAGATTATTTATTTACAAAATATCAAAAACAAATTGAAAGACTTGTTTATATGTATGCTCAACAAGGATTATATGGATGGCAAATTACAGATGCTCAAATTAATTTGATTGGAGGTAAAAGTGATTCAGTTTGTTCAGATCCGTCACATTTTAATATTGCTGTGCCTCTAGCACTTATGAGAAGTATTAAAGATGCAGGTATGCAATTACTTGAACCATTGATGGATTATGAAGTAAGTACTCCAAATGATAGTTTTAGAAAAGTATTAGCAGCATTATCGAATTTAGGTTTAAAATATGAGCAAATAAATGATAATGGAGAAAATACTATTCTTCCTGGAACTGCTCCTTTGAGTGAGATGCTTGAATTACCTACAACAATTACTAGATTAACTGGTGGACACGGAAGTATGATAAAAAAGCCAGCAGGGTATGAATTGAAGGGAACAAATGAAATTTTAGAAAAAAGATATATAGGACCAGATCCTAGAAATGAAGAAATGTTTGCTATGGAAATGAATAGTAGCATAGATCATATTGATAGAGTAAAACGTAGATAGGGGGGATATTAATATGATAGATCCAAGATTAGAAAAAATGGCTCATACTATTATTGAACATTCACTTAAGATACAACCTGGTGAAAGAGTGTTAATTGATTCAACCAAAAATTGTAGTGAAATGATAAAATATATGGTTAGATTAATTGCATCAAAAGGAGCTATTCCTTTAGTTTCATTGAAAGAGACCGACATAAAAAGAGAATTGATAATTAATGGGAGCAAAGAACAATTTGAATTAATGAAAATTCAGGACGAAGCTATATTAAATAATGTCGATGTTTATATTAATATGATGGATTCTGATAATTGTTATGATATGTCAGATATTCCTGATGAAAAAAGAAGTTTATATCAAAAATACTATTTTAAACCTATAAACTTCGAAATAATTGTTCCAAAATTAAGATGGATAACTGTGGATTATCCTTCAGTATCTTCAGCTCAACAATTTGGTATGAGTACAGATGCCTATGAAAAATATTTCTTTGATGCAATGACTGTAGATTATAAAGATTTGTATAAAAAAATGATACCACTTAAAGATATATTAGATAAAGGAGAACATGTAGAGATTAAATCTCCAAAAATAAATTTATCTTTTGATATTGATGGATTAAATTCTAATATATGTAGTGGTGAAATTAATTTGCCTGATGGGGAAGTATTTATTGCACCAACTTTGTATTCTGCAAATGGTGAAATTGTGTTTAATACACCAACAAGATATCAAGGAAGTTCATTTGAAAGCATAAAATTAATTTTTAAAAATGGTAAAATTATTGATTATAATTCAAAAACGAATTTAGAAAAATTAAAAAATATTTTGGAAAGTGATGATGGAAATAAATACATTGGTGAATTTGCATTTGGTACAAATCCAAATATAGATATACCAAGGAGTAATATTTTATTCGATGAAAAAATTTTAGGATCATTTCATATAGCATTAGGTAATAGTCATTCATTAAGTGATAATGGAAATAAGGCATCTATTCATTGGGATATGGTAAATATGTTGACCAAAGAATATGGTGGTGGTAGAATAATAATTGATGATAAAATAATACAAGAAGATGGAATGTTTATTCCAGAAGAATTAAAACCATTGAATGAAAAGGTATTATCAAAAAAATATTTTTAGGAGGATTAATATGATAACTTTAAAAAAAATTAGTGAAGAAAATATCGATTTACTAGATAATTTATTACAATTATATTTACATGATGTAAGTTTACATTTTCCAATTGATTTAAACTCTAAAACTTGTAAATATGAATATGATGATTTAACAAAATATATTGACAATTCAAATAATTATGCTTATTTTTTCATGAATAAAGATGAAATACTTGGTTTTACTTTGATTGATAGTGAAGATGATAGTATGGTTGTTCAAGAAATGTTTATCTTAAATAATTATAAAAATAAAGGTCTTGGTGAAGAAGCTATTACTAAAGTTTTTGATGAATTCAAAGGTAATTGGATAATTAGATCTTTACCTTGTTCTCCTAAGTCAGAGAATTTTTGGAAAAAGACTATAGAAAGATATACTAATAATAAATACGACATTGAATATGTAGGAAAATTTAATAGAGCCGTATTTAGATTTAACAATAATGAATAATTATATAAAAAATAAAAATAAAGAAATTGATATCTTGAGTGGTCATAATAATATTACTAATTATGATAACATTTTTGATATTTTAAGTAAAAAAGAAGAATTTATTAAAAAATTAAGAGAACAAAATGAAAAAATATATTATCATAATTTGACTAATAATAATCAAACAAAATTTAATAGTGATACTTTTTCTTATGAATATACATATGAAAGATTTAATGGGTTTATTGAAATACCTAACTTTGTTAATAATTTTTACAAATTAAAAAAAACAATTATAACTGATAATTATTTTACTAATTGTGGTATGAGTGCGATTGTATCTTTGTTAACTTCAATTGTTTTAGGTAATAATATATCTGTAGATTTATTATATGATGAAACATATTTTGAAACTATTAAATATCTAACAATGGTTAGCAAAGAAACAAATAATAGTAAGTTTTTATATGTTGATTCAATAGCTAGTAATTTTAATTTTAAAATTGAGCAATATGATTTATCAAATTATATTGGTGTTATAATAGATACTACATGTTTTAAAGGATATGAATTTAAAAAAATGATTGAAACAATATATTCGAAAAATTTATTATGCGTGTTAGTACGAAGTCATACAAAATTAGACTTATTGGCAACAGAATATTCTCATTTAGGTTCAGTTTCATTTATATATCCTAATAATATGTCAGACATTAATAAAGAATTATTTGAAAAAATAAAATTAAATTGTAGACACTTAATTGGTGTTTATGGGGCTTGTGTTCCACCAAATAGATTTCCTGAATTTATGTTGAATAAAGAAGTAAAAATATTAAATGAGGATAGATTAGATAGAGTAAAAAATAATAATGAAGAATTATTTAACTATTTGAATAAAAGAAACATAAATATTGTATTACCAAATCACAAACAATTTTGTTTAATTTATTTAGGTAATAAAGAATATGAATTAGATGACATGAAGCAAAAAATTATTAATTTTTGTAATAGTTTTAAAAATAAATTTCCAGTATACCATGCTGTAAGTTTTGGTTTTGATTATATAGCTTTAGATTGTTATCAAAATTATATAGATAATACATATAAGATAAGAATATGTATGAGTGATTATCCGCGTGAAATTAATAATAATTTTTATGAAGAATTATATTCATTTTTAAAAAATATATAAGTTCTGATGAATAAACTATATTTTTTAAAATTTATGGAGGTATAGAATATGAAAATAACATATGTAACAGGTAACTGGGCAAAACTAGAAGTTGCAAAAAAATATTTAAATCCACTAGGAATAGAAATAGATAATATTAAAATGGATACAATTGAAATACAAGCAGATACAACTGAAGAAGTAGCTAAATACTCTGCTAAATGGGCAAGTGAACAATTAAAATGTGATGTACTAAAAAATGATTCAGGATTATTTATTGAAGGATTAAAAGGTTTCCCTGGAGTATATACAAAATATGCTGATGAAACAATAGGTGAAGATGGAGTACTTAAATTACTTGATGGTGTAGAAAATAGAAAAGCATATTTTATAGAAGTGTTAGCATATTGCGAACATGGGAAAGAACCAGTAACATTTACGAGTTATACTTATGGAACTATAGCAAAAGAAAAACAAGGTAAATATGGATGGAGTTGGGATTTTATATTTATTCCAGAAGGATCAGATAAAACATTAGGATGCTATCCAGATGATGAAAGATTTAATTTTTGGGGAGAAGAAGCATACACAAAGTTTGCAGAATATTTAAAAAATAAACAAAACAAATAATAAAGTATATAAATTAGTATAAATAAAAAATACAAGGATAAATTAATAACCTTGTTTTTTTTATTAATTTTACACACCCATCTACACACCAAAATATATATTTTAAATGCTATATAATTAAATTTGTTTAAATTCAAATAAACTATTTTGTCGTATTTTATAACAATATATTAATATTTAAATTTAAGAGTGAGTGATATTTTATAGCCCCCTGAAGGAGCCATTAGGCTCCATTTTTTTTATAAATTATAATTTGTGGTATAATTAAATGCAAGGAGGATTTGTATATGGATAGTAGAGAATATTTAGGTAAAGAATTATATATAAAAATTGATAGACCATTTGGAAGTAAACATCCAAAACATGGATTTATTTATCCAATTAATTATGGATATGTACCTAATACGATTAGTGGCGATGGAGAAGAATTAGATGCATATTTATTAGGAGTTTTTGAACCAGTAGATGATTATAATGGTAAATGTATTGCTATTATTCACAGAACAAATGATAATGATGATAAATTAATAGTTGTACCATTAGGTAAAAATTATTCAGATGATGCAATAGAAGCATTAGTTGAATTTCAAGAGGAACATTTTAAACATGTAATTATTAGAAAATAAAAAGGGAACCATTAGGTTCCTTTTTTACATAGACTTTGAATAATTTTCACTATTATTTTTAATATTAATAACTATGTTTTCATTATTTCTTGTTTTCATAATAATGTTTGTATCATTTGGAAGATAACTAACTACATGTTCTAAATATTCGTTATCTCCATATGGTGTTTGTTTTATAAGATTCAATGTTTCATCAAAACTATATGTATTTTTTAAACAATTCTCAACTTGATTAATTCCTTTATTATGTGCCCATATACTAAGTAATTCACATTCTTCATCTGTTAATTTATAATTGTATGCATTTTTATTGTTATTTTCAAGTATTTGATTTTCACAATATTCAAAAATCATACATCCGATTTCAATACTTTTTTCAGCATTTTCAAACTTTTTAATATCATCTTGATTAATACCATATTTTACATAATCATTTTCGTTTATTATACTATTTTTTAAATCATTTTTATAAATTGCTACTTTACTCATTTTTTCATAGTCAGAAGATATATTATTTATTTCGTCACAATTTATTGTTACTAGATTTCCATCTATATCATTCATAGTATAATTATTCCAAATTTGTCTTTCTACTTGTAAAAGACCAACGCCTCCAACATCAGTATAATTAATATCTGATTTAGGATTTTCTTGACATATCATTGCGATTATTAATTTTTCATCAATCCCATATTTTTCAGAACAATGTCTTATACTATTTGAATATGAATCTATAATTTTTTGTATATATTCATTATTCGATCTATCTTCATAATTATATAAAAATTTATATATATCGTTTGATGAAGAAACTATTTCAGTTTGTAAAACACTTTCTTCAACCTTATCATCTTTATCACTATAAAATATAATTTTATAATTATCAGGATTAGTATTAGTTTTCTCAGTATACATCATTGTTGTATCTATTTCATCAAATAATTCTTCAGCTTCTTTTTTTTCTTGTTTTTCCTTTTTTATTTCATTAATATTATTATCTACATAAACAAAATCTAAATCATTATTTTCTTCATTATCAATATTGTTTTCTATATTAGTTTTGTTATATAAATCTGGATTTACCTTATGGTCTATAAGTGAAGTAGAAAGAAATGTAACAGATAAAGTAGTTAAGAATGCAATTTTTTTAATATTCTTATTAATATGATTTACTTTTTTAGATGGAATACCAATATATTTTTTTAAAAAATCAATATCATAAATTCTATAATTTGAATCATTTTTAATTATATCTAATCGATTATTTCTTTTATAATCTTTAATTATTTTATTAATCTTTTTTACATCGTTATCATTATATTCATAGATTAATTTATTATAATTATATAATTGATAGTTGACGATAGCTTTTTTATTATTTTTATCTATTAAATTAATTTGTAAATAATAATTATCCATTTATTTGACTCCAATTATTATCAACAATATCCCATTCATTATCTTCAATAGGTAATAATGTTAATGTATCTTTATTTATTAAAAATTTATTTGAAAAAACATTTAAAAAACCATCTTTATTTAAACTACCATCACTATAAATAATAAAATTATTGTTATCATATTTAAAAGCATGTAATATTTTACATTCTTTTTTTGTATTATTTTCTTTAATAAAAAAACTACCTTTCATATTCTTCACCTATTATAATAATAACACATTTATTATTTTTATAAAAGAAATTATACAAAACAAAAGTAAATAATTATGATTAAAAAATTAATAATAGACCATATTATTATTGAAAGGAGATTATTATGACACAAAAAGAATTATCATATGTAGAAGATGCGATTGGGCATGAAGAAAATATTATTAAAATTATTAATGATTCATTAAATAATTTAGAAAATGAAGAATTAATATCATTTATTCAAAATGAAGTAAATAATCACACACAGATGAAAGAAAAATTAATGAATTTATTAAAGGAGAAAGCAAATGAATGATCAACTTATAATGGATAATTATTTATTACTTCTAAAAAGTACAGTTGAAGTATATGTACATGGTACTCTTGAAAGTTCTAACGAAGATGTAAGAAGTAATCTTAAAGATTGTTTAAATGAAATATTAACTTCACAGGCAAATACATATAATTTAATGACAAAATTTGGATGGTATAATATTAATAATGTACAAACAAGCGAAATTACAAAAACATTAAATAATATTAATAGTAATAATTAATGAGATAAAATCTCATTTTTTTAATTTGACATATCTTTCTTTTATGATAAAATATATATACACAAAGAGGGAATGAACAATGAAAGATATAAATACATTAAGAAAAATAAGTTATTATAAATTACAGTCACAGTATTATCGTCTACTTTCTGATAAAGAAATTGAATTTGCTTGTTTAAAAGAAAACTATGAACTATATAAAAAAATATCTAAATCATATTTTCTAGAAGGGGGACATGATTTAGAAAATGATAAAATATATGAAAATGAAAGACAAACATTAAAATATTGTTTACAAAATATGAAAGAATGTAAAAGATTAGATAGTAAAATAAAAGAATCTAAAGAAAAAGTATTAAAAGCAAAAAGTAAATTATAAGAGAATATAGTAATATTCTCTTTTATTTTTATGTTATAATTTTAATGAAAGGTAATAATATGGGTGATAATATGGATTATAAAGATTTAAAAATACCTAATCATGTTGCTATTATAGTTGATGGTAATGGAAGATGGGCGAAAGAAAGAAACTTGCCTAGAAGTAAGGGTCATGATACCGGGTTTGAAAATTTAAAAAAATTAGGTTTATATATATTTTCAAAAGGAATAAAATATTTAAGTGTATATGTTTTTTCTACTGAAAATTTTAAAAGAGATAAAAAAGAAGTAGATCATTTAATGAATCTATTTGTATTAATGTTTAAAAGAGATAAAGACTTCTTTATGAAAAATAATATTAAAGTAGTATTTTCTGGAAGAGATGAACCTCTACCTAAAAAAGTAATAGAAGCAAGAAATAAACTTACTGAAATGACAAAGAGTAATACAGGCGGAGTATTTAATGTTTGTTTAAATTATGGTGGAAGAGCAGAAATAGTAGATGCTGCTAAAAAAATAGTAAGAGAGGGATTAAGTGAAAAAGATATAACTGAAGAAACATTTAAAAAATATTTATATCAAGATCTTCCGGATGTAGATTTTATGATAAGAACAAGTGGAGAATTAAGGCTAAGTAATTTCTTACTTTGGGAACTATCATATGCTGAATTTTATTTTCCTGAAATAAAATTCCCATCTTTTACAACAGATGATTTTGATGATGCTATTTTAGTATTTAATAAAAGAGATAGAAGATTTGGAAATGCGAAGAAGTGATAATATGAAAATAGTTATACATAATGAAGATAATTTAAAAGAAAGTGAAATAAATAAATTTGTATATCGTGCAAGAGGTGTAATAATTAATTCTAATAATGAAGTATTAATGGGATCTATGGATAATGTATATCAATTTCCAGGTGGACATTTAGAAGGTAGTGAAACATTAGAAGAATGTTTAATAAGAGAAATAAAAGAAGAAACTGGAATAGATGTAAAAGGTAAATTTGGTAAACCATTTTATAAAGTAAAATACTATGATAGGGATTATGGCAAAAAAGGCATCAATAGATATTGTGAATTTAATTATTATATTATTAATATAGATGATAAATATGATTTATCTAAAACTAATTATGATGATTATGAGAAAGAATACAATTATAAATTAGAATATATAAAAATAAACGAATTTGAAAAAATATTAAATAACAATATTGATAAACATGAATTTAATAAAATAATATATCCAGAAATAATAGATGTAGTTAAAACATATTTAAAAAATAAAGAATAAAATGTATAAAAATGTCGAAAATATAATAGGTGATAATATGAAAAAACTTTTTATAATTTTGATATTTTTTTTGATTATATCATTATTAATACCAAAAAATAATAATGTAAAGATGGTTATGTCTGATATGAATAATAACAATCATTATGAATTAATATTTAAAGATGAAAATTTAAACTTAAGAAATATTAAATTAAAATTAGGTTTATTTACATCTTATGAATATAATATACCTAAGATTTATATTAAGTATAATGAAAATATAAAAGATTACTTTAATAATAAAGATTATTTTTCTTTTGATAGTTCTAATTTTAATATTGGAATAGAAAAGTTAATAGAAGAATATAATATAGTGTTACAGGATAATCATCTATATGATGAGCTTGATAAAGATATAAGTGATATTATAATTGAAAAGGTTGAAATATATTGTGAACAAGACGCTTTGGATAAATTTAAAGATAAATATCCTAATGTAATAATAAATAGATTAGATGACTAAAATATATCAAAAAAAGTAAAAATATGTATTGCATTAAAGAAAAAAATGTGATAATATTAAGTAGTCATGGACCCTTAGCTCAGTTGGTTAGAGCATCCGGCTCATAACCGGGCGGTCATAGGTTCGAGTCCTATAGGGTCCACCATTTTATTAGTGCAGGTGTGGCGAAATTGGCAGACGCGCTAGACTTAGGATCTAGTTCCTTACGGAGTGGGGGTTCAAGTCCCTTCACCTGCACCAGATTGATTGGAAACTCGAACTTTTCGAGTAGTAATAAACGAACTAACTAGAAATAGTTGGTTTTTTTGTTATCAAGAAAAGGAGAGTGGTATAAATGTTAACAATAGAAACTAAAGAACTAGAAATAAGTGATAAATTAAAAAGAAAGGTAGAAATGGTATGTAGATTTACAAATACTAAACCTATATATCAAAAAGGGAGTATTAAAAGTATAAAAGAAACAAATATTGCTTATGTAAGACCACATGTAATAACGATAAAAAATAATAAGTATTTAATGTTTGAAGAAACTGATTATGTGTTTGTTAATGGTTATGAAAAGAAAATAATGTTTAAAGATTTAGAAAATTATATCAAATTAAACTAATACTCCCTATAATTAGGGGCTTGACAAATCTTTTTAATAAATATAATATAGTAAGCCAATAAAGGAAATATAAGCCTAAAAAGGTGGTAATTTATGTTTTTATTGAAACAAAAGTTAATTATTAATATTGAAATTATTAGAGGAGTCAAAAGTATTAGTTTGAACTACTAGTCTTTTGACCCCTCTTTTTTGATAAAAAGGAGTGAAAAAAATGATAGAAGAAAAAGAAAAAATAGCTGATATTTATGTAAGAGTATCAACTTTAGATCAAGCAAGAGAGGGTTTTAGTATAGATGAACAAAAAGAGCGTTTAATTGCCTATTGTAAGTTTAAAGGTTATAAGATACATAAAATATATGAAGATGCTGGAATAAGTGCTAAAAACGATAAAAGAGAGGGTTATCAAAGCATAATAGAAGATGTAAAAGAAGGTAAAGCAAATATAATTGTTGCATATAAATTAGATAGAATAACAAGAAGTGTTTATGATATTGAAAAATTAATGAAATTTGTTAATGATTATGAGTGTGATATAGACTGTATGGCTGATGAAAGTAATACAACTACATCAAATGGTAGAATGGTAATGCGAATAATGACAAGTGTATCACAAAATGAAATAGAAAAATGCTCTGAAAGAACAAAAGTAGGTTTATCAGGAGCAATTAAAGCTGGGCATATACCAACTCATACACCACTTGGTTTTAAACGAGATGGAAAGAAGTTAATACCTGATGAACTTACAAAAGATATCATAATAAGAGTATTTAATTTATATTTAGAGGGTAAAAGTCATCAAACAATCGCAAACATATTTAATAAGGAACATATCCCAGGTAAAAAGATATGGTATGACACATCAATTCAAAAGATAATAACAAACGAAATATATAAAGGCGATTTTATTCATGGAAAAAGGACAAAACATCCAACATATTATGAAAATGTAGTTGAGCCAATTGTTTCAAAAGAAACATGGGAAAATTGTCAGTATCAAAAACTTAGAAATGCAAGACACTTTGAAAGAACAGCAGTATATTTATATACAAATAAATTAAAATGTGCTAAATGTGGTTGTTTTTTAGGTGGTTGTGCGACTACTAAAAAGAACGGAGTGAAATATTACTATTATAAATGTAATAATTGTAAAACAAATTATAATGAAAAAGAAATAGAAAAAGCATTTTTAGATTTAATGCTTGAAATAAATAAACAAAATGATTTAATGGAAGATTATTACACACCATTTTTAAAATCAAAAATAAATGATAAACAAGAAAATTATGATAAATTACTAAAAGAATTAGATAAACAATTAGATAGAATAAAGGCAGCATATATAAATGGAATATTAAAAATAGAAGATTTTGATAATGAAATAAAACAAATTGAATATAAAAAGAAAAATTATGAAAATAAAAAGAAAGAACAAGAACAATTTGAAAATCTAACATTTACAATAGATGATATATTAATACTGCAAGATAAACAAGAAATAGATTCATTAACAAAACCTGAAACATTATTTGTTAATATTGATAAGTGGTTTAAACTTACAAAAGAAGAAAGACAAAGAATAATATCTAAATATTTAGATTATGTAGAAATAGGAAAGAAAAAAAATAAAATCGAAATAATAAATGTTCAATATAGAAGAAATATAGTTGAAGAATTTATAAATAATAAAAAATATGGTGCACCTTTAGATCTTCCAATATTTACTGATGAGTATGGAAGAAAGTTAAAAATGAATATGGAAGTTAAAACAACTGAAAGTGCAAAAAAATATTATGAAAGATTAAAAGAAATAATTGGAGAAGATTATAAATTAAATTATTATGAAATGGAA
This sequence comes from Bacilli bacterium, assembly GCA_017459965.1. Lineage (GTDB taxonomy): Bacteria > Bacillota_I > Bacilli_A > RF39 > UBA660 > CAG-433. Next base: position 44,999 of record JAFUBW010000014.1, read on the forward strand.
ACCGATGAAAAATTAGAAGATTTACATTTTTATGCAGAAAGTAAAAATGAATTAATATTAAGATTAATAGTTCTAGAAGATGATAAATACAAAAAGAGAAAAAATTTAAATCTTGGAATAATAACAATAGACTTAAAAGACACAGAAGATATGCTTTTAGTGTACCAAAGTATTTTACAATTTATAAATGAGAATGAAAAAAGTGTGTCCTAGCCAGCTCTGAATTTTTACTCCTAGCATTAAAAATTCGCTGTTTGGGAAGACCCAAGCCCTATAAAAAAATGGACAAGAATTTGGACCAATAATATTAAAAAATAAGGTTCATCAAATGGTACATTTGCCCATTTTTTTGTTAATTTAAAGTAAACAAAATAGGCATTTTGTTATAACATTCGTCTGACAAGTTAACAAAAAGTATAGTTTTCTGTCTGACAAATGTTATATTTTGCTGATACAAATGTCTGACAATTCAAAAAATGTCTGACAAAGAAATTTTGTAAAATCTTTGATTTTACGGGTTAAACTCGCCACTGGTGAGTTGTTTGTCTGACACTTATCCCGATAAAAAAGCAATACAGAAATTGGTACAAAAAATCATAAAAAATTAAAGAATTTAGGTTCAAGTTTTTGATCATAAAAATAATAAAAAATGAATAATAATTGTAAAGTTTTTTTATATACATTTGACTTAAAAAATATCTATTGTATAATTATATTGTAAAATATAATCGAAAAGGAGTTTGTAAAATGAATAATAATGAAAATAATATTTTTGAAGAAAATGTAACAAACGAAAATATTACATCTGAAACAAATGATAATTTATCAAATCAAATGCCAATTAATGGAGTAAATCAAAATAATGATATTAATTCTATTAATAATCAATCTATTAATAATGAAATACCACAAAAATATAAGTTAACTTTAACACGAAAAAAATCATTTGTTGGGGGTATGGTAGGCTTTGATATTTATATTGATAATGTTAAAGTTGGAAAAATAAAAAATGGTAAGACAGTAGAGTTAGAAATAACAGGTGGAGAACATATAATTTCAATTCATAAAAACAATCCAGTAAGTATTAATATAACTAAAGATACTACAGCAGATGTAGTGGTATTTGGTGCTAATAACTTTGGTATTACTAATATTAATGGTCAAGGAACTGAATCAAATAATTCAATAAATAACAATTATATTGAAAAGAATAATAAAAAAACAAATATGACACTAATAATTAGTATTATATTACCTATAGTATCATTAATACTATTCATATTATTAAAATCATATATAACTCCTTGGGTATATGGATTAGTTATTGGTTTTGCAATTGTAAATATGGTAGGATTAAAGAATTTTAAAGATAATGAAAAATATAAATCATTATTAATTAAAAATTTAATTGCAATAATAATATCACTTATAATGGCAGTAATAAGCATTTATATAAGTGTTAATGAAATAAGTAGTTTTGATGAAATAAGTTCAAATAGATCAAGTTCAAGTAAAATAAATAGTAAATTAAAATATACAATACCTAATGGATATAAGTTAAAATCAAAAAATGAACTTGATTATAAGATAGCAGAGTACTATGAATATACAAAAGGAAATGAAGATTCCGATGATTATATAAATTGTTTAATAGATATTAATATAATACCAACTAATAATAGTGAATATGATTATAAAGAAGATTCTTCATATAGTCCATTTACTTATGATTTTTATACAAAGTCTTATGAAAATATAAATGGTAATAAATGGTTGGTTTCGACTGATGGATATTCAGAATATAATTATGGTATTGAAAAAGATGGAATATATTATATTGTAGGAGTAAGTGCAGTAGACTTATCAGGATATTGTGAAAAATCATTGAGCAATTTTGTTGATTCACTAAAATTTTAAGGAGTGAGAAAATGAAAAAAATATTAATTAGTTTAATAGCAATTGTATCAGTATTTATGATAACAGGTTGTAGTAGTAAAGATAATAAAACAAATGAAAGTTATAATAATAATAATTTAACTAATGAAACATCATCTGATAAAGTTGATGATAAGTTAAATTACGCAATACCTCAAGGATTCAAAACTGTGTCTGAGGGTAAAACACTGTTTGAATATGAATATGAAAGTGATGATGCTAATGATTACTGTAGTATAACTATAGAAATAATGACTAGTTATTATGATTCTCTTGGAATGAAAAACTACAAGGAATATTTTGAGTCACAAGTCAATTCAAAAGATATAAAGTCAAAAAATATTAATAATAATGAGTGGTATGTTAATGAAAATAATAATAAATATAATTATGGTATTGAAAAGAATAATATAATGTATACAATTTCTTATGAAATAGATGATGATGCCACAGGATATTGTAGTAGTGCAAAAAATATTTTTGAAAATTCACTAGAATTCTAAAAAAAGGGGTTGATATAGTGACACAACTAATTATTGCAATTTCAATTATAATAATTGCTATGTTTTGTGTAGTAGCTGTTTTATTAATAGGTAGTAGAAAAGCAAAAAATCCAAATGAATTCGTTATTATGTTTTTAGGCTCTTTTATTGGTGGATTATTTATGATTGCAGGGCTACTAAATGTTATATCTGATTTTAAAACTATAAATTGGATTGAAACTGATGCTAAATTGATTGTATTATCATCTGATAGACAGTATAGAAAAAATATTGTTACTGATTATAGTAGATATGTTACAATTTATCGATATACATATGAATATACTGATAAAAATGGTGTTGTTCATAGAGGCAAAAATATGTCAAAAGATAATAATTTACCAACAATTGATAAAGCTAGATATAATCCAAATAATTATTCAGAATCTGAAGAAGGTACTTTTAAATCAAGTATAATAAGTGATTTAATATTCTTAATAATAGGGATAATATTTTTATTAATAACTTGGATACCTTATTTTAAAAGAAAAATAAGAAATAATTATAGTAAAGAAAAATTAAAAATAGTAGTAAGAAGAAATAGTATTATAAAAAAAATATTATTAACTACAATATTAACAATTTTACAGTTAGTATTATTCTTAGTTATGTCGACTGAATTAGAATATAGTTTAGATTATCCATTTTTAATTCCATATATAATTATTTGGGTACCAATATTCCTAATACTAAAAAAAGATTATGTTAAATACTATATAGTATATTCTATTATTACATTTATTATTGGAATAATATTATTATCGGTTGGAAGAATAAATATGAATAGTATTTTGAGGTTATTATTTATAACATTTATTATTCCAATACTTGTTGGATTAGTATTAGATTATAAAAATAAAGAGGTATATAAAAAAAATAAATAAAACTGCATTATTTTTTATGAATCTATGTTATAATTAAATTAGTTGGTAAGTTTATTACTTGTTATTAATTTGGCTCAGTGGTTGTTATACTGCCACCACTTGGGCACCATTTAGTTAATAAACAGGGGGGACCTGTTTTTTTTATATCTATGACCACCTGGTTATGAGAAAAAAAGAAAAAATAATTTTTTTCTTTTTTTAAGGGATTTTTTACTTTTTTTGATGAATATTTATTATAGGAGGTGAAAATTTCATGAATTACTATGATAATATAGTAGAAAAATTTAAAAAATTTCTGAAAAAAATTGGATAAAAAGTGTATCTAATAATCATGGGGGAGTTGGAATTACTTTTGAAAAAGAAATTGGTAAAAAATGTCTAGTAATTTCTATATTATGAAATAAAAATATCAAATCAAGTATTACAAAATAATAATTTACTATAATCATTTTAAATGATATAATAATTATATAATAATAGTAGGTGGGTTATGGAAGTAATAGAAAAAATAAGAATTATATTAAAAGATGGTAATGTTGAAAAATTACAAAAGTATAGTAAAAATACAGTTTCAAATATCTTTGTTGAAATATTACAGAAAGATTTAACTAATTTTTCTTATGATAAAGATATTGATTACTTATATTTTTTAGTTAAATTATTACCAAATTATATGAAAGACAAACATAAATTAGTTCATGCTGAAGATCAATTAAAATTAATTCATCAAAAAATGAAAACATATTTAGTTCAAAAACCTGGCAATATAGAAAAAACAAATCATAATTATAAATTACTTAAAAATATGATAAATAATATTGAATTAATTCAAATGTCAATTCTTTATGATTATACAGATAAGTATGATGGTTCTAAATATAAATTACTTGATTATATATTATTTGACTTAAAGAATATATCTGTATTTAATGATGCATTAAATAGATTTCCATATTTAGTTAATTATTTTGATAAAAATGATAAAAATATTATATTAAGCGTATGTGAAGAATACATTAAAGAAGTAATGAATTATACAAAAGAAACAGGAATTGATAATATTATTTATTATGATGAAGTAATTAATTCAATATTAAAATCTAAAGTATTTATGTTTGATATAGTTGATAAACAAACTATTTTAAAAAAGATAAAAGAATCATTAAAAGAAATAAGAAAAGAGAAATATAGAAAAACATTTTATTTGAATTCTCTAATAGAAAAAATAAATAATGAGGATAATATATTAGATAATTCATATTTAGAATATAAATATAATATACCAACATATTTTAATGAGGCGATTAATTGTGAAGTAAGAAAAATTGTTAATAATTATTCAATATCAAAAGATAGAACTATAGTTGATGATTATATACTTACTTTTGATGGAGAGGATGCGAAGGAAATAGATGATGCCTTATCTATTAAATTATTAGAAAATGGTAATATGTTACTAGGTGTACATATAGCAGATCCAACTGATATAATTGATAAAGATAGTATTATATTTGATGAAGCGGCTAAAAGAACAACATCAATATATTTAAGTGATAAATCATATTCTATGTTTCCAGAAAAAATATCAACCGATATAGTAAGTTTGAATGAAGGAAAGTATAGACCAGCTATTACATATTATTTTGAGTTTGATAAAAAAGGAAAAGTAATTAATTCTAAGTTTATTAAATCAATTATTAAAGTAAATAGAAATATGACTTATGATGATTTTAATAAAATTATGACAATTAATGGTAATGATAGATTAAAAATAACTGTAGATAATTTAAGTAATGTTTCAAATATACTTCAGAGATATTATTATAAAGATCCTCTTTATGAAACAGTTAATAGAAGTGAAAATAATATTACTAACACAAATATAGTAGGTACATCAAGTGGTGAAAAAGTGATAGAAAGTTCTATGATATTTACAAATCATATGGTATCAAGATATTTTGTAGAAAATAAGTTACCATTTATTTTTAGAAATCATAGTTCAAATATAGAAGTAATTAAAAGATTAGATAAATTAAAAAATAATATAATTAAAGAAAATAATGATAAAGCATATTTAGGATACATAGAAATGCTTAAAAATATGTATCCAAAAGCATTTTACGATATAAAATGTAAAGGTCATGCAGGTTTAGGTATTGATACATATTGTCATATAACTAGTCCACTTAGAAGAATGGCAGATGTCATTGGACTTATCTGTTTAGACAATTTATATTTTAATCAATATGATGAAAAAAATATTGATAATGTTAAAAAAATGGTATTAAAATATTCTAAAAGAATTAATGAAAAAAGAAATTCGATAGAAAAATTTTCTAAAGAATATGAATTAATAAGATAAATTATAAAGGAGTAATAATTATGAAAATATTTATAAGTTGTTCATCAAGTAATGAAATAAAGGATGAATATAAAGTAGTATCAAAGTATTTAATTGAAGAAATAAGTAAAGAAAACGATTTAGTGTTTGGATGTACTAATAGAGGATTAATGGGTGTCAGTTATAATGCATTTTTAAAAAATAATAGAAAAATAATAGGCGTATGTAATGAAATGTATATAGATGAAATAAAAGATTTAAAATTAGATTCCGTAAAACATGTAAAGAGTTTAGAAGAAAGTAATAAAATGCTTGGAGAACTTTCTGATGTTATATTAATTTTACCAGGTTCTTTTGGGACTCTTGCTGAATTTATGGATTTACTAGAAGAAAAAAGAGTAGAAATTCACAATAAAGAAATGATATTATTTAATATAAATGGATTTTATGATGATTTAATTAAAATGTTTAATAAAATAAATAATAATATATCTAATAAATATGATTTTAATAGTCTTTGTAAAGTATTTAAAACTGCAGATGAAATAATAGAGTATTTAAAAAATATTAAATAACTCTTTTTTTCTTGCAAAAATAATAAAAAAGATTTATAATTAGGTAGTCAGATGTCTCCTTAGCTCAGTTGGTAGAGCAACTGACTCTTAATCAGTGGGTCTAGGGTTCGAATCCCTAAGGGGACACCAGATTGATACCAAACTCGAACTTTTAAAGTTCGAGTTTTAATATACTTTAAATTATGATAAAATATTTGTATAAATAAATTGAATTATGTCAATTTAGAAACACACTTGCATAATGTCATAAACATCATGCATATTTATTAGGTATATATAAGCAGGAGGGAATATGTTTGATTTAGAAATTATAGAAAATGATTGGAAAGTTAATTCATTTAAATTGAGCGAAAACCAAATAATAGAAATTTATCAATCTGAAGGAGCAACATTTAATAGATATTTTAATGATATAAAAGAATATAATGAAAATACACATGTAAATATGACTGCTGAAGCAAGATTGCTAGCAGCTATATTTGGTAAAGATCAAAAAATAAAAACAGAAGAACAGAGTTTACGAGAAAAATATGAAGAACCAAAAAAAATACGATTAAGTGAAAAAAATCAAAAAAGAGTTGTTGAAGGATGTTTAGATGTTGTATTTGATGATACTAAATATTGGTATTATTATTTTGATGGAAATATTGAAATGGAAAAAATATATGATATATGTTTAGACTCTCTTATTAACTCAGTAAAATATTGTCTTCACAATGAAAAACAAACGTTTCGTAATTTCATTTCAAAAAGTATAGAGAGAAATATAATAAAATATATTGCCAAAATAGAACATATTTCATACAGAGATGCATGGTGCATAATTAATAATAATGGATTTCGGTTTACCGATGACTTTATTTTTGATAAACCGGAAAGATTAAAATTTAATTTTGATTATGATAGGGAAACTGTTGAAAAACCTTCTAAGATATATAGTTATTTAAGAAAAGAAAAATATGATATTGATTATATAAAAAATGTATCATCAAATGAATTTATGCAAGAGTATAATGACATACTAGGGAGTTTTGATGACTTAACAATTAGTGTAATGAGACTTATTTTTGATAGTGAGGGTAATCTTGGACTTACATACAAAGAAATTAGTGATTATTTAGGATTAACTTCTAATAAAATTTCAACTATTAAAAAGAAAACATTAAAAAAATTAAGTACCGATGAAAGAATTATAAAATATAGATTATAGAGTTGTCGTACTTCTTTCTTTAGGGCACCATTTAATAAATAAAAAGATTACTTTAGTAATCTTTTTTTAGTTTACAATAATCTTTATAAAGTAATATTAATCATATTATAGAATAAAAGGGGGTGAAAAAGTGTTAACAATAAAACAAAGACAATTAAACCTTAGAACTTATTATTATTTTTATAAAGGAAATATAGATGGTATAGTAGGCAGTCAAACTAAACAAGCATATAGAGATTTTCAAAGATTTACAGGTCTTACAGTAGATGGAATATATGGAAAAAATACAAATTATAAATTAATAGAAGTAATAAAAGATTTACAAAGAAAATTAAATTCAAAAGGATTTAATTTAGCAGTAGATGGAATAGTTGGAAATGCTACTATAAGTGCTATTAAAACTTTTCAAAGAAATAATGGTCTTGCACAAGATGGAATCGCAGGTAAAAATACTTTTAATAAATTAAATAATACACCAGACACTTCAAATAAATATAGATATCCAGTTAATTATATTAATATTACTCAATATTATTCATCATCTCATAGGGCATTAGATCTTGGATGGAGTAGTAGATATTATGGATCTAACCAAGCAATTTATGCTTGTTTTGATGGGACAGTAACAGTTAATTCTTATGCATCAGATGCAGGTTATTATGTAGCAATTAGACATGACAATGGGGATGTAAGTAGATACATGCATTTAAAAGATAAATCATGGGTTAAAGTAGGACAAAGAATAGGTAAAGGAGAACATATTGGAACAATGGGAGATACTGGTAATGCTAGAGGAAATCATTTACATTTTGATTTAACTAAAAATGGATCTAGAGTAAATCCGATAGATTACTTATATGTTTATTCTGGTCAAGTAGTATCGGATAAATGTAAAAGTGTAGTTAGATATATTTAGACATTAATAATTTGCGAAAATGTATCTTTAACATCTAATATAATAAGTGGTGATAAAATTGATAAAGAGGGGTTTAATTATTTCATCTGAGAATTGTTTAAATAACATTGATATTAATAATATAGAGTTTGTTATATTAAGAATAGGTTTTACAGATTATAATTTATCAAAAACAATACATAAAGATATTAATTTTGAAAATAATTATAAGTGGGCACATGATAATAAATTATATATTGGTTTATTTTATGAATCACGTGCTACTTCAATAAAAGAAGCTAAAGAAGAATTAGAATTTATTATTGATTTAATAAATAATAAAATAATAGATTATCCAATTATTATTAGTTTTAGAGATGATCATAATACGGTTATTTATTATAATAAAAATCATAAAACAATTAGTAAAAATTTATTTAGTCGTATAGTTGATTATACTTATAATGTAATAAAAAAGAATAATTATATACCAATTATATTAACAAAAAACATATTTTTAAATAAAGAATTTAATAAAAACAAATTTAATATTTTATTAGAAGAAGAAATAATTGATAATGTATTATATTTAGATATTCATAATTTATCAAAATAGGTATTTTAATATAAAATATAATTTATAAAGATAAAAGTAAGAAAAAAGTAAAAATTTCTTACTTTTTTAATAAAATATCTTGATTTTTGTAATTTGATAGTGTAAAATTAAAGAGCGTTATGTGAATTTGGACCTATAGCTCAGCTGGTTAGAGTGCACGCCTGATAAGCGTGAGGTCGATGGTTCAAGTCCATCTAGGTCCACCATTTGGCCAGTTGGTGAAGCGGCTTAACACACCGCCCTTTCACGGCGGCATTCACGGGTTCGAATCCCGTACTGGTCACCATATTGATAATAAAGATTAATATAATATATATTAGTCTTTTTTATTTACATTATGGATTCGAACAAATTGAAAAAATGTTTAATTTTATATATAATTAAATAGTAGGTGATAAAATGAATATTTTTGATTATGTAGATCATTACAAAGATTATACTTTTTTAGATAAAGGATTTAATGAAGTTGATAATGTTATTTTTTCAACACTTGCTTATGTAGATTATACTTTTATAGTTTCAAATAATAAAAGTAATAAATTAACCATTAAAGAAGTTGGTGATAAATATTTTTCTACTCACAAAAAAATAGAAAAAATAAATATGACTGCAGTTAAAGAAGGAATTAAATTATTAAAAAAAGTAAAAGATACAACTAGATATAAAGATATACTTATGTATTCATATAGATATATTGGAAATAATGAAAGCCAATTTTCTGCTTTAACATTTGAAATAAATAAAGGTCTATGTTATGTTTCATTTGAAGGAACAGATCAATTAATAAGTGGTTGGAAAGAAGATTGTAAAATGGCATATGAGTTTCCAGTAGAAGCTCATAAATATGCTACAAAATATTTAAATCATAATTTTCTATTTTCAAATAAAAGAATAATAGTAGGTGGTCATTCTAAAGGAGGGAATTTAGCATTAGTATCATCAATGTGTTGTAATTATTTTGTTAAAAATAAAATAATTAATATTTATAGTAATGATGGACAGGGACTAAAAAAAGCGCAAATTGAAAGTAGTAAATATGCGTCTATTAAAGATAGATTTATACATATAATTCCTCAATATTCAATAGTTGGACTTCTTTTAAGACACGATCAAAATTATACAGTTATTCACTCTACAAAACCAGGTGCGATGGCACATTGTACATCATATTGGAAAGTAGAAGAAGATCATTTTAAGAGAGATGAACTTAGCTCATTTAGTAAAATCTTAGACAAAGGAATAATTACATGGCTTGATAAATACGATGATGAAAAAAGAGAAAAATTTGTAAATAGTGTATTTAAAATTTTAGAAGAAAATAATGTTCAGTCACTTCTTCAATTAAGGAAACAAATAAAATTAGTTTTCAAAGTTTTAAAGTCATCTAAAGATTTAGATCCAATAGTAATTGAAATGATAAAAGATTTATTAAAAGTAATAAATGATACAAATAAAGAATATTTATGGATTAAATAAAATTAAAAAAAGATATTGACCTATATAATTTAAAATGTTAAAATTATATTGCGTCATGGAGACATACTCAAGAGGCTGAAGAGGCGCCCCTGCTAAGGGTGTAGGGTGGGTAACTGCCGCGAGGGTTCAAATCCCTCTGTCTCCGCCATTTTTTATTTAGAACTAATTGGTTCTTTTTTTAATTATTATATTCATTATAAAGGAGTTCAACATGAAAGAAAAAAAACAACTATATTGGGTTAAATTAGCTTTAGACGGTAATACTTATGATACTGTTAAAATACAAGCAGAAAATCTAAATAATATTCCAAAAAAGCATAAAATTTTAGAATATAAACCAATAAAAAAGTAATCTAGTGATTACTTTTTTTAAATTATTATAAATAATAAATTTATAATAAAACATATAATCATACCTATAAGTGTAGGTATGATTATTGATACAAACATCCATTTGAAACTATTAGTTTCTTTTTTTATAGTTATACATGTAGTAGAACATGGAAAATGCATTAATGAAAATATTATAGTACATAAAGCTGTTTTAATAGTCCATCCATTTGTTACTAAAATATTCTTTAGTTCGGATAAATTATTATAATCACTTATGGTGTTATTTTGTAAATATCCCATGAGCATGATTGGAATTACAATTTCATTGGCAGGGAAACCTAAAATAAAAGCTAAGATTATTACACCATCTAAACCAATAGCCCTACCAAATGGATCTAAAAATTGAGTAATTATTTCAAATAAACTCATTCCATTTATGTTTATGTTAGAAAATATCCAAATAATTATACCTGCGGGTAATGCAACACAAATTGCTCTAATAAGTATTTTAAGTGCTTTTTCATATAATGTATTAATTATTGTTTTTATAAAATTAGGTCTTCTATATGGCGGGAGTTCCAAAGAAAAAGATGATGGAATTCCTTTTAATATAGTAATAGATAATATTTTTGAAACAATAAAAGTCATTGTAATACCAAGCATTATTACAATAGTTAATATTACAGCTCCTAAAAAAGAATTATTAGAAGAATATCCAATTAAAAACATTGAAATAATTGCTATTATAGTTGGAAATCTTCCATTACAAGGGACAAAATTATTAGTAATAATTGCTATTAATCTTTCTCTTTTAGAATCAATTATTCTAGCTGATGTAATACCAACAGCATTACAACCAAAACCCATACACATCGTAAGCGCTTGTTTACCACATGAATTACATTTTTTAAATATTTTATCTAAATTAAATGCTATTCTAGGTAGTACACCATAATCTTCAAGTATTGCAAATATTGGAAAGAAAATACACATAGGAGGAAGCATTACGGATACTACCCAAGTAGTTGTTTTATATAATCCATTTATAATAATACTAGTGATAATTGGATTAATATTTAATTTGTTAAAAAACTTAAATAAGTAATTACCAAAAGTATTAAATAATTTATAAAGTAAATCAGATGGATAATTAGATAAACTAATAGTTATCCAAAATATTATTAATAATCCAATTATCATAATAGGTATTCCAGTAATTCTACTTGTTAATATTTTATCTATTTTACGAGTTTTTTTATTATAATTGTTGTCATGATAAGTAACTACATCTGAAGCTATTTTACTAGATTCATTATTAATTTTTTCAATTGTCATTTTATTTTTTTTAATTTTATCTTTTTTTTCATATGATTCTATAGTATCAAGTAAATTTTTAATACCAACATTATTTTTAGCACATGTTCCAATAACGGGGACATTAAGTGTTTTGGATAATTTATTTAAATCAACATCAATATTTTTCTTTTTTGCTTCATCCATCAAATTAACTGCTATAATAACATTATTATTAATTTCTAAAGTTTGTAATACTAAATTAAGATTTCTTTCTAAACATGTAGCATCACATACAACTAAAGCAATATCATAATCATCGGATTCTATAAAACTTTTAGCAATATCTTCTTCTTTAGAATGACTTACTAAAGAATAAGTACCAGGCAAATCATAAATAATATATTCATTTGATTTATAATTATATTTTCCAATTTTATTCCCAACAGTTTTTCCAGGCCAGTTACCAGTATGTACATTATTCTTGGTAAGAATATTAAATATACTAGATTTTCCAACATTAGGATTACCAATTAAAGCAATTCTCTTAATCATATTTTCTTCACCTTTATATATTTTGAAGTATCGTTTCTAATCGCAATAGTACATCCCTTAATCAAATATGCGGTCGGATCTTTAAAAGGAGATGTAAATTCACATTTTATTGTAGAACCTTTTATGATTCCTAAATCTTCCAATCTTCTTTTTAACTCACATTTTGAGTCAATACTAATTACTTTTGCTATCTCATTAATTTTTAATTTATCTAAAGTTATAATTTTACTCATATTAATACCTCTATATTAATATATGATTGATTATAAAATTCGACATATTTTTTTGTCATAATAATCATATAATATTTTAGGTGATAAAAGTGAATATTAATTTTGATAAATATTATGAAGATAAAAAGAAAAATATAACTTTTGAAACTTATTATATAGAAGGTGTTCAATATAATTTTAAGATGGAAGATATTGAAGAATTGTTGAATATAATCGACTTAGATATATGGAAAAAATATTTATATTATTTAGATACTTATAGAACAAGTTATATTTATGTTGAAAACTATGAGGATTCAATTATTAAATTTATAGAAGTACTTACAAATGAAGATGAAAAAACTAAAAATAAATTACTTAGAATATTTTTAAAACATGAAAATTTATTTAAAGATGAAAATGGAAGAAAACAACTAAGATTAGTACCCAAAGAATATGATAAAAGAATATTTCATAGATCTTTTGTTTAAAAGTTCAAAATTTGAACTTTTTTTCTTATATAAAAAAAATATCTTATGTTATAATAGTAAGTGTAGAAAGGGATTATTATGAAGAAAATATCATTAATTAGTTTAATAGTATTTATAATAGATCGTATTACAAAAATATTAGTTAGTAATACTTTTACATTAAATGTTAGAAATAAAGTTATAGATAAGTTTTTTTATATAACAAATTGTCATAATAAAGGCGCAGCTTTTTCAATATTTACAGGTAATATATTATTTTTAATATTAATTACTTTAATAGTTATATATTTGATATATAAGACATTAAAAAATAAAAGTAATATGTCTAATATAACAATAATATCTTATGGATTATTACTTGGTGGTATAGTTGGTAATTTATTTGATAGGATATTTTATGGTTATGTTATTGATTTTTTAGATTTTATAATTTTTAAATTTGATTTTGCAGTTTTTAATATTGCAGATATGGCTATTGTTATTGGAGCGTTCATGTTATTAGTTTTTGAAGGAAGTGATAAAAATGCAAATAAATCTAGTAGTAAATGAAATAGAAGAAAAAATAAGAATAGATAAATATATATCTGATAATACAGAATTAACTAGAAATAAAATTCAAAAATTAATAGATAATGATAATATATTAGTTAACGGTAAAAGTGTAAAGAGTAGTTATAAAGTATCAAATAATGATGAAATAACTATAATAGATGAAAAAGAAGAAATTAATATAAAACCAGAAAATATTGAAGTAGATATAGTATATGAAGATGATGATGTAATAGTAGTAAATAAGCCATCAGGTATGGTTGTTCATCCTGCACCCGGTAATTATACAGGTACTCTAGTTAATGCTCTTATGTATAAAAGTAAAAATTTAAGTACTTTAAATGGTGAGTTTAGACCAGGTATAGTTCATAGAATTGATAAAGATACTTCAGGACTTTTAATAGTTGCTAAAAATGATAAAGCGCATGCGATTCTTTCTGATGAATTAAAAGATAAAAAAATAAAAAGAAAATATATTGCGCTTGTAGATGGTATTATTAATCATGATACAGGTACAATAGATGCTCCTATAGGAAGAGATATAAATGATAGAAAGAAAATGTGTGTTACTAGTATTAATTCAAAGGATGCAATTACACATTTTACTGTAATAGATAGATATAAAAAAGCTACATTACTTGAATGTATATTAGATACTGGAAGAACTCATCAAATAAGAGTACATATGAAATATATAAAACATCCGATAGTTAATGATCCAGTATATAATAAAAATTTATATGGTGATTTTGGACAAATGCTTCATGCTAAAGAAATAGAATTTATTCATCCAATTACAAAAGAGATAATGAATTTTAAATGTGATGCTCCAAAAGAATTTTATGAAATATTAGAAAAATATAAAGAAGAATAGGTGAAAAAGATGATAGATGAAAAAGAATTATTATCCATGAAAATAATTCATTACTTCATCACAAATGAAAAATATAATCCAATAATAATAAAAGGAATAACTGATGAAGTATGGCTTGAAAATAGAAATGGTCCTTATAGTATAATTAGAATAGTAACAAGGCATATATTAAATGAAGAACAATTTGAATATGATTTATTAAAAACCAAACATATAACAAAACAAATAAGAAGAAAAACGCTTGATTTATCAATGAATATACTTTCTATTTATTTAGACTCTGATTATAAAATAGATAATAATAATAATAAAAATATAAATATAATTGTAAAAAAAGATGAGGATTTTAGAAATAATAAGTATGTATCAAAATACTATAAAAATGTTAAGGAAAAATTTATCTTTAATGAAGAAGGATTTGATTTAATCACAAAATTAACTTCTGAAATAGCAAGAGAAAATATAAAAGAAAATGAAAAGAGGGAAAAACTTATGAAAAATAAAAAACCAATAATAACACTTTCACTTATAAGTATAAATGTAATTATATTTGTACTTATGTATTTATTTGGAAGTGGATCATTAAGTACAAAAACATTAATAGATTTTGGTGCGAATTATATACCATATACAAAAGCAGGGGAATATTATAGATTATTAACAAGTGCTTTTTTACATATAGGTATAATTCATTTAGTCCTTAATATGTATTCGCTTTTCATAATAGGTACGCATATAGAGTTTTTCTATGGTAAATTAAAATATATATTTATATATTTATATAGTGCTATAATTGGATCATTATTTACAGTTATATTATCAACTACAAATACAGTAGCAGCTGGAGCTAGTGGTGCTATATTTGGTCTTCTTGGGGCAATGCTTTATTTTGGATATCACTATAGAGGATATATAGGCAATGCCATAATATCACAAGTGGTACCTATTGTATTACTAAATTTATTTTTTGGATTTATAACACCTGGTATAGGTAATGCAGCTCATATAGGAGGTTTAATAGGTGGATATATAGTTTCTATGGCAGTTGGATTTGATAATGATAATAAAACATCTAAAATACATGGAACTATAATATCAATTATTTTACTTTTATTCTTAATATATATTTCGTTCTTTAGATAATACATTATGTATTATCTTTTTTTTGTAAAGTTAATTTACACTTAATTAAAAAATATATTGTAAAATAAAACTATATTATTTATAATTATAATAGAAAGAAGGTAGATTATGGATAATAATGAATTAAATAATAATTTAGGTAATCAAATATTAATGGGAGATACACAACCAATTGAAGATGTTAATAAACCAGAACAACCAAACAATAATTTAAATGTTAATCAAGGTTTAAATACGGTTTTACAAAATAATTTAAATCAAAATCAAGAACCACAACCAGTTCAACCACAACCACAAGAACCACAACCTCAAGAAACAAGTGTAGATACAAATGATAATATTTTTTCTGATATACAACCTGTAACTAATGAACCAAAAAAAGAAGAAATAAAAGAAGTAAAACAAAAGAAAAATAAAGGTCCAATAATTATAATAATTATTTTATTATTAATTGTTTTAGGATTATCTGGTTATATTGTATATGATAAGTTTTTATCAAATGAAACAAAATCAAACACAACTGAAGAAACTAAAGAAACTAAAACAAATGAAGTTAAAACAGTTTCACTAAAAGATGATAGTAGGGAAGTTGTATATGCATCAATTGATGAAAAACATGATGGAGTTATTAGAAGAATTCCATATGTAAATATTGAATCTAAATATGCAGATGAAATAAATAATGAAATAGAAGAATTAACTAAAAATGGTTATTTACAAGGTCAAGCAAGCCAAAATTATTATATATACAAAGTAGATTATCATTATTATGAAAATGGTGATATAGTATCAATATTATTCTCTTGGGAAATGGAAAACGGATATTCAACTAGTAAAATATATAATATAAATAAAACTACTGGTAAAAAAGTAACTAAAGAAGAATTACTAAAACAAGTAAATATTGATGAAAATAGTTTTAATACTAAATTAGTAGATTCATATAAATTAGCAAGACCACTTGAATCAATTGAAAATAATACAGAGGCTATTATTAAAGAATGTTATCAAAAAGATATAGATACACTAACAAATTCTAATATAAAAGGTATGTATATAAACAATGCAGAATTATATGTACTATTTGATGTTAATTATCCAGCAGGTGCAGGTATAGGTGAGGCAATACTTAATATCAATTCAAATACTATAGTATTAAATCCAATATTAATGGAATAACAAATAAAATAAAAAATCCTAATTATTTAGGATTTTTTCTGTGTTCTTAAAATTTAATTTAGCAACTTCTCTTAAAATATCCCTGCCAAATTTATTAACTATTTTCTTTCCATAATCATCTACCATAACAGATGCTCCTTTTGGAACAAATGAACCAAGTTTATTACCCATTTCTTCACATTCTTTTAAGAATATATATCTACTTATTATTGAGGAACATGCAACTGATAAACATTTATCTTCAGCCTTAGTTGTAAAAGTTATTTTTCTAAATACATTATCTTCACCCTTTATAAAATTAAAATAACTTCTAGGCGATGTAAATTGATCTATTACAACCATATCAGTAATATAGTTATCTTTTTTCATAAGTGATAAAAGCACTTTATTATGAAGAACTGCTTTTATTTTATTCATATTATATCCTTTTTCTTGAAGAGTATTATATTCTGTATTTTTTAGTATATAAGCACTATAAGGTATTTTTTTCATAATATCAGGTGCTATTTTTAATATTTTTTCATCTGTTATTTTTTTAGAATCTCTAACACCCAAATCTTCTAAAAAAGAAATATCTTTTTTATTTACATATGATGCACACACTACAATAGGACCAAAATAATCACCAGTACCAACCTCATCAGAACCAATAGAATTTATAAAATAATAATCTGTTTTATCATTATCTTCTTTTTTCTCTTTCTTTTCTTTTTCTTCTGGAGCTTTACCATTTAGCATTATTTCAGTTTCTCTCCATATATTTGCATCTATATCAGCACTTATTCCTTGAAATACAACTTTTCCTGATTCATATAATGTAATAACAGTATCTGCATCATCTGCTTGAAATATTGCATAAGCAGGTGTTTTAGGTCTTGTCATATATTTATAATGTTCAATCATTTTTTCTTTAGTATTATCAGATATTTTAAAAGAAATTGTCATAAGTTTTCACCTCTTAAATATATTTTATCATATTTCTTTATTTTTTAAAAAAAATATATTATAATTAAGTAAAGTAGGTGAAGTTTATGTTAGATATAATTATTTTAATGATTATAGTTTTTGGTGCATTAATAGGTTTTAAAAGGGGTATAATAAAACAAGGGTTAGTTACAATAGGTATGGTACTTGTAATAATATTATCATTTGCACTTAAAAATCCAGTATCAGCATTTATGTATAAGAATTTTCCATTCTTTTCATTTAATGGACTTTATGAAAATATAAGTGTACTTAATATTTTACTTTATGAAGTTATTGCTTTTTCATTAGTATTTTCAATTCTTTCTACAATTTTGTTAATTGCAATTAGAATAAGTAAATCATTTGATAAAATATTAAGACTTACTTTTATATTCGCACTTCCATCAAGAATTTTAGGTGCAATATTAGGTGCAATAGAATATTACTTGATAGTATTTATAGGATTATTTGTTTTAATGCAGCCAATGTTTGAACTTCAAAATAGTGATTTATTTTCAAATTCAAAATTAAAAGACACAATACTTTCTAATACACCATTTGTATCAAGTTATATACAACCTACAATTGATACAGTTGAAGATATAGAAAAATTAATTGAAAATAAAGATAATTATTCAGATAAAACATTTAATTGTAAAGTAACTAATATAATGGTTAAAAATAAAGTAATTGAAAAAAAATCACTTGATTATTTATATTCAAGTGGTAAAATAAAAAACAAATGCAAGATTGGAGATTAAAAATGGTAAAATTAGTTAATAGTGAAGAATTTAATAATGAAATTAAAGAAGGTATTACATTTGTAGATTTTTTTGCTACTTGGTGTGGACCTTGTAAAATGATTTCACCAATAGTAGATGAAGTTTCAAATGAAATAAGTGATGTAAAATTTATTAAAGTAGATGTTGATGTATCAAGTGATATAGCGGCTTCCTTTGGTATTATGAGTATTCCAACACTTATGATGTTTAAAGATGGAAAAGAAATAATTAAACATACAGGTTTTATATCTAAAGATGAATTAATAGATTTTATAAATAAAAATAAATAGTAGAAATACTATTTTTTTTGACAAAATTTTTAAAATAAATATGTATACTTTATATTAGGTGATAATATTGAGAACTTTTTATATATTTAAAATTAATAATATGTTTCAAACTTTTTATAATGATAAATCTAATATTCTATATAAAATGTTTAATGAAATATATCATTCTAAAAGTGATGAATTAATAAATAATTTTAGATTGTTTGAACAAATAACTATTCCTTTTAATAAAAAAATATTTAATAATTATATTCTTTTAAGGCATGGTAATGACTTATATTATTCAAGAAAAGATTCTATTCACACAATTTCATCAGCTTATGAAATATCAAGACTTTCTGTTAATACAACACATTTAAAAATAAAAACAAATAAAAATATTAATTCATTTATTAAAGATATTATGAATACAAAAGAAAAGGTATTTGTTATAGATTTTAAAAATAAAGATTATTTTTGGCTTAATGAAATAAATAAAGAAACCCTTGTATAAATTTTGGTTTTTTATTATAATATTACTGGAGGTACGAATATGATACAAGATATAATACTCGTAGTAGTAGGTTTAATAATAGGTGCAGTAATTGGTTTCTTTGTTGCTAGAAAATATATGGAAAAATATTTAAAGAAGAATCCACCTATTAATGAACAAATGATAAAAATTATGATGAGTCAAATGGGTAGAACACCAACTCAAAAACAAATTAATCAAATGATGAAAGCAATGAATAACGCTAAATAATTCATTGCTTTTTTCTTATATTTATTTTATAATTGATTTATAGAAAGTGTAGGTGTGATTTATGAGTGTAGTTAGTATTTTACCAGCTGATACATATACTGTTGTTAATAAGACAATTTTAAATGAAAATGATAATAAAATATTAACTATGTTATATCAACCTATAATAGGAATAACAGCTATTAATTTATATATGACATTATGTTTTGATTTAGATAAAAATGAAATAATGAGTGATGAAGTATCACATCATCATTTAATGACTAATATGAGAACAAAACTAGAAGATATAATAATAGCTAGAGAAAAATTAGAAGCTATTGGTCTTTTAAAATCTTATTTTAAAAAGAGTGATGATGTTAATAATTATATTTATGAAATATTTTCACCACTTTCAGCTAAAGAAATATTTTCTCATCCAATACTTAATATAGTTTTATATAATAATGTTGGAAAAAAAGAATATGAAAGGTTAGTTAATATATTTAAAGTACCTAGAATAAATTATGATGGATTTGAAGATATAACTAAAAATTTTGATGAAGTATTTGATTCTGTTTCAGGTACTATGTTTGAAAATTCACTTAAAGATATAAAAACTACACATAAGTTAAATATAAATATAGATAATGAATTTGATTTTGAATTATTAGAATCAATTATGCCAAAAGGATTATTAAGTGATAAAGCACTAACTAGGGATATTAAAACATTAATTCAAAATTTATCTTTTGTATATAATTTAGAAGTAGAAGAAATAAAAAATTTAATAATAAATTCAGTTGGTGTTAAACACAATATAGATAAAACATTACTTAGAAAGAATGCTAGAAATTATTATCAATTTAATAATAGTGGTAAACTTCCATCACTTATATATCAAAAACAACCTGAATATTTAAAAAGTGCTACTGGTGATGATAGTAAAAGAGCAAAAATGATTTATACATTTGAAAGTGTTGATCCATATCACTTTTTAAAAAGTAAATATAATGGTGTAAAACCAACATCTAGAGATTTAAATATGATAGAAAGTTTAATGAACGATTTAGAACTTAAACCAGCAGTTGTAAATGTTTTAATAGATTATGTTCTTAGAATAAATAATAATAAATTAACTAAGAATTTTATAGAAACAATTGCAGGTCAATGGAAAAGACTTAATATAGAAACAGCAGAGGATGCTATGAATCAGGCATATAAAGAAAGTAAAAAGAAAACAAAAACAACTAATATCAATAATAAAGAAAAACAAAAAGAAATAATACCTGAATGGTTTAATAAAAATATAGAAAAACAAAAAATGACTAAAGAAGAAGAAGACGAAGTAAAAGGTTTATTAAAAGATTTTGTATAAGGAGTATACTATGATAAAAGCAAAAGAAAAATTAGATGAGAAAATAAATAACAACTTAACAGATATAAAATTAGAATATTTTAAATCAAGAAAAGATGATGGTTTTAAATCTTTTACTGATAAAATTGATTTAAGCGATGATTATTTAATGAAATATAATTTTGAACTTATGCAATGTTATAAAGAATGTGAAAATTGTAAAAAATGTAAAGGTTTAAATTATTGCTTAAATGAAGTAAAAGGATGTGTATATACTCCTAAAATTGTTGATAGTGAATTAATATTTAATTATAAAACATGTAAATATAAAAATGATTTATTAAATACAATAGAATATTTAAAAGATAGTTATGTTTTTTCTGTATCAAGAGATGTTATGAATGCTAAAATGAAAGATATATATACTGATGATAAAAATAGAATAGAAGTTATTAAATGGATTACTAAATTTATAAAAGATTATAAAGATGGTAAAAAAGTAAAGGGATTATATCTAAGTGGTAATTTTGGATCAGGGAAATCTTATTTAGTATCTGCTATGATAAATGAATTAATAAAAGATGGTAAAAAAGGTGCACTTGTATATTATCCTAACTTTTTGCTTAGTCTAAAATCATCATTTGGTAAAGATTTTAATGAACAATTTGAATATGCGAAAAATGCAGATTTATTATTATTTGATGATATAGGAACAGAAAATGTAACTCCTTGGTCTAGGGATGAAATACTTGCAAGTATACTACAATACAGAATGGAAGAAGGATTACCTACATTCTTTACATCTAATTTAACAATAGAAGAACTTGAATTACATTTAAGTGCAGATAATAAAAAAGTTGACAAATTAAAAGCAAAACGTATAATAGAACGCATAAGTTATATGTGCGATGAAATAAAACTGATAAGTAAGAATAATAGGAGATAAGAAAAATGGGGGTTTTTATTATGCATAATGATGTAATAAAGATGTTTAAGAAAAATGTACCTAGACAAAAGAAGGTATATCAAACATATATGCAAGAAGTTAAAATTCAAAATTTTTCTTATGCAAGTTTTAAAGAAGAAAATATCGCACTTATTGAAATTAAAGATTATTTAATGAGAATAGATGAATATCATTATTTATCTGAAACACAAATTGAAAATATGTTTACTTATCTTAAACAATATCTTTCAATTGATAATTTTAACAAAATAAAAAAAGTGTTTAAAAATTTAAATGATTTATCAGATTTTTTAAGTGAAAGATATAATTCAAAAACATCGCTTCATGGTCCAGTATCTAAAAATAATTGTTTAAATATTATTAATAAAATAGATGAATTAAAAAGCGAACTTGCTAAAAAGAAAGGTAAAAATCTTATTGAACTTGAAAAAACAATTTCACATGAACTTGCTATAAAAAAATTATTAACTCCAAAAACATATAAATTTGATGAGAATAAATTATTATATCTTATAGATTGTTTTCCTTTTTTATTAAACTGTGATCGAAATAATAATACTTTTAATGACAGCTTTTGCAAATATGTAGAAAGAGCTAAAGTAAATAGAGATAGAGAAAAATTAAATTATTACAAAAATATGTATAATTATTTATCAACCTTAAAAGAATTAAATTTAAATACTAATTATTTAGAGTATTTATTTGATATAAAACATGAAAAGATAGATGAAAATATTATTGATAAAAAGATTCATTCTCTAAGAGTTGATCCGAGTACAGGATTAAAAATAATAGAAGATTATATTATTTCAATTGATACAGATATTACTAAGAAAATAGATGATGCATTTTCAATTGAAAAAATAGGTGGTAATTATTTAATTGGTATTCATATTGCATCTGTTGAATCACTAGGTTATTTTAAAGAAAATAGCATGGATATAAATGAAAGAGTAAATGTAAATAAAAGTAAGGCATCTCTTTCAAGGAATAAAAAAAGAAATGCAACTACAATGTATATACTAATAGATAGTAATGGAATTGTCAGAGGATGTAGAGAATTACAAACAATAGTAAAAGCAGATGCTAATTTAGTATATGAAGATATACCAAAATTAATTAGAAATGATGATATAAATCCTGTTCTTAAAAAAACTATAATTGATTTATTATCAGTTTATAATTTGCTTGAAAATGAGAAATTTCCAAATAATCCAACAATTAGTAATTTTGCTTATTTAATAACAAGTAAATTAATGATATTATGTTGTACTTTGTATTCTGAAGAATTTAAGAAAAATGAAATACCGGCTATTTATTTATGTGGAGATAATAAAAATAATTATTATAGTTTATATCATTTTAATTATTATACTGGATTTGATAATTATAATACATATACTAAAGTTACATCTCCAATATATGATAGAGCTTCTTTAATTAATCAATATTTTATTAATAGATTTTTAATTAAAAAAAGAAATATGAGTGATGAAGAAAAAGAAGAAATGATTTTAAAATTAAAACCAATAGTTGACAAATTAAATAAAAATAAATATTTAGATAATTAGTTTATATTTACATAAATAAAAAAATATGATAATATTAACTTGTAAATCGTTGATGAAGACATGATTATTTAATCAATGTTAAATAGAGAACTAGTGATGGTGGAATACTAGTAAATATATTAAATAATTACTACTTCTAAGAGAAGCTAATAACTTCCGGGTAATACCGTTATATTAATTAAGTAAAATAAAGGATGGTACCGTCTTATAGACTCCTTAAGTACCATTCTTTTTATTTTAAAAAAGGAGAGATAATATGATAAATATTAAAGAAAATGAAAGTTTAAATACTTTAAATCATTCATGTGCACATTTACTTGCACATGCAGTAAGACATTTATATCCAAATGCTAAATTTTGGGTAGGTCCAGTAATAGAAGATGGATTCTATTATGATATGGATTTAGGTGAAGATGTTATAAAAGAAGAAGATTTACCAAAAATAGAAAAAGAAATGAAAAAAATATCAAAAAGTGATAAAAGAATTACTAGACTTGAACTATCTAAAAGGGAAGCACTTGATATGTTCAAAGATGATCCATATAAAATAGATATAATACAAAACTTAGAAGAAGATGCTATTATTTCAGCATATAAACAAGATGATTTTACAGATTTATGTAGAGGACCACATATGCCTACAACTAAATCAATGAAATATTTTAAATTAACTAAAATATCAGGAGCTTATTATAAAGGTGATTCAAATAATAAAATGCTTCAAAGAATATATGGTGTTTGTTTTGAAACAGAAGAAGATTTAAATAATTATTTAAAAGAACTTGAAGAAGCAAAATTAAGAGATCATAGAAAAATAGGTAAAGATTTAGGAATATACTTTATTGATGATATGGTAGGAAAAGGACTTCCAATGTATTTACCAAATGGATTTACACTTTGGAATGAACTAGAAAATTATATTAGAAATAAAGAATTAAAAAGAGGTTATAAACATGTTTTAACACCACCACTTGGTAATGTAGAACTATATAAAACATCAGGACATTTAGATCATTATAAAGATGCTATGTTTCCAATTATGCAAGTAGAAGATGAAGAATATGTATTAAGACCTATGAACTGTCCTCATCATATGATGATATATGGTCATGATCTTCACTCATATAAAGATCTACCACTTAGAATTGCTGAAATAGCAAGAGATTGTAGATATGAAACAAGTGGTTCACTAAAAGGAATTGAAAGAGTTAGAACATTTTGTCAAAATGATTCACATATATTCTGCACTCCTGATCAAATAGAAAGTGAATTTAAAGGAGTAGTAGATTTAATACTTGAGTGTTATAAAGAACTTAATATTACGAATTATAGATTTGAATTATCTTTAAGAGATCCAGAAGATAAAGTTAAATATTTTCAAGATGATGAAATGTGGGATAAAGCAGAAGATATGCTAAGAAACGTATTAAATAATATAGGAATAGAATATGTTGAAAAAGTAGGTGAAGCAGCATTCTATGGACCAAAACTTGATGTACAAGTAAAACCTGCTGTAGGTAATGAAATAACACTTTCTACTTGCCAATTAGATTTCTGCCTTCCAATGAAATTTAATTTATCTTACATAGATAAAGATCAAAGTAAAAAAACACCAGTTGTTCTTCATAGGGCAGTATTTGGTACAATTGATAGATTTATGGCTTATTATTTAGAAGAAACAAAAGGAGTACTTCCAATATTCTTATCTCCTGTTCAAGTAAATATTATTCCAGTTAATATGGAATATCAAGGTCATTATGCTAAAGAAATATATGATTTATTATTAGATAATGATATAAGAGTAGAATTTGATGATAGAGATGAAAAAATGAATTATAAAATAAGAGAATCAGTAACAAGAAAGATTCCTATTACTATAATATTAGGTGATAAAGAAAAAGAAAATGGAAATATCTCTTATAGAAGATATGGTAGCGAAGAAACAATTACTGTTTCTAAAGAAGATTTTGTAACTCTTATTAAAAATGAAATAAAAAGTTATAAATAAAAAAATTACAGTTTAATTACTGTAATTTTTTATTTGTTAGTTAATTTTCTTAATGTTCTTGCTTCTCTTGCAGTTGTTTTAAATTTAATACCGTTAATTGTTACATATTGGAAATTTAAATTTTGTTTTTTACAAGTTCTATTATTTGCATGAGATACATTTTTAGCAGCATTAGGTCTTTTACTAGTTACTTTTCTTGACATAATTATACCTCCTTAATTGAAAATTCCTCGCTTAATAACTTTAACATATTATTTGTTTTAAGTCAATTGTATTGTAATAATTTTGTATTTTGTGTAAAATATTTATATAAGGAGGAATGATTATGAATTATATACCACTTAGAGTAAAAACTAATTATTCTCTTCTTACTAGTTTAATAAAAATAGATGAATTAATTAACAGATGTAAAGAACTTAATATAAAAGAACTAGCTATATGTGATGATAATATGTATGGCGTTATGGAATTTTATAAAGAATGTAAAAATAATAATATAAAACCGATAATTGGGTTAGAAATAAAGATAGATAATAAATGTGTTTGTTTATATGCTAAAAATTATGAAGGATATCAAAATTTATGCTATATATCAAGTAATGATAAAAATATTGATATATTAAAAGAAAATAATAATGATTTATTATGTGTTTTACCATTTGAATCTATTGATTTATATGATGAATTATCAAATATATATAATGATATATATATAAGTTACAAAAATAAAACTGAAAGAAATGAAATAAAAAATAAAAAATGTATATTTTCTAATGTAGTAAGATGTTTAAATGTTGAGGATAAACAATATTTAAAATATTTATATATGATAAAAGATGGTAAAAAAATAAGTGATGAAAAAGATTATATTTTTGATGATAATAATTATTTACTTTCTTTAGATGAAGTTAATAGTTATATTAATAAAATAGATTTAATGAATTACAATATTATAAATAAACTATGTAATGTAGAAATAAAAACTAAAGAAGATTTACTTCCTAAATATAATACTGAAAAAGATTTTGATGAATATAACTATTTAACTAATCTGTGTAAAAAAGGATTACTTAAAAGATTAAATAATAAAGTTCCTATAAAATATGCTGATCGTTTAATGTATGAACTTGATGTTATTAATAAAATGGGATTTTGTAATTATTTCTTAATAGTATGGGATTTTATTAAGTATTCAAAACAAAATAATATATTAGTTGGACCTGGTAGAGGATCAGCTGCTGGTTCTTTAGTTAGTTATTCACTTGGAATAACTGATATAGATCCTCTTAAATATGATTTATTTTTTGAAAGATTTTTAAATCCACAAAGGGTTACTATGCCAGATATTGATGTAGATTTTGATTCATCTAAAAGACATTTAGTTATTGAATATGTAACTAAAAAATATGGATTTAAAAATGTATCTCAAATAATAACTTTTTCTAGCTTAAAATCTCGTGCAGTTTTAAGAGATGTAGCAAGAATATTTGATATTGAATCTATAAAGTTTGATAATTTTATAAAATTAATTGATTCAAATCTATCACTCTTAGAAAATAAAAAAAATGTACTTGTATCAAATGAACTTGAAAATGATTATTTACTCTCAAAAGTATATGATGTTTCAATGCACTTAGAAAATTTAAAAAGACAATCTAGTGTACATGCTGCTGGAGTAATAATATCAAGTAAACAATTAGATAGATATATACCAATAACTAAAATTAATGATAATGAATATATTTCTGGGTTTACAATGAATTATCTTGAAGAATTAGGATTACTTAAAATGGATTTTTTATCAATTGATAATTTAACTTTAATTAGTGAATTATTGAATGAAATAAAAGTTGTTGATTGGAGTAAAATTCCACTTGATGATGAATTAACAATAGATTTGTTTCAAAAAATAAATACAGATGGAATATTTCAATTTGAATCAACAGGAATGAAAAATTTATTAAGAAAAATGAATGTATCATCATTTGATGATTTAGTAGCAGCTATCGCACTTTTTAGACCGGGTGCGATGAGTAATATAGATTCATATGTAAGAAGAAAAGAAGGTAAAGAAAAAATAACTTATTTACATGAAGATTTAAGGGAAATACTACAAAGTACATACGGAATAATAATATATCAAGAACAAGTTATGCAAATAGCTAATGTAATGGCCGGTTATACTTTAGGAGAGGCTGATATATTAAGAAGAGCAATGGGTAAAAAGTCACATGAAATAATGTCAAATGAAAAAGATAAATTTATTAAAAGAAGTATAAATAATGGATATAGTGAAGAAATAAGTAAGCAAGTATTTGATCTTATTTATAAATTTGCTGATTTTGGATTTAATAAGTCTCATTCAGTAGGATATAGTGTAGTTGCATTTAAAATGGCTTATTTAAAGGCACATTATCCAGAGTATTTTATGTCTCACTTGCTTACAATGGTAATAGGTAATGATCAAAAAACAAGGGCATATATAAATGAATCTAAAAATGAAGGGTTAAATATATCGCTTCCAAGTATTAATGAAAGTCAACTTAATTATATAGTAAATAATAATAATATAAGATTTGCTTTGCCATCTATTCATGATGTTGGAATAGCGGTTTCTAAAGAAATACTAACTGAAAGAGAAAAAGGTAAATTTAAAGATTTCTTTGATTTTGTAAAAAGATGTTATAGTAAAGTAGTAAATAAGAAGACAATAGAACATTTAATATATGCAGGATGTTTTGATGAATTTGGTTATAATCATCAAACATTAATAAATAATCTTGATATAGCAATTAATTATGCTGAACTTGTTAAAGATTTAGATGAATCATTAATAACAGTACCAGAAATAGAAATATATGATGAATATGATAAAGATAAATTAATTATTCAAGAATATCAAACATTTGGATTTTATTTAAGTTATCATCCAGTACAAAATTATAGAAAAGGTGATATGAATACAACTCATATAAAAGAAAATTTTAATAATAAAATAGGTATCTATTTACTAGTAGATAATATTAGAGTTATTAAAACTAAATCTGGTGATAAAATGGCATTTATGAGCGCTAGTGATGAATATGGTAATATTGATTGTGTAATGTTTCCTAAAACATTTATACATAATTATTCATTAAATAAAGGTGAAATTATATATGTAAATGCTACTGTAGAAAAAAGAATAAATAAGTACCAATTAATAATTAATTATGTAAAAAGACTTAGTTAAATACTAGACATTTACTTTGCATTAGTAAATGTCTTTTATATTGAAAACAAATGTAAAAATCATTATAATTAATATAGGTGATAATATGAATAAAACTAAAATGATTGCAACTATTGGTCCATCTTCTAAATCTAAGGATGTTATAAGAGAAATAATTAAAGAAGGTGTAGATGTAATAAGGATTAATATGTCTCATTCTACATTTGAAGAAGCTAAAGAAGTAATACTAAATATTCGTGAGATAAATAGAGAACTTAGTAATGTTACAGGTATTATGATTGATACGAGAGGACCTGAAATAAGAATAAATGATTTAGAAGAAAGAAAAGTAAAATTAGAACAAGGTAAGAATATTAGAATTGTTAAAAGTAAAATTAAAGGTAATTCTGATATGATATCAATAACACTTCCAGAAGCACTAGATTATATAAGAATAGGACAACATATTTTACTTAATGATGGTAGTGTTAATTTAGAAGTAGTAAGTAAAAGTAGTGATGCTTTGATATGTGAAATAAAAAATGATGGTTTTATAAAAGGTAAATGTAGCGTAAATATACCAAATGCAGATTTTGATTTGAAATTTTTATCTGATTATGACAGAGAAACTATTAAATTTGCTGTACTTATGCAAGTAGATTATTTGGCATTATCACATGTGAATAATGAATTAGATATCTTAGATATAAATGATTTATTAATAGAACTAGATGATGGCCATTTACAAATAATATCAAAAATAGAAAATAAAAATGCAATAGAATCAATAGATGCAATACTCAAAGTAAGTGATGGAGTAATGATTGCAAGAGGAGATTTAGGTGTAGAAATGGAAATAGAAAAAATACCTAGTATTCAAAAGAAAATTGCAAATCTTGCAAAAGAAAACGGAAAAATATGTATAATTGCTACTGAAATGCTTTCATCTATGCAAGATAATCCAAGACCAACTAGGGCAGAAGTTTCAGATGTAGCAAATTCTGTGCTTGATGGAACAGATGCAATTATGTTATCGTCAGAAACAGCGATTGGTAAATATCCAATAGAAACAGTTAAAACAACAAATAAAATAATAGATGAAATAGAAAAGGAAATAGATTATAATGATTTGTTATTAGAATTTAGTAGACAAGATAAATTATCTATAGAAGATGCAATTTGTTATAGTGTTGTAGATTCTGCTAATAGAGTAAAAGCAAGTTCTATTGTATGTGCTACTATTTCAGGCAAAACAGCAAAGACAATAAGTCATTTTAGACCATCATCTTCTGTAATAGCTATTTCACCTGATGAAAAAACAGTATCAGGATTAACTATTAATTATGGTATTATACCTATAAAAGTTCCAATGATGGATACAACAGATGAAATAATAGATGTTTCTATTAAAACAGCAAAACAAATACTTAATTTAAAAGAAAAAGATAAAATAGTAATCGCAGGAACATTTCCAAATAAAGAAGTAGATTATACTAATTTTATGAAAATAGAAGAAATAAAATAAGGATTGATAATATGAATATATCAAAAGATAGTTTAAAAAAAATAAAGGAAGAACTTTTTAATAAGAATATTTCTGAAGAAGAAAAAGATATTATAATTAAAAAAATAAATCAAGAAATTGAAGAACTTATATCTAAATTAAATCCAGAAAGTGATCCGATTGATGAATAAAGATATTATAGAAGATTTATTTAATGAAAAATATAATGAATATATAAACAATTATATTGATGAAATAATCAAAGAAAACTTAGATTTAATAAAAGATAATGAAATACTTCAAATAGAATATAATTATGATGGTTCAAAGAAAGATATATATTCTTTAGCTTCTGAAAGGGATATTAAAAAAGTTCAAATTAATAGTGATAAAAATGAATTAGATTATAAATTTAGTCAAAATAAAATGGATAAAGAAGAATATGAAATAAATATAAATGATATAAATAAAAGAATAAAAGATTTAGATTTATTATACGACGATTTAATTTTTGAAATAATAAATAATAAGACAATTGATGAAATAAAAGAATCAATAATTAAGTATAAACTAAATAATATTGATTTAGATAGATTAGCAAGAGCAATTTCTTCGGTATCAGAAAATAAAATAGAAGAATTTAGAAATAATAATAAATCATTTATGTTAGATAAATTATCATATTGGAATTATAAATATGATAAAATATCAAAAGCTATAAGTAAATCTAGAGAGGTAGAAAATTTTATATTAAGTTTAATTGAAAAATGATGTTTTTACATTTTTTTCATTTTTTTAGGGGAATTTAATTATAAAAAAGCGTATATAATATATGAAAGGATGATATTATGTTACAAATAAAAAATATTAAAAAAAGTTATAAAACAGGTAATTTTACCCAAATTGCATTAAATAGTGTAAGTTTAAATTTTAAAAAGCATGAATTTGTATCAATACTTGGTCCATCTGGATCTGGTAAAACAACTCTTCTAAATATAATAGGAGGTTTAGATAGATATGATTCAGGTGATTTGATTATAAAAGGTAAATCTACTAAGAAATTTAAAGATAAAGATTTTGATAGTTATAGAAATAAATCAGTAGGTTTTATATTTCAAAATTATAATCTTATTAGCCATATAGATATTCTTTCTAATGTAGAAATGGGTATGACTTTATCAGGAAAAAGAAGAAAAGAAAGAAAAAAAATAGCTAAATCATTATTAGAAAAAGTAGGGTTAAAAGATCATATGCATAAAAAGCCTAATCAGCTATCTGGTGGTCAAATGCAAAGAGTTGCAATTGCAAGAGCACTTGCAAATAATCCTGAAATAATACTTGCAGATGAACCTACTGGGGCACTTGATTCAAAAACAAGTGATCAAATAATGAAACTTATAAAAGAAATATCAAAAGATAAATTGGTTATAATGGTTACTCATAATGAAGAACTTGCTAAAATGTATTCAGATAGAATTATAAGTATGAAAGATGGCCAGGTAATAGGAGATACATCATTTAATAATGAAGAAAAAATAGATGAAGAATACAAATTAAAGAAGACAAAAATGAGTTTCTTTACTGCACTTCATTTATCACTTAATAATATAAGAACTAAAAAAGGAAGAACAATTTTAACTTCCTTTGCATCCTCAATAGGTATAATAGGTATATCATTAATATTATCTTTATCTAATGGTTTTCAAAAACAAATTGATAAATTTGAAAGGGATACATCAGATGCAATGCCGGTTGTTATAACAAGTGCTAAAACAAGCGCATCTACAATACAAAGTAGTATGTCATCACTTAATCCAACAGCTAAAACTGAAAATAAAAAATTTCCAAAAGATGAAAAAATATTAGTAGAAAATGATACAGAAGATGATGAATATAATAATATAAATGATGATTTTATGAATCATATAAAAAATATTAAAGAAAATTATATTTCAAGTGTAGGCTTAAATTATGCAACTAAATTAAATTTAATACAAAAAATGGATGATAAATATTATAATGTTGAAGAGGAACAAACCGCACTTGGTATACCAAAACTATCAATGATGCCATTTCCATTTAAGAGTTTTAATAATACTGAAACAAGTGAAGTAATAACAAATTATTATGATGTATTAAAAGGAAGACTTCCAAACGATAAATCAGAAATAATAATAGAAGTAGATAAAACTAATACAATATCAAATGCACTAAAAAAAGCATTAGGATTATCAAATGATAATATATCATTTGATGACATAATTGGTAGTGACATGAAAGTTGTATATAATGATGATCTTTATAATGAGACAATGGGATATTATTTGCCAAAACCAATAGATAAAACATTATATGAAAATCAAAATAATTTGACTCTAAAGGTAGTGGGTATAATAAGGGCAAAAGAATCTAAAGAAAACGTACTTCAATCAATGTCTGGAATATATTATACGACTGAATTATTAGAACACATAATGAATGTAAATAATGAATCTAAGATTGTAAAAAAACAAAAAGAAGTAGATTATAATGTACTAACTGGCTTAAAATTTGAAAATAATAAAAAAGGAGAAAGAGAAAAACAAACAATACTTGCTTATTTAGGTGAAAAATCTAATCCTACAAACATTAATCTTTATCCTAAAAATTTCGATACAAAAGATAAAATAATTGATTATATAGAAGAATATAATAAAACAAAACAAGAAAAGGATAAAATCGCATATTTAGATCAAGCAAAATTAATTACAAGTGTAACAGATGGAATAATGACTGGTATTACTACAGTACTTGTTGCATTCTCTTCAATATCACTTATAGTATCATCTATAATGATTGGAATAATTACTTATATATCAGTACTTGAAAGAACTAAAGAAATAGGTATATTAAGGAGTCTTGGAGCAAGAAAAAAAGATATCAGAAGAGTATTTAATGCTGAAACATTTATAATAGGATTATTTTCAGGTGTGCTAGGAATTATAATTTCCAGATTGTTGTTAATTCCAATTAATAGTATATTAAAGAATATAACAAATTTAGATAATGTTGCAATTATGGATATTAATTATTCAATTATATTAGTAACAATAAGTATAATACTTACATTAATTGGCGGAGCAATACCATCTAAGATAGCATCTAAAAAAGATCCGGTTGAATCACTTAGAGTAGAATAAAAAAATAAGAGAATTATCTCTTATTTTTTTTTGTATATTAATTTTTTTCCATTTTCTTTTTTATATAAACGAATATTATTTATATGTCGATTGCTAATAGAAAATTCAAGCGAATAATAATTATTTTCTGATATTTTAAAAATTTTACCAGATACAAATATAGTATTAGTATACATTCTTTCATTATTTATATCATCGAATATATACATATTATAATCTCTATCATATTTTACACTAAATCCTAGTTTTTTTAATAATTCTTTTGATTTATCATCAATACTTTTTAATTTTATTTTACCAATTAATTCTTTTTTCTTTCTATATATTTGATTTTTATTCACAGTAATTACTCCTCTCGGTGAGATACATTATATCATAAAGAATCAAAAAAGTGAATAAAATATTTATTTTTCACCAAAAGAATTATAGGTGATTATAATGGCAAAACATAAAGTGGAAATAACAGGTATTAAAACAAGTGAGTTAAAAGTATTAAACCAAGAAGAACAAGTCAAATTATTTAAGAGAATGAATGATGGGGATATTAATGCAAGAGATGAATTAATAAATGGTAATTTAAAATTGGTTTTAAGCATATTAAAGAAATTTATTAATAGATGTGATAATATGGATGATTTATTTCAAATTGGGTGTATTGGATTAATTAAAGCAATTGATAATTTTGATTTAAGTTATAATGTTAAATTTTCTACATATGCGGTACCAATGATTGTAGGTGAAGTAAAAAGGCATCTAAGAGATGATAGTATAATAAGAATTTCAAGAAGTATAAAAGATATTGCATATAAAACATTAAAAGCTAAAGAACAATTTATGTTAGAACATGGAAGAGAAGCAACTATAAAAGAAATATCAAATATGATTGAAATTGATGAAATAGATATAATTTGTGCGCTTGAGGCAACTAAAGGTACTGTAAGTATGTTTGAACCAATATATAATGATGGAGGAGAAACAATATATTTGTTTGATCAAATAGAAAATCCCAATGAATCTAGTAATAAATGGAATACTAAAATAATATTATCAGATGCAATAAAAAAATTAAAAGAAAAAGAACAATTTATTATTTATCAAAGATATTTAATAGGAAAAACTCAAATGGAAATAAGCGAAGAATTAGGAATATCACAAGCTCAAGTGTCTAGAATTGAAAAAAATGCATTAAATAATGTAAAAAAATTAATAAAATAGTTTGATTTTAATAATATATATGTTAAAATATTTCTTACCGAAAAGGAGATAAGAGTATGTATAGTGTTTATTATGATAATAATACAAGAACAAAAAAATATTTAATATTATTTTCTTTATTTCTTGAAAATAAAGATCTAAATTGTGAAGAATTTATAAATAAAATAAATAAATCATTAAATACTAAATATGATTTGTCTGATTTAAAAAATATAATTAAACAAATAAGAATGAGTCATTCAGTTTCTAAAGCAGAAACTATGAATGATATACTTAATTATGTAATTTCTAATAATACCGATGATAAATTAAAGGAAAAATTAGAAAACTTAGATAAAAAATTTTTCTATATGAAAAAAGGTAGCTTATGTTCAGGAAATATAAATAAAAATAAAGAATTAGAAAAAGAAAAATTAATTAAAGATATAAATAGTCAAATGGATTTGATTATATCAAAAGAAAAATCAGGAGAATCTGGATTAATATCAAAAGTTAAATCGAATATAAAATATATAGATTTTGAAAAGTATATAGATTTTTTAGAAACTAATTTCAATATACAAGCCACTTCAAAAAAAGAATTAGAACAATTTTTAGAAGTAATAAATTATTTTATAACTAATTTAGAAAATAATTTATATAAATTAAATTTTCTTAATCCAGATAAAAATGAAGATCAAATAAGAAATTTTCATGTTTCAAATGAAGAAAAATTATCAGAGTATTATACAAACAATATTTTAAGATTATATAAATGGAAGAAACAAACTATAGAAAGTTTATTAGATAAGTATAATAATATAAAAGAAACAATAGAAATAATTATAAAAAATAATAATTTAAAAGAATTTAAAACTTTAAAATATACTGAATTAGATATAATAAAAGATAACGAGGAATTTGTATATAATTATTATAAAGATTTATATGAAATGAAAAAAGTATACGAGAAACATGTAAATTCATTATATACAATAAATGATAAAGATAAAAAAACAATTGATGAGTTGTTTACAAAAAAATTATTATTAGAAAATGACAAATAGTTATTTTCTTTTTTTTATATAATATAATTTATTAGGTGATTTTATGAGATTATCAGAAATACAAAATAAAGATGTGATAAATATGTTAGGAATTAAACTTGGTAATATTATAGATGTTAAAGTAAATTCAGAAACTGGTAAAATAGAGTCTTTTATTTTAGAAAAGAAAAAATTTTCATCATTTTTTTCAAACAACGAAGAAATAGAAATATATTATGATCAAATAAAAAAAATAGGGGAAGATGTAATTTTAGTGGAAAGTTCTAAAATATAGTGTTATAATTATAATGGAGGTAAGAATGAATAAGGAAAGAAAATTATTAATTTGGTCAATTGTTTTTGTAATATTTTACATGTTATTTGATTATTTTATTTTAAGTAAAATTGATTTATCACAATTTATGCAAAATCAAAATATAAATGTTGATCTTAATTCAAAATATGATGTTGTTAATTACGTAATAAATATAATCGGTATTATTTATTTTGTTTTTTTAATATTTAATAAAAAAATAGATTTAAATAATCATTCAAAAGGGATTTTAATATATTCAATTATATTTTTTATGTTTAGTAATATAATTTCAGGTATTTTAGGATTTGTTGCCTATAGTGATTTAGACAAAAAAAGAAATAAACAAAAAAGAGAATTACCAGTTATTGAATATAAAGAATTTACTAATAAATATATTTGTTTAGTTGCATTTATAATTTGTCTAGTAATAATGTTTGTTGTATCAAAATATGTAAGTGGATTATTTGGAATGATATTAATTTATTTATCAATATTAATATTAATGGTAATAGTATTTAGAAAACAATTAATACATGATTTTAAAATATTTAAAGAGTATTTTAGAGAATATATATCTTTAACAGCAAAAACATGGTTAAAGTCATTAGTAGTTATGATGATTTTAGGTATTATAATTCAATTAGTTACTAATACCAGTCAATCTAATAATCAACAAACTCTTCAAAAAATATTTAATTCATATCCAATTTTAATTGCATTATTATCTATGTTATATGCGCCTTTTGCTGAGGAATTAATGTTTAGAGGGGTAATAAGAAAATTTATAAAAAGTAGATATTTATTTATAATAATTAGTGGTGTATTATTTGGATTATTACATGTAATAGATGATTCTAAAACACTAGCAGAATTTTCATATGTATTAGTTTATTCATCATTAGGTATGTTTTTAGCAAGTCTTTATTATAAAACTAATAATTTATTTACTAATATATCATTTCATTTTATGCAGAATACTTTAGGAGTTATTGGAATGATTTTATTATACTTTATTAAATAGACTTAATGTCTATTTTTTTGTACTATTTAATTATTATTAATCATATATTTTACTAGTAGATATATGAAAGGAAAATGATTATGATTAATAAACAAAGTATTTTACTTTTAACATTATTTAGTTTAATTTTGGTTCTTAGTGTATATTATATTACAATGCCAAGCGAATTTGATGTAAAAGCAAGTAATACAATAAAACAAAATACAAAACAAGTAAATAAAGAAAATGAAAATGAAGTTATATCTACCTTAAAAGTAGAAAGAGAAGAAGAAAGAGATAAGAAGATAAAAGAACTTCAAACAACTCTTACAAAAGATGATGCGACTTCTGAAGAAAAAAACAATGCCTATGAAGAATTAAAAAGTATTAATCTATTAAAAGGAAAAGAAGAGGAAATAAGTAATAAAATCACAAAACAATTAAAACTTGAAAATTTTGTTCAAATAAAAGATGATCAAATAAGAGTAGTATTAATAAAGGAAAATCATGATAAAAAACTAGCTAATGAGGTTATGAATTTAGTACAGAGTTTTTTTGATAATAAAATGTATATATCTGTAAAATTTCAAAAATAACTAATAATATAGTTATTTTTTATAACATATTTATTTTTTTCTCATAAGATAATATGAGTAATTATATACACCTCTTATGAGAAAGGAGTACATAAAATGAACAAAGGAATACTTACAAAAAGGGAAAGAGAAGTATTTGAACTATTAATAAAAAACAATTCAACATTAGATATTGCTAATATATTAAATATCAGTGAAAAGACAGTTAGAAATCATATATCAAATGTTATACAAAAACTCGGTGTTAAAGGAAGAAGTGGAGCAGTTGTAGAGTTACTTAAATTAAATGAGATTTCTTTATAAGAAACTCATTTTTTTAAAATAAATGCATATAATGTTTTAGGTGATATTATGATAAAAAGATTTTCTCTTAAAAAGATTAGTAAATATACTGTTTTATTACTTGTAGTTTTTTTATTTTATTTATTTCCAACAAGAGAAGATTATGTTATCAGTAAAGAGGTAAATGCCAATGTAAAAGCATCTCTTCATGATGTATTTTTACTTGACAAAAATAATTATATATCTAAAACAACTATAGAAGTATCATCTTTAAATAATGATAAATTGATAGATGAATTAATTGAAATAATGATTTTGGATGGTAAGTATCAAGATAAAATACCTAATGGATTTAAACCTGTATTACCAGTTGATACAAAATTATTAGATAAGCAGATTGACAATAATAATATTGTTTTGAATTTTAATAAAGAGTTATTAGATACTAAAATAGATATGGAAGAAAAAATAATTGAGGCATTAATATATACTATGACATCAATTGAAGGAATTGATACAGTAACAATAAAAATAGATGGTAATGTTTTAACGAAACTTCCTAAAAGTGGTAAATTAATAGATAAACAATTAAATAGAAATTATGGTATTAATAAAAAATATGATATTAAAACAATTAAAAATGTATCAAAAGTAACAATATATTATATTTCTAAAACAAACAATGATAATATATATTATGTTCCAGTAACAAAATATATAAATAATAATGATGATAAAATAAAAATTATTATTGATGAATTAACTAGTAAAATATCATATGAAACAAATTTAATGAGTTATTTAAACTATAATACAAAATTATTAGATTACAGTTTTAATGATGATGAAATAGATTTAAATTTTAATGAATTTTTGTTTGATAATGAACAAAATAAAAAAGTATTAGAAGAAGTTATTTATAGCATATCTTATTCTGTAGAAGACACATATAATGTAAGTAAAATTAATTTTTATGTAAATAATAAAGAAATTAAATAATTTTACTTGAAAAAATAAAAAAAGTATTTTATAATATATTTGTCCTTGAAAAAGGATACCTGTGCCTCAGTAGCTCAGCTGGATAGAGCAACGC
The DNA here is from genome assembly GCA_017459965.1 of Bacilli bacterium. Taxonomy (GTDB): domain Bacteria; phylum Bacillota_I; class Bacilli_A; order RF39; family UBA660; genus CAG-433. The sequence goes on from JAFUBW010000014.1 coordinate 84,185, forward strand.
CCTTCTAAGGCGGCGGTCAGGGGTTCGAATCCCTTCTGGGGCACCAGTTTGGTAGAAAACTCGAATTATTCGGGTTGTAAAAACTAACTTTTAAAGTTAGTTTTTTTTGACTTTTTTTATTTTTTTAGTATAATAATAAGGCAAATCAGAGGTGGTTTTATGCCAGATAATAAATATAATTATACTAGAAGAGATTCTAATGTTAAGTTAAAAGAGTGTTATAAAAAAATAATTAATTCAAATGATCCAGTTGAAATTGAGAATATTATAAAAGAAAGTAATTATCCTTATGGACAAATAAAATCTAATTTTTATTTTTATTCTAAATATTTTTCTAAGGAAGAACAAGATATATTTAATAATAAATTTCAGAAATATTTGGAATATCATAAAATCATTACTAAAAAAAATTCTAAAGAAAGAATAGAAAAAATAAAACAAGAAAGACTACAAAATGCGATTAATGTATTAGAATTATATTTTAATAATATTGATAATGATTTAAATAAATTTTTAACAGAAAATAATTTAACAAAAACTAGTTTCGATAGTTATTTAAAAGTTGTAAAAAATAATAATACTGAATTATACGAAAAATATATTAATCATATAAATAGAATAGACGAATATAATGATATAGAATTAATTATAAAGCAGTTTGCAGATAAATTAGAAAATGGTTATGTATTAAATGATAAAAAAAGGGATTTTGATGTTTTAGATTATTTTAGTTTATTAAATATTCCTATTAAGAATATTTATAAAATAAGTTCTCCATATTTAAATCAAAAACAATTATTACTCGTAAAAAAATTTATGATTAATAATCAAAATTCCGATGTTGAAAATGAATCTGATATAAAGGTGATTAGAGAAGAAAAAAGAATCTTTGGATTGGAGTATGACAAATTTGGTAAAATTATTGAAGGGTCAGGTAGAGAAATTACAAAAGAAGAAACAGAAAAAATCATTAATTATTTAACCGACAATGAAATACCTTTAAATAGAAAAACATATAATGCCGCCTTAAAAAGATATTTGAATAATTATATATCTTTTGAAGAAACAAAAAAATTAAAGTTAAATTAAAAGAACAATATGTTCTTTTTTTTAATTTTTAATTATGATATAATTAAATTGGTGATAATATGAGTAAAAAAATAGATTCTTTTAAAACTGAAATAAATTATATTAAAAATGATAAATATAAAAAAAGTGCTGAAGAATTGATTGATTTGTTGCCTGATTATTTTTTTGAAGTAGCTGCTTCATCAACTGGTAAATATCATCCATCTTTTTCACTTGGTGATGGTGGACTTTTAAGACATACAAAAGCATTAGTTAGAATAGGTATAGAACTTATGAATAACGAATCTATAGGTCATAAATTTACAAATGATGAAAAAGATTTGTTGATAATATCAATGATAATGCACGATGGATTAAAACATGGAAAAGAATATTCTGAGTACACTAAATTTGAACATCCAATTATAGTTTGTGACTATATTAAAGAAAATAAAGATAAATTATCACTAAACGATGATGAAATAGAATTTATATGTAAAGTTATTTCGTCACATATGGGTCAGTGGAATACAAGCCCTTATTCTGATGTTGTTTTACCACTTCCAAAAGACAAATATCAAAGATTTGTACATATGTGTGATTTTTTAGCAAGTAGAAAATTTTTAGATATAAAATTTAAAGATAATGATATAATTGAATAAAAAGGAGATTACTATGAATAAAAAATTATTAAAATGGTTTATAATATTACTACCAGCGATTGCAATTTTATTATTTTTACTAATAATTGCACTTATACCTAATAAGACAGAAGAATTACCAAAAATAAAATATAAAGATTTTACTACAAAAGATTCAAGAGTTACTTTTTCTTTAGATGAAAAGTATAAACAAGAGGAAAAAGGAGAATATGATTTATATTTAAATTATAATAATGAAAAAATAGTAGGAGTTTTTACTTATAACTTAAATGAATATGAACAAAATAGTAGTAAAGAAATATTAGATAATAGAGCAAGGAGTTTTTTATCTACAAAACAAAATATGAAATTATTTAAAAAAGAAACTAAAACAGAATTAGAAGATAAAACAATAACAACAGTAGAATATTCAGGTAAAACAGATAAATCTTCAGAGTGTGTTTATATTATATCTGTTATTGATTTTAAAAATGATCCTAATTATGTTGTATATATTAATGAAGTTATCTTAAAAAATCAATATGAGTTGAATATTAGAGAGATGAATAATATATTACAAAGTGCAAAACTAAATTAAAAATTTAGTTTTTTTATTTTTTTTCATTTTTTTAGGGGAATTTTTATTTTTTTGACGAATATATATATTGGAGGGATAAAAATGAGACACAAAAAATATGTTCTTCAAGAAAATGTTAAAGATTGTGCGGTTGCATGTGTCTATAATATTATTAGATATCATAATGGTAATATTAATATGGACAAGCTTGCAAAACTTCTTAACACTAATAAAGAAGGTACTAGTGTATATGATATTGTAAAAGTATCAAATGATTTAGGATTAAAATCTATTGCATACGAGTGTGAATTAAACGATTTATGTAATTTAAGTTTTCCTGTAATCGCACATATTAAAGTTGATAGTAAGTATGATCATTTTATTATAATCGATAAAATTATTGATGATGAAATAATTATTTTTGATCCAATTCGAGGTTATATAAAATATGAAATGGAACAATTTCAAAATGAATGGACTAATATAATTATTACATTTGAAAAAACAAATAACTTAATAAATGAAAAAAATAATAATTTTATTTCAAAAATTTTAGTTCATATTATTAAAAACTCCTTTTATATCATGTTTGTTTTTATATTTTCAATATATTCTTCATTCTTATCAATTTTACATTCTTTATATTTAAGTTATTTGTATAATCAAAAAAAACTAACATATTTTGTTTTTATAATATTTTTCTTTATCTGTCTTTCTAAATTGATTGTTGATTATATTCGAAATAATAAAATACTCAATTATACTAAAAACTTTGACTTTGACATTACTAAAAAAACATATAGTAAAATTTTATCACTCCCTCTTATGTATCACCATACAAGGCCAGTAGGTGATATAATTTCTAGAATAAATGATTTATCTAGTATTAAAGAGTTTATGAATAATATTAGTTTTTCTTTTATAATTGATTTCACTTATATTTTGATGATAAGTATTATATTATTTATTATTAATAAATCATTATTCTTATTATTAGTTATTATGTCCGTTATATATATTTTTATTTATCTATTATATAGAAAAAATATAAAAAATAACTCTTTGATTGTAAAGGAAAATGCATCTGAAACAAGCACATATTTAGTTGAATCAATTTTAGGTATTGATACAATAAAGAATACAAATATTGAAGAAAAAAGATATAATTATCTAAAAGATAAATATAAAAATTTTTTAAATAATAATTTTAAATTAAATAAAATAATTATTAATTTGAATCTTATTCAAGAATTTGTTTGTAATATAAGTATTATTTTAATTATATTTGTTAGTATTTTATTATATAAACAAAAGGTTATCTCGTTTTCATATATAATTGCATTTAACACACTAGTATTTTACTATTTTATATCAATTAAAAACATCATATCACTTGACAATATTTTAATTGAAGCAAAAAATTCATATAAAAGATTATCACAACTTTATAATGAAGAAGAAGAAAAAAAACAATTAATACAAATAAAAAATATTAATACTATTAATTTTAAAAATTTATCATATTCATATAATAATGTTAATAATATATTAAATAATATAAATATCACAATAAATAAAAATGATTCAATCTTTATAAAAGGAAAAAGCGGATCAGGTAAATCTACTATTTTTAGATTATTAACCAAACAATTAAAAGTAGATGATGACATAATAAAAATTAATAATATAGATATAAATAATATTAGTAAAAAAGATATAGTAGATAATATATGTTATGTATCACAAAATGAATATATATTTACTGATACGATCTTAAATAATATTAAATTATATAAAGAGGCAAAAAAGGACGAAGTTGATAAAGTTATAAGGATAGCTAATATTGATAAAATTCTAAAGAAAAGAAATATAACACTTGATTTTCTATTAGAAGAAAATGGTCATAATCTTTCTGGAGGAGAAAGACAAAGAATTATACTTGCAAGAAGTTTACTTCAAAATAAACAAGTACTTATTCTTGATGAGACAATGAATGAATTAGATGTTCAAAGTGAAAGAGAAATAATTAAAAATATTATAAAAGAATACAATATTACATTAATATTAATTTCACATAGAGATAATAATTCAAAGTTGTTTAAAAAAATAATAAAAATATAGGAGGTAAAAATGAAACAATTAGATGAAAAACAAATGAAACAAATTTCAGCAGGTAGTTTATCAGCCGCTGCTATATGGGCAATGGTAGCCGCCGGGTTATCCTTTCTAGGAGGTATATTAGACGGCGTCAGGGCTCTCTGGGGGAAAAGCCAAAACTACCTGTAATAACAAAGAAGTTTAACAGAAGTACCTATAATACTGAATTAAATCATCGATGTTATTATATCCATAAATCAGTAACATTAAAAGCAACTTTTGAAGTTCAATAATTATATAATATCTCTCATAGCTAATTATTTCTTTGATAAAACACTTCCTTATGATGAATTGGAGGTGAAATTCAATGTGGAAAATAAAAACATAATCGATGATAATGTTATAAGTATTAAATTAAAAAAATTAGAAAATTTTAAAAATCATCCTTTTAAGCTTATAGAAGATAATCCTGATATGGAGGAATTATTATCTAGTATAAAAGATAATGGAGTAATAGAACCAATTATAGTAAGACCTACAAAAGAGGGTAAATATGAAATAATATCTGGGCATAGAAGAAAAAAAGCATGTGAATTACTAGGTATTAAAGAAATAAAATGTATTGTTAAAGATTTTACTGATGATGAAGCTATTATTAATATGGTAGATAGTAATCTTAAAAGAGAAAAATTATTACCAAGTGAAAAGGCTTTTGCTTATAAAATGAAAAGAGAAGCAATATTACATCAAGGTAAAAAAACAAGTCGACAAAATGTCGACAAGTTAAAAACAGCAGATATAATAGGAAAAAATAATAATGAGAGCGGAAGAACTGTACAAAGATATATTAGATTAACGGAATTAATTCCTCAAATACTAAAATTAGTAGATGATGAAAAGATTGGTTTAAGACCTGCTGTTGAAATATCATATTTAACAAAAGAGGAACAAAATATGCTATACTTATGTATAGAAGAATATAATTGTACTCCGTCACATGATCAAACAATTAGGATGAAAAATCTTAGTAAAAAAGAATTACTAGATAAAAATTCAATTGAAGAAATAATGAATGAATTAAAGCCAAATCAAAAAGAATATATAAAACTTGATAGTCAAAAATTTAGAAAAATAATACCAAGAAATGTTACTCCTTTAAATAGAGAGGAGTATATTTATAAGGCAATAGATTTTTATAATAGATATTTACAAAAGTTAAAAGAGAAACAAAGATAAGAGGAGTAATCTTTACGCAAAAATCCCCTTTTATAAATACCCCTAATATATACTAACTATTATTACTATCTGAAAAGTATAGTATAACTAGTATATAATATATATAAGTAATAAGGAGTAAAAAATGAATAAAAAAACACTAGATGAAATAATGATTGAGTATAGAATAACATTAAATCAAAAATTGTATGAAGAAAAAGTAATAGATTATGAAGTGTTTCGAAAGATGGAAGATTTTCTAATTAAAAAGTTATATAAATTAAAACAAGAAAATCGCACATTTGTAATTAATAAAACATTATGATAAATTATCGCAAAAGAGGTGATAGTTTATGAAAAAAATAATTTCAATTATATTTTTACTTGTTTTAGGAACTTTTATTTATTCTGGAGTTCAATTAAGTAAAGCATTTACATCAGAAATTCCTGAAGTAGATGAAAATTTACAAATAGTTAAACAGAAGAAAAAAGAAAATATAAAGAATGAAATAAAGACAGAAACTAAAGAAAAGCAATCACAAAAGAATGAAGAAAAAAAAGTACAATCAACGGATACAAAAAATAATACACAAAATACAAAGACAAATAATACAAAAACAGAAACAAAACAAAATATAAAAGTAGAAAGTCCAAAAGAAGAAGTAAGACAAGAAAGTGTACAATCTCAACCTGTAGGGCAAACACAACAAGTTCAACCTCAAGTAGAACAACCAGCACCACAACCTGTGGAGCAACCAGTTCAAAGTTCACCAAGATATGAAACATACCCAGGAAATTATACATCATGGGATGAATGTAAAAGTGAATCAATAAATGTAGCATTTGAAACAGATGCAAGAACAATGTGTTATGAAGCTTATACAGATTCAAATGGACAACCAGTTTATAAGATACAAATAATTTATTAAGCAACCAATCAAGGTTGTTTTTTTATGTTTTAAAATAGAAGGAGGAAAAGATAAATGAAAAAAATAATAAGAAGAATATTTCTATTGTTAATTGCACTAGTTGGAATATTTACACAAACAAATTCAGTAAGTGCAGCAACATTAGATATGAGATATCAAGATAATGTGTATTATGTGCATGTAGATGCTGATGGACAACATTATTCATCATTTAAACTTGCAATGTATTATGTGGATGGAAAATTAGCATACTGTGTAGAACCAGGAGCTATGATTTATTCAACACAATACTCAATTGGTGATTGGAATGTAACATCATTAAGTCCAGCACAAAGACTTAGAATAGAACAAATAGGATATTTTGGATACGAATATCCAGGACATCAAAATGTAAGGTATTATATGGCAGCACAAGAATTAATATGGCAAGCAGTAAGACCAATAAGTGCTTCATGGCATACAGAAGCAAAAGGTGGAGGAGCAACAATTAATATTGATGCTGAAAAAAATGAAATAGAAAGATTAATAAGAGTTAATAATACAAAACCATCATTTCATAATGAAACAATAAATGCGGTAATTGGTGATGAAGTAATATTAACTGATACAAATAATGTTTTAAGTAATTATTCAATTTATGATAGAGCAGATGAAGATGTAACTGTAAATGGAAATCAATTAAAAATAAAAGTAACAAATACAGGAGATAAACAAATTAGATTTATCATAAATAATTACGATAATGATGTTAATTTAGTTTATTATAATAGCAATTCTCAAAAAATGGCTCATACAAGATTAAGTGATCCATTAACTTCAGTTTTAAAATTACACGCAACTGCAGGTAATGTAACTATAAATAAACAAGATAAGGATACTAAAAAATCAGAACCTCAAGGAGAAGCAACTTTAAATGGAGCTATATATGATATATTTAATTCAAATGATGAATTAGTAACAACAATAACTACAAATGAAGAAGGAAAAGTAACAAGTGGTAATTTACCTCATTTAGGACATTACTACTTAAAAGAAAGAACACCATCTGTAGGTTATACACTAGATGAAACAAAATATGAATTTGATATGACTATGGATAATTTATATCCAACAATTAAAGTATATGAAAAAGTAATAGAAAGAGAATTTGATTTTACAAAAGTATATGCAAATAATAAAACAGGAATTATGAAACCAGAAGTTGGAATTAAGTTTGGATTTTATAATAATAAAAATGAACTAGTAAAAGAAATCAAAACAAATGATGATGGATTCTTAAAAGTAGTTTTACCATATGGAACATATACAGTAAAACAATTAACTACTACTAAAAATCATGAATATATAGAAGACTTTACTGTTGAAGTAAGAGAAGTTGGAGAACCAATTGTTAAAGTACTTGCAAATGCAGAAATAACTGCAAAATTACATGTTATCAAAATAGATAGTGAAACAGGAAAAGTAATTAAAAGAGCAGGTATTAAATTCAAAATCTATAATGTAGATAAAGAAGAATATGTATGTCAAAATGTAACATATCCAAAGAAAGAAAAAATATGTACATTTGAAACAGATGAAAATGGTGAATTTGTAACACCAGAAATTCTTCATAGTGGAAAATATAAACTTGAAGAATTAGATCAAAAGATTGAAGGTTATTTATGGAATAGTGAAAGTCATGAATTTGAAATTGGAGAAAATTCAGAACTTATAAACGATAATGAATATGGAATCTTATTTGATGTGAAATTTGGAAATGATAGAGTAAAAGGAAAAATAACAATTAATAAAGTAGGAGAAGTTGTAAATTTAACAGATAAAGGATATGAATATACAACAGAAGTACTTGAAGGAATTAAGTTTGGACTTTATACAAAAGATGGTGAAAAAGTAATGGAAGGATTAACAGATGAAAATGGAATCTTAACATTTGAAAATATAGATCTTGGAGAATATTATGTTAAAGAATTATCTACACTTGATGGATATATTTTAGATACAGAAAAACATAATATTAATTTAAAATATAAAGATCAATATACACCAGTAATTGAATATCAAACATATTTAACAAATAGACTTCCAAAAGGAACATTAGAATTTTCTAAAACAGACTTTTCTACTGATGCACCACTTCCAAATACAAAGATAGAAATATATAATGAAAAAGATGAATTAATCTTTACAGGTGTAACAGATGAAAATGGGAAAATAGTAATAGATAAACTTCCAATAGGGAAATACTATATACTAGAAAAAGAAGCACCAGAAGGATATACATTAAATGAAGAAAAAATGTATTTTGAAATAACAGAAGATGGACAAGTAGTAAAAGCTACAATGAAAGATGAAAGAATAGTAGAAGTTCCAAATACAGAAAGTATTAAAGATTATAAAGTAGAAATATTATTATTTACAATTTGTTGTTTAGGTATATTAGTAGTATTATTTGCATTTAAAAATGACAAAAAATAAAATACTAAAATTATTAATAGGTATAACATTAATAATAGGAAGTATTACTACATTTTATTTTAAATATCTAAACGAAAACAAAGTAAATCAAAAAGAAGAACAAGAAGTTCGAAATTACATAAGAAAAATTAATGAAGAAACAATTAAAGAAAATGAATCTAAAGAAGAAAATAATTCTTATGAAAATATAAATTATATAGGTGTATTAGAAATACCAAAGTTAGGTTTAAGAAGAGGATTAGTGGATGTAAATAGTAGATATAATAATGTACGATATAATGTACAAATATTAAAAGAATCAACTATGCCAGATGTAGAAAAAGGAAACTTAATATTAGCTGCTCATTCAGGTAATACAAGAGTTTCCTTTTTTAATACTCTAAAAAATCTATCAATAGATGATAAAGTAAATATTTATTATGATAATAAAAAATATACATATAAAATGGTTAAAAGTTATGAAATAGAAAAAACAGGCTATGCAAATATAGTAAGAGATAAATCAAAAACAACATTAACATTAATAACATGTAAGACAGGAACAAATTATCAACTTGTAATTATATGTGAATTAATAGAAAGTGAGTAAGATATGAATAAAAGATTAAATATTATATTCAAAGTATTATCTAAATTATTTAGTAGTGGATATACAGATGAAAAACAAATAATAAAAATGCAGATGAGTGATATATCTAATATAAAAGGTAGCTTAAGTTCAAGAGAAATAGAAATATTAATTGAACTTCAAGAAGCAATTAAAAATAAAACAATTATAAAATATTTAAGCGATACTAAAGAAGAATAATTCATGGTCAATCAAAAATGATTGATCTTTTTTTATAGGGTGGTGATTCCATTTAAAAAAAATAAAAATTTAAGGAGAGTGATATAAATGTTAAATCAAGTAGTTATAGTAGGGAGATTAGTTAGAGATCCTGAAGTTAGAGAAACTGAAGAAGGAAAGAAAGTTACAAATATTACATTAGCAGTACCAAGAAGTTATAAAAATATGGATGGAGAATATGATACAGACTTCATCAATTGCACTTTATGGGCTGGGGTTGCAGAATCTACAACAGAATATTGTCATAAAGGAGATCTTTTAGGAATTAAAGGAAGACTTCAAACAAATAGTTATGAAAAAGATGGCGAAACAAAATATAAAATGGATGTAGTAGCAGACAAAGTAACATTCTTAACTTCGAAGAGAGAAGAAGAGAGATAATATGAGTGGATATCCAAATAGAGTTCCACCAATTAAATTAATGCTTGATAAAGATTATTATAATAATTTAATTCAAGTGTTAATTAATAATGAAAAATGTAGTGATGAAATAATAAGGAACGAAGCTACAAAATTAAAAAAGAAATTATTAACTTATAGTGTGCCAAGAGAAAATGAAGGAATAATAGAAATAGATGCAAGATTTTATAATAATGAAGCATCACAATTATTCTATCAATTCATGTATTTTAATAAAGATTTTATAGATGTTAAAGATGACTATTTAAATATCTTAAAAGAAACAAGATCAAAAAGATTTAATAAAAAAGATGAATAAAATCGCACATTATTAAAAAATAAAATTAAGATTTATACTTATCATACAAAGGAGGATTTGTTATGATAGGAGAAGATTTTATTAAAGTTAATGATATACATCAGTTTTATAAATGTCTAATAGAATTTATAGTTGATGATTATTTATTAAATTAAAAATAATGGGAGGTAAGAAAAAATGGAAGAATTTGATGAATTATTTTTCAAAGACTATTGTGATGAATCTTTAGTTGAATTTATAGCAGATCAATCAATAATATTAAAAAATAAAGATAATGAGTATAGTAGATTATTAAATGAAAGAAAAAATATAACAGAAAATAATGATAATATACGAAAATTTATAGAAAGTGATGAAATCGTAGATTTAACTAAAGAGGATTTGCAACAGTTATATAACTTTTTAGAATTAACAACAGATATAGAAGAAGAGTTAGAAAAAGAAATATTTTATATTGGAATGAGAGAGGCATTCTACTTATTTAAAAAATTAGATATGCTTAAATAAAATCATTAACAACCTATAATGGTTGTTTTTTTATGAAAAGGAGTGATTGATTTGAAAGAAAAAATATATGAAATAGAAATAGAAGAAACTCTACAAAGAGTAGTAAAAGTAAAAGCATTTAACTTGAGTGAAGCTATAGATAAAGTAAAAGACAAATATGATAATGAAGAAATAGTACTAGATGCTTCAGATTATATTGATACTAAATTTAATGAATATAATGATAATTCTATTATTAAAAAGCAACACTCATATGCAGAAAGATAAAAATTATGTTGCCGATTCAACCAGAGCTTGTACAAAAAGTTAGAAAAATTGATTTATTAACTTATTTGCAAAACTTTGAACCTGATGAACTTGTTAAAGATTCTAAAGATACATATTCTACAAAGACACATGATTCTTTAAAAATAAATAATGGAAAATGGTATTGGTTTTCACAAGGAATAGGTGGATATACTGCATTAGATTATTTAATTAAAGTAAGAGGACTATCATTTTTTGAAGCAATAAATAAATTAATAGATAAAGAAGATATTGAAATACCTATAAATAATTATTTCAAAAACACTAGAAAAATATCAAAATTAATACTTCCAGAAAAAAATGATAATAATGAAATAGTAATTTCATATTTAGAAAAAAGAGGTATTGATAGAGAAATAATAGATTATGCAATAGAAAATGATATGATCTATGAAACAAAAGATAAACATAATGTAGTTTTTGTAGGTAAGGATTATAATAATAATCCAAGATATGCATTCATAAGAGGAACGAATGAGAATAGATTTATGCATGATGCATCTGGAAGTGATAAAGAATATTCTTTCAGATTGTTATCTAAAACATACAATGAAAGACTTCATATTTTTGAAAGTGCAATAGATTTATTAAGCTATGCAACATTAATGAAAATGAATAATAAAGACTTTAAAAAAGAAAATTTTATAGCATTATCTGGAGTTTATCAACCATCAAAAAATAAAACAGACTCAAAAATACCAATAGCAATCTCATCTTTTTTAGAAAGTAATAAATATATTAAGAAAATATTTCTACATTTAGATAACGATTTAGTTGGAATAAAAGCAGCTGAATCATTAAAAAATAATCTTAAAAATAACTATGAAGTTATAGATGGAAAACCATTTCAGGGAAAAGACTGGAATGATTTTTTATTAATAACATTAGAAAATATTAAAAAAAAAGAAATAATTTAAAAGAAAGGTAGTGATAAAATGAAAGAAAATTATGAAATAGTTATCGAAGATAATGACGAATATAAAATAAAAATAGAGGCAACAGATGTAAAAGATGCAGTAGAAAAATTTAAAAAGTTTATAAATTTATGTTATAAAAAAGAAATATTTTTAGAAGAATTACCAGAAGACGATGAAGAAATAGAAGTATTAAGTGAAGATGATTTTGTAGTCGATGAAGAGTTAGATGACTTAGATGATCTATATGATGAAGAAATTTCTAATATATTATTTGGAAGTAATAAACCAAGAAGAGCAATTATCGTGGATTTTGAGTAGAAAAATCCTTGTCCTAGCCAGCTCTGAATTTTTACTCCTGACATAAAAATTCGCTGTATGGGATAATCCCAAACCCTTAAAGAAAGAAAAATATAATGATAAAAATAATTTTAGGAATAATAATTGCATTTTTATTATTATTTTTATATTGTTGTTTAAAGATTAATAAATGTGGAGAAGAAAATGAATAAAAAAAGAAAAATAAAAAAACAATTTTGGTTTAATTCAGATGAAGATAAAAAATTAAAAAAACTTTCTAAAGAAACAAAAAAATGTGAAGCTGATATAATTCGTGAATTAGTAATGGATTGTGAGTTGAAAGAAAAACCAGATCAAGAATTTTATAACTTTATTAGAGTTTTATATGGAATAGGAAATAATATAAATCAATTATCTAAAAGAGCAAATACAAACGGATTTATAGATGAATTAGAATACAAAAAAGAAAAACAAAAATTAGATAAATTTATTGATGATATTCTAAAAAAATATTTATAGTTAAAAATTTATTAAAATTGTAAATGTTCGCTAGTATTTTAAAAATTAAATTGATATAATTTTATAGGATAGTAAAGGAGACAGCGATATGGCACAAATTGATAAATTAATATTAAATGCATTAGATGTACAAAAAATAAGTGGAGCAAATTATTCTTTTGTAATGAGTAAATTAGATAGTTATGAAAAAAAGATGGAGTTTTTAAATTTTCTAAATAGACATAGAAATGTAATATTAAGTGATAAAGATATATTTATAGAATTAAAAGAGATTGCTGGATAGCAATTTTTTAATGTAAAAAATTAACTAGTAAGAAACTTTTTTATGTTGCATATAATAAATTTATGATATAATGATTTAAAAGAAAAGGTAGGAGTGATTGTATGCAATGTGTTAAATGTAAGAAAAAAATAGACAATGTAGATGTTTATTGTGGTTATTGTGGAATTCATCAAGAAAAGTATAAAAAATATTTAGAAAAGGTTGAAAATAAAGTTCATAAAGATAGGGACAGAGAATATAACAAAAATGTTAAAAATGCACAAAATAAATTACAACAATTGCAAAAAAGTAGAGAAAAAGAAATTCAAAGAATAACTAGTGAAAGATGGGAAACTATTGGAAATAATGCATTATCATATAACATGACTGAAGGTAAAGTAATAGTTAATGGATCAACATATTTATTCTCTGATATTAAGGGTGCTGAAATAGTTAAACAAGATTCTTCTAGAGTAGTAACAAATACAACTGAAACAAGTAAAGGTAAATCAAAAAAACATGCGTCACTTGGTGGTGGATTATTAGGGGCTGCCGTTGCTGGTCCAGTAGGAGCTGTTGTTGGTGGTTCAGTATTAGGAAAAACTACATCAAAAGGAAAAACAAATGTAGTAACCAATTCAAATGAAATACCAACATGTTATCATATTGGTGTTAATGTAGATATAAATGGTTTTTCTACTGAAATAGTATTATTATCAAATACAGTAGATCAATCAAGTAATATTCATAATAATACAGTTAGAATTGCTCAATTAATTGTTGATAAATTAAGAAGTTTATCACAAACACCAGTTCCAAAAAAATTTTTAAAACCTGAAGAAGAACAATCAGTTCTTGATATTGAAAAAGAAATTGAGGAGGCTGCTAATGAACTTAAAGTAGTTTCTGATAACAAACCAACATATGAAATTCCTGAAAGTTATTTGAAGTAGGAGGTTATTATTATGAAAATATGTAAGAAATGTAAAAAAGAATATAAAGAAGATTATATTTATTGTCCAAAATGTGGGCAACCATATGATGACAATATGAAAAGAGTAAAAACTCCTGGAGATGTAAGTGGATCTGCCACAAGCATCATAAAACTAATATGTAATATTATTTTATATATTATAGGATCAATTACAGCATTTGTTTTCTTGATTACTACTATTGAAATGCCAGTTGCAGGTATTATTGGTGTATTGTTTGGGTTAAGTTTATTTCCTGTATTTTATAGACTTATTGAAGAAAAGACTAATATTAATAAATACGTGTTAATTGCAATTAGAATTGTCTTACCTTTTATTTTATTTATTACAATGTTAATTGCAGTTCCATCATCTGATACAAATGAAAAAGCAATAAATAAATCATATTATTGTTTATATGAGGATAAAACTGGAAAAGCTGAAATAGAAGGATTAACTTATAGTTATAATTTTAATCATTATATTATGGAAAATAATTTATTATCTGTAGAAACATTAATCAAATATAAATTTGATAAAGAAAATTCAGCATATAATTATTACAAACAAAATATTAATGATTGGAATGATTATGAAGTAAATCTACTTGACAAAGAAATAATGATGTTCAAAAAAGAATCCGGTTTGAAAGATCGTAATTTAAAATCTATTATTTCGTTGCAAGAAAAAACAGGTTCATTATGTTATGATAAAAATACATATATAATAGGTAGATTTGATTCTGAATATGCATTATTTACTAGTAATAAAGAAAAAGCAAAAAAGTATTTAGATGGTATGACATCTGCAAATAATTCATCACAAAATAATAATCAACAATCAACACAAAATAATAACCAAACTAGTGAACCAGCATATATGGAATATTTAAGAAAATGTACAGTTATGGAAGCATATGATATTGTTACTACAGGTGTAGGTAATAAATCAGGAAATGCATATGTTGATGCTAAAAAAACTTGTGAAGGATTTTATTCTAGTTTTGGCGAAAAAGATTTTGTAGATGCAGTTTCTACTGATTGGAATAGTGAACAAAATAATACGATTAATGGAAAACCTTTAACAGAATGTATTAAAGATTTAGGTTGGTAAGGAAGAAAAAATTATGAAAAATAAATTATTTGTAGGATTGTTGGTATTTGTAACATTATTTATGTTAACAGGATGTGGAAATTCTTGGAAAAGTAAATTTGAAGTATCGAAGATTAAAATAAAAGATGATTATATTATTGGAAAAATAAGGAATAAAACTGATTTAGCATATGATTTAAAAATAACTTTTGATTTAAAAAGTGGTTCATTGATAGATAATGAAACTTGTAATCTGATTATAAAACCAGAAGAAACTAAAGATTTAGATTGTCTTGCAATGAATCATGATGACTATGATGTAAATATTTCTAATATTGAATTTACTGAGAAGAAGATACCAAAGTTAAGTAATGGCAAGATAAATAGTGATGCTTTTAAATATCATTTTGATAAAATATATGAAAGTCATACTTATAATTTTGTTTCATTTACACTAGTTAATGATGATTTTGAAGACAAATATCCTTATTTAGATACTATTGAATATGATGAAGAAAATAATAAAATCAAAATAACAGGAAGTATAATGAGCAATACAGATTATATGAGCTTTATTGAAACATTTAACACTAAAACAAATAAATTAGATAATATTAGTTTTTTGATTAGAACTACTGATGAAGAATTGAAAAGTCAATTATTGACTAAAATATCGGCAATGCAATCTTTCGGATATGGAAATTCTATTGAGATGTTAACTGCTTTAAAATATGATATACCAGAAGGCAAATGTTATAAGGTTGGTTATGAATGGTGTGTTTCTTCAAATATAGATAAGGGAACTGGATATTATTTTTATAATATAGATGAACAATAAATAATAATTTTAAAATTTAGTGTTGTGTAATAAAAATACAGGTGAAATAATAAATTTAGGAAAATAGATGTAAGTTTAAAACTTACTCTTTTTTTGTTTAAAGGAGGAATAAATACTAAATGTGATATAATAAGTATAGAGGTGTTATTATGACTAATCTATTAAAGAAAAATAAAAAATTAATGAAAGAATATAATTATAATAAAAATACTGATATAGATTTAGAAAAAATAACAGAAGGAATGGGATTATCAATTTGGTGGAAGTGTTCTAAATGTGGACATGAATGGCAAACTAGAATTAATCATAGAACAAAAGATGGAACAGGTTGTCCGATTTGTTCAAGAAAAGATTCTTATACTAAGCTGTTAGAAGAAAAAGGTTCACTATTGTTTAATCATCCTGAATTAATGAATGAATGGAATTATAAAAAAAATGATATTGACCCTAATGCAATTTTAGATGGAAGTAATGTATTAGCTTGGTGGGTATGTAACAAATGTGGACATGAATGGAAAGCAAGGATTGCTCAACGAACAAAAAAGAATACTGGATGCCCAAAATGTAGTCAAGAACAAGGGAAAAAAACTTTGTTAAAAGGATTAATTCAGGAAAAAGGGTCCCTTGCTGAAACAAACCCTGAGTTAGCAAAAGAATGGAATTATGAAAAAAATTATAATTTAACACCATATATGGTTATAGAAAAATCACCAAAAAAAGTTTGGTGGAAGTGTTCTAAATGTGGACATGAATGGCAAATGAGTTTATATAATAGAAGCAAAGGAGGACATTGTCCAAAATGTTTAAGAATTGAAAAATCTATTGCTCAAGCTACTCCAATTAAAGGTATTAATGATTTATTATCTCAAAAGCCAGATTTATGTAATGAATGGCATCCAACAAAGAATGATGTTACTCCTGATAATATAACTGTTTCTTCAAATAAAAAAGTATGGTGGTTAGGAAAATGCGGACATGAATGGAAAGCAACTGTTGGGAGTAGATCTTCTGGCACAGGATGTCCAATATGTTTAAAAGAATATAAAATATCTTATCCAGAAAAAATTATTTATTATTATTTAAAGAAATCTATTAAAAATCTTGAAGTATTTGAAAACTATCATCCTGATTTTTTAAAACAAAAAGAATATGATATTGCAATTCCATCAATTAGAATTGGAATAGAATATGATGGATATAATTGGCACAAATCATATCAAAGAGATAAAGAGAAGGATACAATATCAGAAAAAAATAATTATACAATAATTAGAGTACGAGAAAGTAAATGTGAAAAATATGATAGTAGCTCAATAAAAATATATTACGATGAAAAAAATAATGAAAATTTAAAAGAAGTAATTATCAAAATATTAAAAATTATTTTTGAAATAACACATGAAAATTATAAATTAGATTTTGATTTGGAGCGAGATAATACTTATATTTTAGAATTATTAGAAATGAATAAAAAAGATAATTCAATTGCTAGTTTATTTCCAAATGTTATTAAGGAATGGCATCCAACAAAAAATGGTACATTGAAACCAGAATATATTTCTGCACATACACATAAAAAAATGTGGTGGATTTGTCCAAAAGGGCATGAGTATCAAATGGTCGTTAAACACAAAACAGAAGATAATTGCGCTTGTCCTATATGTAGTAATCATAGAATTTTGTCAGGATTTAATGATTTGAAAACTTTGAGACCTGATATAGCAAAAGAATTTGATTATGACAAGAATAAACCATTAACACCGGATAAA
Organism: Bacilli bacterium; assembly: GCA_017459965.1. Lineage (GTDB taxonomy): Bacteria > Bacillota_I > Bacilli_A > RF39 > UBA660 > CAG-433. The sequence goes on from JAFUBW010000014.1 coordinate 102,230, forward strand.
GTTGCAGTTAGTGCTAATTATAAAGTTTGGTGGATTTGTCCAAAAGGACATAGCTATTATTATAGTGTTGCACATAGAACTTACTCCGGAAGAAATTGCCCAATATGTTCAAATAGACAATTGTTATTAGGATATAATGACCTTGTTACAGTGAATAAAGAAATAGCTAAAGAATGGGATTACGAGAAGAATAATGGATTAAAACCAGAAGATTTTACACCTATATCTGGAACTAGGGTATGGTGGAAATGTTCTACTTGTGGACATAAGTGGAGTATAAAAATATCTAATAGATATATAAAAGGAAATGGTTGCCCAAAATGTGCTGGAAATAAAAGATGGAAAACCAGAAAAAGCAAATAAAAAGATATAATTTTAAATTTAATCCAGACATATTAATGGTAGATATGTTTATTTGGATATGCTCTAGTACAGTTATGTTTGTAATTGTACCTACAATATATAGATTTATTTATAACAAACGAGAACAAAAAAATAGAAAATAATATATTTTAAATGTATGTTATAATATTATTAGTGGGTGATACTTATGACTATAAGTGAAATTAAAGAAACATTAACAAAGTTTGATAGTGTATCTTTTAAATTATATTCATTAATATATATAATTGAAAAGAATATTGACGGAACTTATTCAATATATCCAACATCAATGCCAAAATCAAAAAGATATTACAGAACACTTGATGAATTATTAACTAAATATAGAATATTCGGCGAGAATATAATTCAAAATGAAGATAGAATTAGAAAAATAAACAACTAAGAAAGGAGCAGTTATATGAATAAAGAAAATGCATTTTCACAACTAAAAGAAGAAGTTGAAAAAGGAAATGTATCTGAGATAATAACAAGAAAAAAATCTTTACCTAACGAATATGAAGATTATTTGATGAAAGAAAAGCATTCGCTGATATCTAGTGATAATGATAATAAAACTGTTTATATTAATAAAACATTAAAAGATTTTTTAAGCGAAAAATCTAAAAAAGAAAAATATGATAAAAAAGAATTAAAAAAATTAGAAAAATTAGAGAAAGATATTAAATCTTTAAAAAGAGATAATACATCAAACGATAATTTAACATTAAACGAACAACAAGATGAGCTTAAAAGAATCGCTAGAAAAAATAATTATGAAATAAGATAAAAAAATAATTGGTCTCAAGAAGATTTTGCAGATAAGTATAAAGAATACTAAATGAAAGTATTCTTTTTTTTATGAGAGAAGGTGATAAATATTGCTACAGTAGGTTATTGGAAAATAACAAGTAGATTAGATCATGTAATTGATTATGTTAAAGATGAAACAAAAACAAAGAATAAAGATTTTAATAAAACATTTCATTTAGATTATAATGAAGAAGATTTTAAAGAAGAAAAATATCTTTATGAAACTAATATAAATTGTGGAGATGAAACAACATATGAAGATATGATAAGAACAAAACAAATATGGAATAAAACAAATGGTATTTTAGGTTATCATGGATATCAATCATTTAAAGAAGATGAAGTAACACCAGAACTTGCACATGAAATTGGAGTGAAACTAGCTGAAGAAATGTGGGGAGATAGATTTGAAGTAGTTGTTTGTACTCATCAAAATACAAACCATATACATAACCATTTTGTAGTTAATTCAGTATCTTTTATAGATGGTAAAAAGTATTATGACAATAGAACTAATTATGCTAAGTTTAGACACTTAAATGATTGTATATGTTCTGAATATGGACTATCTGTACTTGAAGAAAAACCATGTAAAAGAAGTGGTATTAATTTTTCTAATTATTATAAAGGTGGAATAGAAAAGAATAACTATCATACAACAACAAAAGAAGATATAGATTATGCTATAGGTGTTGCTTATAGTTATAAAGATTTTTTAGATGTATTAAAATCTATGAATTATGAAGTAGTAAATAGATATGATAAATTAAGTGTAAGAAGATATCCATATAAAAGAAATATAAGAATAGAAAGAAGTTTTGGAAAAGAATATAGTATTGATAATATTATAAAAAGAATAAAGACAGAACATATAAAAAGAGTACCATTTCCAGAAGCAAAAAATGTTTATAATATATGGATAAATAAAAAGAATAATAAAAAACATAAAGGACTAAAAGCTCTTTATTTATATTATTGTTATTTATTAGGTATATTTCCTAAAGAATTTCCAAATAAAAGAATACCTGCAGAAATAAGATCTGATATTAAAAAATTAGATGAGATTATAAATCAATCAAATATGCTTTCTAAAAATGAAATAACTACATATGAAGAGTTAAAAGAATATGAAGAAAAGTTAGAAGATAATATTACAGATTTATCAACTAAAAGAGAATTGTATTGGAAAAAAGTAAATAGATTAAAAGATAATGAAAAAAAACAAAATCTAATTAATTCAATTGAAGAAATAAGTAATGAAATATTTAATTTAAGAAAAGAATTAAAGTTATGTTTAGGTGTAGAAGAAAGAACACCAATAATAAAAGAAAAAATAAAAGAAGTAGATAAGATAGGAAAGGAGAGAGAAAATGAATAATTCAGAATCAGCAGAAGCACTTGTAAGAATGAGTATAGACGGAGTTAAAGTAGCTGCACAATTATCAGGAACAGGAATAAAAAATATTGCAGTTATACTATATTCAATAATAAATGATCAAAAGAAAATAAGTGGTAAAACAGCACTTAAAAAGATGATAAAAAATCATCCAAACTTAAAAATTTTTTCATTAAGTAATCAAGATTTAAAGAAGTTTACAGATGAAGCAAAAAGATATGGAGTTTTATTTGCAGCTCTAGTAGATAAAATGGATCCAAATGGATCAAAAGAAATATTTATAAGAGCTGAGGATGCTCCAAAAGTAAATAGAATAATAGAAAAGTTTAATTTAGCAGCTGTAGATGCTGCAGAAATAAATAGTATTATTTCGAAAGATAAAGATCCAAAAGTAAAAGATACAATACATTCGGAGTTAGATGATTTAGTAGAAGAAATATTATCAAAACCAAAACAAAAGGAGGAACATGAACAGACAAACCCGTCTATGGGGCAGACAAAAGAAAAAAGTCTGTCAGAGAACTCATTAAAAAAGCAAAAATCGAAAGTGGAAATTTCTAAGGAAAGACCATCTGTAAGAAAAGCAATAAAAGAAATAAAAGAAGAATTAAAACAAAAAAGAGAAGAAACTCCAAAAGAAAAAGGTGTCATGCAAGAAGTAAAACATAAACAACCTGAAAATAAAAAGAGATTTAAAAGAAAAGGAAGCAGGTAGTTTATATGAAAGAAGATATAGTAAAGAAAATAGCACCTATAGAAAATAAAACAAATACAAAAAAAGATGATAACAGATTTCATACAATGAAAGTGATGAATCAAACTGCTTTAGAAATAGTAAAAGATTCAAATAAATTTAAACAATACTTAGATTTACAATCATCACTTGATAAATATTCTGTAGGTAATTTATTATTAATAATTGCACAAGCACCTAATACAAAACAGTTAACAAAAATGAAACAAAGTTTAAAAGATAAAGAAATAATTTTAATACAACCTAAAAAAACAAATAAATCAAATTTTCAAAATTATAAATTATTTTCAAGTGAAAGACCATTAAAAAAAAATAAATATTATGAAGATAATAAATTATTACTAAAAGCATTTTTAAATGATTGTCCAGTAGATATAAAAGTAGTAGATGAAACAGAAGAAGAAAAAAATATATATTGGAATGATTTTTTTGGAATACTTTATATAAAAAAAGGACTTGAGTATAACGAATTATTTGAAGGATTAGCAAGAGAACTAACTAAAGAAGAACTTGGAGCAAGTAATACAGAACTTGAGAAATTTAAATGTAAATGTATAACATATATGATTTTAAAAAAATATGGTAAAGATGTATCAAATTATAAATTTGATGATATACCAGAAGAATTTATAAAAGATGATCCAATAAAAATAAGAAAAGAATTAAACGAGTTAAAAGAAGGATTAAATATCTTCAATAACAGGGTTAATTCTTTTTTTGATGAAATAACAAAAAGAAACACAAGAAAAAATTATTCAAGATAGGAGGAATATATATGAAGGCAAAAATAGAATTAGATAATTATGAATATGGAATAATAATAAGATCATTAAAAGATTTAAGAGAAAGTCAAGAAAAACAAGAAAAGACAACAGAACCTATAGATGAATTATTATTAAAAATAATTAAAGTATATGAAAAGTTTAAATTAGATAAACCAAAAGTGTATGATGTAAGATGGTAAATAAAGAAGAAAATAAAACAATAAAGATAATAATGTTATCGGTTGGATTAATACTTGTAATATGGACATCACTACTTATCGCACCTCATATAAAAGATGGGATTTTTAAAGTACTAATTAATTTTAGTAAAATAATTGAAAATCCATTTGATATAAAAATATGCGCTGATACAATTAAAGTAGTATTAACATTATCTGTAATCTATTTATTAGTAATATTATATTTTACAGAAAAGAATAAAGATTATAGAAGAGGAGAAGAATATGGGAGTGCAAAATGGGGCAATAAGAGAGATATAAATAAAAGATATGAGCAAACACCTTATGAGAACAATAAACTCCTTACAAAGAGCGTAAAAATAGGTCTAGATGGCAAATTACATAGAAGAAATTTAAATACAATAATAGTGGGTGGTTCTGGAGCAGGTAAAACAAGATTTTATGCAAAACCAAATATTATGCAGTGTAATGCTTCTATGGTAATATTAGATCCTAAAGGTGAGATACTTAGAGATACAGGAAATTTACTTAAAGAAAAAGGATATGAAATAAAAATATTAGATTTAATAAATATGGAAAAAAGTCATTGTTATAATCCATTTGTATATATAAAATCAGATAACGATATACAAAGACTGGTAACAAATATTTTTAAATCAACAACACCAAAAGGATCAAATACAGCAGATCCGTTTTGGGATACAGCCGCAGCTTCTTTATTAATGGCATTTATGTTTTATTTATGGTATGAAGCACCAGAGGAAGAACAAAACTTTGAAATGGTAATGGAAATGTTAAGAGAAGCGAAAGTAGTGGAAGATATGCCAATGTATAAAAGTCCAATTGATATATTATTTGAAAGATTGGAAGAAACAAAACCAGACCATATAGCACTTAAATACTTTCAAGATTATAAATCAGGAGCAGATAAAACAAAAGAATCAATAAATATAACACTAGCTGCAAGACTAGATAAATTTAATCTTGAATCACTAGCAAAATTAACAATAACAGATGAGTTAAATCTGCAAAGTATAGGAGAGAAGAAAACAGCACTTTTCTGTCTTATACCAGATAATGACTCGTCTTTTAATTTTCTAATAAGTATTTTATATACACAATTATTTCAATCATTATTTTATTTAGCAGATAAAGTATATCATGGAAGTTTACCAATACCAGTACATTTTGTAATGGATGAGTTTGCAAACATATCACTTCCAGATGATTTTGAAAAACTTCTTTCAGTAATGAGATCAAGGAATGTATATGTAAGTATAATCCTTCAAAATTTAGCACAAATAAAAGCACTGTTTGAAAAGCAATGGGAATCAATAGTAGGAAATTGTGATGAATTTTTATATTTAGGTGGAAATGAACAAAGTACACATAAATATATAAGTGAGCTTATTGGTAAATCATCAATAAATACTGATACACATGGATTAAGTAAAGGACGAAATGGAAACTATTCAACAAATTATCAAAAACTAGGTAGAGAATTATTAACACCAGATGAAGTAAGAATGCTTGATAATAAATATTCAATTCTTTTTATAAGAGGAGAAAGACCAATAAAAGATTTAAAATATGATATATTAAAACATCCAAATGTAAAATATACAACAGATGGAAAAGGGAAACCATATTTGCATGGTAAAACAGATTTATCTGTTGGAGAAATAAAAATTGTAGATTTTGATGAAAATCAAAAATATGAAAATATAAAATTTAAAGAATCATCATATGAAATATATTCAATAGAAGAATTAGAAAAATATATGAAAGAGAGGGAAGATATATATGAAAGAAAAAAATAATAAAATGATAAAGGTATTATCAATTATATCGATAATATCTTTTTTAATAATTCAAACAATTCCAAATGTGTATGCAGCAAGTGATCCACTAACAGCAATTAATAATTTATCAGAAATGCTATATTCAATAGCAAAAGGTGTAGGAGTAATAATGTGTATATATGCAATATATAATTTTGCAACATCATTTGCTTCACACGATCCTAATCAAAGATTATCTGGTGTTTTAGTATTTGTTGGAGGTCTATTTCTATTATTTGCAAAAACAATAATAAATACAATAATAGGATAATGAAATATGGTATCGAAATGGACAGTAAATTTAATATCATATGCACTTGATATATGGAATGGAAAACTTGGAGAAATATTAACATTAATAACTCAGTCACCTCAAGAATTTAAAAATGGTGAGATATGGAAAGTAATACTAAAAATAAACGATGCAATGCAGGCGATAGGACTTGCACTGCTCGTTTTATTCTTTGCAGTTGGAGTTATTAAAACATATGGTAGTTTTGTTGAAGTAAGAAAACCAGAACATGTAATAAAAATATTTGTAAGATTTGCTATTTCAAAAGCAATAGTTACATATGGACTAGAAATATTAACATCTATATTTGAAATAGGACAAGGAATAGTATCATCTATTCTTAGAACAGCGACTTTATCATCATTTGATAAAGCAGTTATACCAAAAGAAATGATAGATGCAATAAATAAACTAGGATTTTTAGATTCTATTCCTATATGGCTTATAACATTTATAGGATGTTTATTAATAACAGTATTATCATTTGTAATGATTTTAACAGTATATGGTAGATTTTTTAAATTATATTTATATACTGCAATTGCACCAATACCACTTTCATCATTTGCAGCAGAAAGTACACAACAAGTTGGCAAGCAATTTTTAAAATCATTTTGTGCGGTATGCTTAGAAGGAGCAATAATAGTACTGGCATGTGTAATATTCTCAATATTCGCATCATCTCCACCAAATATAGATCCAAACTCAGGAGCGCCTGTAATGGTATGGAAATATTTAGGTGAATTAATATTTAATATGTTAGTACTAGTTGGAACAGTAAAAGCTTCAGATAGAGTGGTAAGAGAGATGATGGGATTATGATAATAGAATATAAGGTACTCCCACCAAATGAAATATTTAAAGATATACAAATAAGAAAAAATAAAAAAGAAGCGTATGAAAATGCAATATTAAGAGGAATGAGGCATCCAGATAATTGGATATATATGTATTCAAAAGATAATAAAGATTATTTTAAAAATTCGTTTTCAAGAAAATATATATCATATCCACAATTTGGATTTTATAAAAAAACATATAAAGGGAGGAGCAGGTAATAGTGGATAAGAGAATTAAAGTAAAATATAATCGATTAGAAAACTATTCTTTTAGTAAAAAAGGTTATGTAGATTTAACAAATAAAAAAATAAAGAATATGAATGATTATATAGAATTATGCAATATGTTTAAAGATCCTAGATATGAAACATTTAGGATCTTTTATATGAAGAACGATAAAATTTTAGCTCATGAATCGTTTACAAGTATACTTCCAAATACAGTTGTATTATGTACAAATGAAACAAGTGCAAAATGGTTTGAAAAAATAAATAATAGAATAAAAAGATTAAATGCAAATGGCTATTATTTAGCACATAACCATCCAACTAATTATTCTGAGCCGTCAACAGATGATTTTATACTGACTGAGGAATTTATAAAAAAAGTAGATGGATTTAAAGGACATATAATAATGGGTTGTGAAAATAATTATTCTTTAATTTTAAAAGATCGTAAAGGAAATTTAAATACTACAAGTACAAGTTATTTAAATTTGATTGATTATAAAGATTTTCTAAAAGAAGTAGAAGAAAAAACAATATATGATATAAGAATAAAAAATATAGATACATTAATATTTGTTGCAAAACATTTACTTGATGATAAAAAGAGTTCTCCAACAATTTTTTTAGATAGTAAATTAAATATAAGAATGGTAGTAGATATACCAAATGAAATGTTTAATCAAAAAGAAGAAAACTTAAATGGATTTTTTAAAAATATAGCAAGAACTTGCGGTGCGACAAAAATTATTACAGCAACACAAGATAAAGATACATATAAAGAAATAATAAGACATGTTGATTATGGAACAATATTTAATATTGCATATTTTGATGGTGAAAATTATGTAGCAGATGAATATATGAGTTTTAAAAACTTATTTGACAAAGAAATAAGAGAAAAAAGTAGAAAAAAAGAAAGGTAGTGATAAAGTGGAAAAAATAGAAAAGTTTTTATTAGATAGTGAATTAAATGATCAAATATTTGAAGCTGATTATTATGATTTAAAAATACATAAAGAAAAATATGATGATAGATTTTATATTATATATACTAAAAGATCTAGTGAATATTTATTATCTGAAGATTATGCTGTATCAGGATATTTAGATGTATTAGATAAAAAGATATATTCAACTACATATGGATTTTCAAAGGTAATAAATAATACAAATATTAAAATAGAAAGTTTTGAAGATTTAAAAGATGAAATAATGGATAAATTGAATGAAAGAATAGAATTATATACTTTTAATAAACAAAAAGATTTAATGATATTTGCAAAAGAAGAAATAGATAATATGTCAATTTATCGAATAAATGAAGTTAAAGAAACTGTTAACAGATTATTTATAGAAGCTGATAATGATAAATTAAAACTTAATAAAATATATTATTATCATTCTATATTTGAAAATGATAAATATAGAAAATTAAATGGATACATTAATTATATAAATAATCCAGAAAAAGAGTTAAAAGAATGCTTTGATGAAATAATAAGTGATGATTCATTGAAAAAAGAAATGGGAATAAATATTTATTTATATAAAGAAGGCATTAAATATCAAAGAGACTTATTAAAAAATATAAATCATCAATATGATTATTTGTATATAAATAGAGAAATATATAAAGGACTAAAAGAAGTTCAAGAAGCTGTAAATATAAATATAACAATTAATTATGGTGGTAATGAATATACTTTTAAATTTAGAAAAAACTATTTTGAAAATAGTATTTTAAGAGGAGAAAAAAGTTTATGTGATTATAAACCATCATATGAAAGTGTATCTGACTTTATAAAAAGAAATTGTGGAGATGAAGAATCAAGAAATAGAACATATGATTTTGATTTTTCACATATTACATCTATTACATATGGTAAAAGAGTTTTATATCAGAAAAAAGATAGAATAATTAATAATACTATATTAAGAAAAAATAATATAAATGAAAGGTAGTGATATTATGAAAAATAAAAAATATGAATCTATGCCATTATTTTTAGTAAAAGCAATTTGTGAAATGGATGAATATATGCAAACAGATAATTGGGTAAATGACAAATTAAATTGTTTATTAGTTGATTATAAAAATGAAAAAGTATTTTCAATGTTAAAAGATGAAACTGATTCTTTGATTTATTTTAATTATGAAAATGATCAAAAACCAGATATAACAACTAGTTATGATTGGGATTTTTCATTTGATAATACTATATTTTATTATTTAGAAAAAGGATATAATATAAAATCAATAAATCTAGAAACTCATTTTGGCATATGGTGTTTTATAAAAGAATATTATCCTGAAGATATACAATACAAAAATGGTTTAAATAAATACATAAAATTTTGTAAAAATTATAATATAACAAAAGATTATCTAGATAATGCTTTAAAGATGAATACTCCTGATATTATGAAAATGATAAATATAAAAGAAAGAGAAAGATAATTATGGAAGTAAAAATAAATAGAGATATAAGAACCTATACAGAAAATATCTTTTTTGGACTTACAATGAGGCAGTTTATTTTTTCAATATTGGCATGTTTAATAGCAATATTTATATATTTTATATTTAAAAATAAACTAGGAACAGAAATAACATCATGGCTATGTATAATTGGAGTATTACCATTTGCAGCATTAGGATTTGTAAAATATAATGGCATGAATGCAGAAACAATATTTATAGCAATCATAAAATCAAAAGTATTAACACCAAAAGTACTTGTAAATAATCCAAATAATTATTATTATGAATTATTAAAAGAAAAATATAGAAATATAGAAAAGGAGGGATTTTTAAATGATGAAAACACTAAAAAATCTATTTTTGCAAGAAAAAGAAGATTTTAAAATTCCAAAAGGTGTACAAGATACAATACCAATTTCCAAAGTATGGGAAGATGGTATTTTTTTAGTTGGAAAGAATAAATATTCAAAGACATTTTTATTTACTGATATAAATTATACAGTAGCAGATAAATCAGATAAAGAAGAAATGTTTTTAAAATATAGTGATTTACTTAATTCATTAGATACAGGTGCAACTTCAAAAATAACAATATCAAATAGAAGAATTAATAAAACAGATTTTAAAAATAAAGTACTTTTAAAAAAGCATGATGATGATCTAAATAGATTTAGAGATGAGTATAACAAAATGTTACTTGAAAAAGCAGATTTAGGAAATGGTATTATTCAAGAAAAATATATAACTATATCTGTATTTAAGAAAAATATAGAAGAAGCCAGAAATTATTTTTCAAGAATAAGTGCAGATTTAACAAGTAAATTTGCAGCTTTAGGTTCAAAATGTATAGAACTTGATACTATAGAAAGACTTAGAATAGCTCATGATTTTTATAGAACTGGAGAAGAAACATCCTTTTATTTTGATTTAAAAGATAGTATGAAAAAAGGACATTCATATAAAGACTATGTGTGTCCTGATACTATGAAATTTGAAAAAGATTATTTCAAAATGGGAAATAGGTATGGAAGAGTAATATTTTTAAAGGATTATGCAAGTTATATAAAAGACAGTATGGTACAAGAACTTACAGAATTAAATAGAAATATAATGCTTTCAGTAGATGTAATTCCAATTCCTATGGATGAAGCAATAAGAGAAGTAGAAAATAGAAGACTAGGAGTTGAAACAAACATAACGAACTGGCAAAGAAAACAAAATGCAAATAATAACTTTTCTGCAGTTATTCCGTATGATATGGAGCAACAAAGAAATGAAAGTAAAGAGTTTTTAGATGATTTAACAACAAGAGATCAAAGAATGTTTTTATCTGTTTTAACTATGGTACATACTGCAGATAGTTTAGAAGAACTAAATAATGATACAGAAAGTTTACTTTCAATAGGAAGAAAGAATCTGTGTCAATTTGCAGTTTTAAAATACCAACAAATGGATGGATTAAATACTGCAATGCCATTTGGTGTAAGAAAGATAAATGTTTTAAGAACTTTAACTACAGAAAGTTTAGCAGTATTTATACCATTTAAAGTTCAAGAAGTAAATCATGATGAAGGAATATATTATGGACAAAATACAATAAGTAGAAATATGATACTTGCTGATAGAAAACAGCTATTAAATGGAAATTCATTTATACTAGGAGTATCTGGAGCTGGTAAATCATTTACTGCAAAAACAGAAATAACATCAATAATATTAAAAGATCCAAATGCAGATGTAATAATAATAGATCCAGAAAGAGAATATTCAAACCTTACAAGAGCATTTAATGGAGAGGTAATAAAAATATCAGCAACCAGTAATAATCATATAAATGCAATGGATATGGATTCTGAATATGGAGATGGAGCAAATCCAATCATTTTAAAATCAGAATTTATTCTTTCATTATGTGAGATATTAATAGGAAGTAATAATCTAGGTCCAAAACAAAAATCAATAATAGATAGATGTACTGCAAATGTTTATAAAAACTATCAAAAAAATAACTATAAAGGAAAAGTTCCAACTCTAAAAGATTTTAGAGAAGAACTATTAAAACAAGAAGAAAAAGAAGCACAAGATGTAGCACTTGCAATAGAACTTTTTACAGATGGATCATTAGATACATTTGCAAAGCAAACAAATGTAGATGTTAATAATAGATTAATTTGTTATGATATATTTGATTTAGGAAAACAATTAATGCCAATAGGTATGCTTGTAGTACTTGATAATATATTTAATAGAATAATTAAAAATAGAAATACAGGAAGAAAAACATATATCTATATTGATGAAATATATTTACTATTTAGACATGAATATTCAGCAAATTTCTTATTTACTTTATGGAAAAGAGTTAGAAAGTTTAACTCTATGTGTACAGGACTTACTCAAAATGTTGAAGATATTTTACAAAGTCATACAGCAAGAACAATGTTATCAAACTCAGAATTTATAATAATGTTAAATCAAGCTAGTACAGATAGAATAGAACTTGCAAATTTACTTAATATCTCAAAAGAACAATTAAACTATATAACAAATGTAAATGCTGGAGAAGGATTAATAAAAGTAGGAAGTAATTTAGTACCATTTGTTAATAAATTTCCAAAAAATACAAAGTTATATAAATTAATGACAACAAAACCAGGTGAAACTGATAATGTCTAAAATAAAACTAAAAGAGAATATAAAAAGAGATATAAAAACAATTGAAAAAGTATCTAACGATATCCAAGAAATAAAACAAAAGACAGATAATATAACAACAAAAGAATCACCAACTGAAAAAGCAAGTAATGATTTAATATTAGCGTCTAAAATAGCAACTAAAGAAACAGTAGAGTATGCAAAATATAAAGGAAATAAAGAAATTAAAAATACAATTAATAATATCAAAAGTGCAAAACAAAAAGTAAAATTAATAAAAGAAAAAAGAACACTAAAAAAAGAAGTTAAAAAAGGAATAAAAAATACTAAAAAAGGTGTAAAGACTGCAAAGCAAACAGCAAAGGCTACAGAAAAGGCAGCCAAGACATCTGCAAAAGCAATAAAAGAATCAACTAAAGCTGCAATAAAAAGTATAAAAGCAGCAATACAATTAACAATTAAAATAATAAAAGGAATAATAGCAGCAGTAAAATCATTAATATCAGCAATAATTGCTGGTGGATGGGTAGCAGTTGTAATTATTATAGTAATCGCATTAATAAGTATTTTATGTTCATCTATTTATGGAATATTTTTCTCAAGCGAAAAAGAAAATGGTAATAAGATGAGTGAAGTAGTAAAAGAAATAAATAATGATATGGCAGAAAGAATAAAGCAAATTCAATCAGCAAATCAATATGATGATTATAAGATAGAATCACATAGAGCAGATTGGAAAGAAGTACTAGCAGTTTATACAGTTGATCTATCAAAAGGAACGAATGAAGTAGATGTAATGACAATTGATGATAATAAGAAGAAAAAATTAAGAGATATGTTTTGGGAATTTAATGAAATATCATCATATGTAAATAATGAAGAAGTAAATATAGAAGAAACAAATACTCATGGAATCAAAAGAGCTTTGCATATTGTTATAAATAGTAAATCAAAAGAAGAAATAATGAATAAACATTTATTTTCAGATGTTCAAAGAAATCAAGTAAATGAATTATTAAGTAAAGAATATTCTACTATGTGGGCTTCAGTAATACATGGAACTCCATTAGGCAGTCCTGATATAGTTGAAATAGCACTTTCTCAAGTAGGAAATGTTGGAGGAGAACCTTACTGGCGATGGTATGGATTTAATGAAAGAGTAGAATGGTGTGCATGTTTTGTATCTTGGGTAGCAGATCAACTTGGATTAATAGATGCAAATGTAATACCTAAATTTGCAGGATGTCAAAATGGAATAGATTGGTTTCAAGCAATGGGACAGTGGCAAGATAGAGGATATGTACCACAAGCAGGAGATATAATCTTTTTTGACTGGGAATTAGATGGAACAGTAAGTCATGTAGGAATAGTAAAAGAAGTAGCAAATGGAAAAATATATACAATAGAAGGTAATTCATCTGATGAATGTAAAGAAAGAGATTATGATATAAATAGTGGTGTTATATTAGGATTTGGTACACCATTATATTAAGCACGAGTTTTCTCGTGCTTTCTTTTTTTATTGCAATAAAATAATTAAATGATATAATAATTATGTAATAGAATTAATCTATTACACCACTTTATTATTCCGGTTAAACATATAACTGGATTTTTTTGTTTATATAATGTCAATAAAATGTGTAATAATTTGACTTTCATATTTCATAAAAGTATATTAATATGATGTGTTTAAAATATTAAGATATATGGTATAATGAATACGGAAGTGATTAAAATGGAAATAAAAAAATTTAATCTTAATACAGATTTAAAGAAACTTGAAAATTATTTAAGAAATCAATATTTAGAAAATAAAAATATGACTTCATGGCTTCCTGAAAGATTACATGACTTAATATATAGAATGGATGTTCAGTATATTGATGCAGGTGATCCAAGTTCAAAAGATTATATATTTTTATGGGAAGATAATGATGAAATAGTTGGCTGTATTTTACCTGATGGCGATGCTATTTATATTAGTATTAAAAATGGATATGAAGAATTATATAAATCAGTTGTTAAATATGCAGAAGATAATTGTAAGCCTTTATTTAAAAAGAAGGAAGATGGATCTATAGATTTCTTAGTAATTGCTAATGACAGTTTGAAATATCGAAAAGAGTATTTAGAGGAAAATGGTTATTCTAGACAAAAAGAAACTGATTTTGATAATTGTGTTTATCCTCAAGATATTAATGTTACTGTAGATTTACCAGAAGGATATAAATTAGTATATGGAGATGAATATACAGACGAAGAAAATAAATGGAGTGCATGTAATTTAGGATTCCAACCACATTTAGAAGATCCTAATTATAGAAATGATATGCACCCTTATAATACTAGAAAACAATCATCAATGTATAAAGATAGTTTTGAATGTATGGTAATAGATGAAAATTCAACAGAAAGAAATGATGTTTGTTCTTATTGCTTTGTTTATGTAGATAAAGAATCTAAAACAGCTTTTGTTGAGCCAGTTAGTACAAGAGAAAAATATAGACATAAAGGTATTGGAACTGCAATGATGCATGGAGTTATGATAAAGTGTAAAGAATTGGGCATTGAAAAATGTTATGTTAATTCTTATGATTGGAGAAGAAAATTTTATAATGCATCAGGTTTTACCACAGAAGATACATTAGGTTATTATCATAAGAAAATATTATGTTAAAAATGATTGTAAGATTAAGATATTAGAAATTGAGAAATCAGTTTCTTTTTAGTAATATTGTAATTAATTTAAATTATAAAAAGTATGGTATAATTGAAAATAGGAAGTGAAAGTATGAATAGCGAAATAAATGAATTAATAAGTATTCAAAAAGTTGAAAATAATTCTGAATTACAAAATAAACTATTGGAATTTGTAAAAAACTTTTCTTGGGAAGAAGTAAAAGAACATGTTGTAACAGTGATTAAGGATTGGAAATTTCAAGAATGGGAAACTCCATTTGTTGCTATTGTAAATGACAATATTGTAGGAATGGCTACTATTATGAAAACTGATTATTATCCACTACCTGAGATATTCCCATGGATATCAACAATATTTGTAAGTGAAGAGTATCGTGGGCATAAGTTAAGTGAAAAATTAATTGAATTTGCCAATGAATATGCTTATAAACTCGGCTTTGAAAAAACATATATTCCAACAGAATTTGTTGGGTTATATGAAAAATATGGGTACCATTATATTAAAGATATAGTTAATTATGGTAATGGCATTGATAGATTATATGCTAAGGATTTAGAATATTTAAATGCTTTAAAACACAATATATAAAATGCTCGGGAGATTAAGATATTCTCGTATATTAAGGTGAGAAATAATCTCATCTTTTTTTTGTGATATTGCAATTTAATTAAATATTAAAAGATATATGATATAATGATTATATAAGGATGTGATATAAATGAAAAAATTTGGAAGTTCAATAAGATATTTAATGGTAGATTTAATTAATATTTATAAAGATAGTACTCCAGAAACTTTTGAAATAAATAGAAACAAATATCTTGAAAACGAAAAAGAAAAAGAAGATTCATACTTTTATAAAATAGATTATGAGAAAATGACTAAAATAGTTGAATTTATTGAGAACTATTTAGATAGTGTAACATGTGAAAATGAGATGAAAATGGAATGCTATTTCAACGATTCTGAACCAGCTTTTATTAATGATGAAGTCAATAAAAAATTATTTAATTTCTCTTATGCTGATAAGATATATCAATTTGCACAAGAAAATGATTTAGATTTAAGAATACATACTATAGTATGGTATAGACACATTCCAAAGCAACTGATTGATTATTTAGAAAATAGGAATGAAGAAGATAAAAAAAGATTAACTTTAGATTTTATTAGGACATATATGCAATGTTTAAAAGATAGATATCCAAATGCTTATTGTGTAGATGTTATTAATGAAATGGCTGCAGATCCAGATGAAATAAGGATATATAAGGAAGAAGGACTACCAATATATGAATATGATGATGAAGGGATTAGAGTGGATTATTGGTATAAGACATTAGGAAAATATTATTATATAGAAATATTTAAAATGGCTAGAGAAATCTTTGGGGAAGATGTTAAATTATTTTATAATGATTGCAATGAAGGAAATAAAGAAAAACAAAAAATATTTAGTACAGCAATTAATCATATAAAAGAATATGAAAAACGAAATGTTATTCATTTGATAGATGGATTCGGAATGCAATCACATTACTGGGGTTCTGAAGATGAATCTAAGGAATATATGGAAGACTTATATTCATTCTATACAGGTTTAGGATTAGAAATTCAAATAACTGAATTTGATGTGAGTAATCATAGTAATAAAGAAATTCAAAATTCTATATTTAATAATTTTGTAGAAGTTGTACCTAAATATGGCATAGAAACATTTACTACTTGGGGTCTAAATGATATAGTTTCATGGTATGGTGGTGATGAAGCATCTTTAGTAGATAAAAATTGTGATTTTAAACCTTTTACAGAAAAATACTTACAGGCATTTTCTAATAAATATAATTCTAATATTAAAAAAATGTAATATGTCGTAAGATTAAAATATTAGGAATTGAGAAATCAGTTCCTTTTTTAGTAATCCCACGATGCAATTATTTTTTTTAAATGTGTGGTATAATTGTTATGTAAGGAAGTGATATAAATGAAAACTATGGAGAAAACTTTAGAGTATCATGAATTATTAATGAATCTGGATGATACAAGTAAATATGATTCATATGAATTACCTGATGGCTTTTCTTATGAATTTTATAAAGATGGTGATATTAATGATTGGGTTGATATTCATATTTCATCTGGCGAATTTATGAAAGAATCATATGGAGAAAAAGTATTTCATGATTTTTATGATTCATTTCTTGATGAACTTTCTAAAAGATGTTTTTTTGTAATTAACAATAATGGTGAAAAAGTAGGTACTGCAACTATTTCAAAATTAAAAGAATCTGAATACGGATATGATGCAGTGGTAGATTGGTTTGCCATAAAAAAAGAATATCAAGGATATCATTTATCAAAGCCAATGATTAATAGATTTATAAAATTAGCAAATGACTTAGGTTATGAAAAAATACTCTTACATACTCAAACACATACTTGGTTAGCAGCCAAATTATATTTAGATTTGGGCTTTGAACCATTTAATGTCAATGAGGATATTAAAGGATGGAAAATACTTAAAACAATTACTAATCATCCTAAATTAGAAAATATAAATACCATTCCTGAACAAGATATGTATTTTGATATAGCACTTAAAGTAGTTAATGAACTTGATAAAATATATGGTAAGGATAATTATGAATATTCTATTTGGCATATAAATGGAAGACATGATGTTGAAGTTAGATATAATAATCAAGTATATGATTATAAATATTATGATGAAGAAATTTTTAGATTAGAAAAAGAAGAAATAAAAACATTATAAGATTAAATCAGTTTAATTTTGTTTAAAAAAAGTTTAAAAATTTGTATACCTAAAATTGTGTTTTTATTATATTATTCGTAAAATAGTAACATTGTGATAAAATTCAATTGTTATGATATAATGGTAATAGGATGTGATGAAATTGAAAAAATTAATTTTTATTAGTGCAGTTTCAGGAGTAGGAAAAAGTACTACATGTGATTATATAAAAGATAATAAATTATTAGATAATTATGCTATATTTGATATAGATGATTTAGAAAATATAAATGAATATAATAATGATACTTATAATCTTTTTTATAGGAATGCAGTAAAAAAGGCAATTGAATTATCTGATGAAAAAGATATTATAATTGGATCTTGCATTAATCCAGTTGATATTAATAATTTAGATACACCAAAAGAAGTTGATATTAATGCAATTTTACTTACATGTTCTAATGATGAATTGAAAAGAAGATTAAAAGCAAGAGATGAAAGTAGAAATTGTAGTAGTGATGAATTTATTAAAGGGCAAGTAGATT
This sequence comes from Bacilli bacterium, assembly GCA_017459965.1. GTDB lineage: Bacteria > Bacillota_I > Bacilli_A > RF39 > UBA660 > CAG-433. Next base: position 120,879 of record JAFUBW010000014.1, read on the forward strand.
ACCAAAATTATATGCTTAATCATTTAGATATGTATGATTTTCATATTGATAATACAAATATTAGTATTGAGGTTGTATCTAGTCAAATAGTAGATTATGTAAAAGCCAAAGAAAAGGTCAATGTTATATGAAATATACAATAGAAGAAGCAAAAGAGTATTCGAAAAAAAATGAATTAGATAAATGGTTACAATTATTCTTAAGAGATGATAGCTATGAACATGCAAGCCCAAATATACCTCTTGCAGATGGTTTATTGTTGGAAGAAAGATTCTATATTGGGCCAATATTAATGGATTTTGATAAAATAAATACAATTAGAATAGAAAAAGATATAGAAGATGAAAATGATAAATTATTTTATTTACAAAAAGAAAGTGGAATATTAAAAGACTATAATGATTATAATATGCCACCATTAATAGTAGAATACAAAAATAATAAGCTAAATCTAGTAGATGGTAATCATAGATATAGTGCATTAAAAAAACTAGGTATTAGTAAGTATTATGTTATTATATGGGGAAATAAAAATTTAGAAGAAGATATTATTAAATTTTTAGGATTAAAATAATCGTAAGATTAAGATATTAGGAGAATGTAAAAATTCTCTCTTTTTATGATATAATCTATTATAGAGGTTGATAATATGGATTTATTTACACGAATATTTGACACAGTAAATTTAAAATTGTATAATTAATAAAAAAATAGTTAAGAGGAGATCTAAAAATGGAAAAAGAAAATATTAATAATAGTAGTCTAGTTCTAAATTTAGATGAAATATTACAAAATGAAAAAAAACAATTAATAAATGATATTAAATCAGTATTTGTTGATTTAGAAATCGATGGATTATATGAATTTGATGGGAATATGATTAAATTAAATCCAGATTATTATCTAAATGAAGATATTTTTAATAGAAGAATTAAAAAAGATATAGGAATGTATTATGATTTAGCTAGTGGCGAAGGAAATGAACACTATAAACCGATTCATGATATATCACAAGAGGAATTTGATTATTTAGAATCAATTGATTTTGAACCAGAAAAGTATAATGAGTTAATTAAAAATAAAATGATAAATCATATGAATATATATTTAGATAATAAAATTACTGATTTTAAAATGTCTGATATTGTACCATTGGAATATAGGTTATGTGAATATCTTAGTAAGTATTACGAAAATATGGAATATGATCCTAAGGATGATATTATGGATGAGAATATAGATGAGGCAATATATCGTATAAAAAGTTTAAGTAATAAATATAACTTTAAAAATTCAATAACAGATATATGCAATTATATCGAAAATACAAAAAATGAAATAAAAATACCAAAGATATCTAAAGATAAAATGTTAGAACTAATAGAAGGATATAAAGAAGAAAATCAAATTGAAGAAACAATTGATTACGAAGAGTATATTGAACCTATTATTTATGATATACAAAGAAAAAAGAAAAAAGAGATTTTAGAAAGACGTTTTGAAAAACAAAAGTTAGAAGAAGCGAAAAAAGAATTAAAAGAACAAAAAGGTATGTTAGATTCTACTATTGATTCAAATGGACCAAAAATGTAAAAAAATTAGTATTAAAAATGAATTAGAGCAAGTATACTTGCTCTTTTAATTTGACATTTTTCATAAAATCTATATAATATTATCACACAAAAAGAGGGGTTATTATGGAAGTAAATAATAAAGAAATGTATCATTATCATCATTCTCATTTATATAAAGATATATGGAAGCCTGGTAATGAATTTATTGTAGATGACAATTTTGAAACATCATTTTTAAATATATTAAAATATTATTCAAGCGCTGTTACAACAATTACAGGTAATAAAAATGCATTTAATAGAACAATACAAAGATATTTAGAAGAAAATCAAGATAAAGAAACATATATAATGCTTTTAAAAGAAGCAAGAAGAATAATATCTGGTGCTAATATGTTTACAAGAGAAATGGCACTTGAAGAAGTAAGAAAGCAAAAATATCCTGAATTACCAAGTAGAAAACATTCAATATGGTTATGTGAGAAAAAAGGATTGGATTTCTGGGCAAATCAACTAGTAAGAGAACAACAAAGTAAATTAGATTTATATAAAGTATTAGTTACTGGTAATTTATTTAAATCAAGTGATTCGTTTTTACCAGAAGATTATTATACATATGAAAATATGTTAAAAAGTGCTGATGGTTATTGGAATCCAAAATTTGAGAATGAAGAACAAGAAGAAAAAGCAGAATACCTTTTTCAAGGGAAAGTAAAAATATTAGAAAAAGTTAAATAACATTTAGAAATAAATGTTATTTTTTTGTAAACTAAATTGTAAATAAACTATGTATAATAGCATTAATATGATAAAATGATTATAGAGGTAATATATGAACAATAATTATTTTAATGAAATAAAAAATAGAGTAATAGAAAAAATAAAACAAATAATTCCTAAAGATTCACTTGATAACTTTGAAAACAATTTACAATCTCTAAATCTAGTTTTTGATGAACCTGAATCACAAGAAGATTTTTTAGATAATAGTGATATGGATAAAGGATTTAATCCACATTATGATTCTATTAATAATAGTGTTGTTTTTTGTAAACAATATTTAAAACTTTTATATCAAGAATCTTTACATACAGATAATCCTAGAGAATATTATTATTCTAATATACAGGAAACTTTATTTCATGAACTAATACATGTTGCAAGTACAAAAATTGATAATGACTATTTAAGTGGATTTGATACACATAATAAAGATGGATTCATTGGTAATAATATAGGTTTAACAGAAGGTTATGTTGATTATATTGTAAGGAAAAATTATTTTAACAAATCTAAATTACCATTCACTGGTTATAAAGAATTAGTTAATATAGTAGCTCAATTAGAATTATTAATAGGTGAAGATAAATTAAAAGATATATTTTTTAATAATAAAGGAATTAATAAATTAGCAGAAGAATTAGAAAAATATAATATAGACAAGACTTCTAGTGAAGCATTATTTTTAAGAATACAAGATTATTATGATAATAATTATAAGGAAGGAAGTAAAAATAATTTAATAGGAAATATTAATCATAATTTAAATATGATATTAATTTCAAAAATAAACAGTATGAAAGATGAAAATGTAAGTAAAGAAGAATTGAATAAATTACTAGATAATTATGAACAAAATTTTATAAGCGTAGATCTTTTGAAAGCATATAATAGAGATATTAATAACTATGAATTAATAGAAGAAAGTTTAGATGAATTAAAAGAAATAAAAGAAGACACTTTATCTTCATATTATGGAGTTAATTAAAAAGGAGAGAATAGTTATGGATGAAATGAAACAAATATTATTTGAAAAAGAACAAACTGGAATTAATATGAGCTTTGTATTATATATTCCAAAAGATATTAATAATGATAGTACGTTAATTTTAAATGGTATTACACCTGATATTGGAACTAAAGAGCAAGATAAAAAAGATGAAAAAGAAAGTACTCATTTATATGGAACTTATTTAGATTCATATAAAGAAGCACTTCAAATTGCTAATAAAGCATATTTTTCTCCTGATTATAAAAGATTATCTATTAATTACAATAATCCTATGTTAATACCAATAATACCTAGATGCATGGCATTATATACAGGTTATTTAGGATATGATGTTTATCATGAAAACTATGATAGAGCAATTAAAGCATATGAAGAAGGATGGTCTAGATTTTCTGAAGAAGACTTACATAAATTTGATAATTTAGATGAACAAATTGCAAATATGATTTATTATTCAATAGATTATATAAATGAAAATTATAACTTAAATATGGATTACAAAGTAATTGCAACAGGATATTCAGCAAGTGCTAAAATGGTAAACTTTTTTGCAGCACTCCATCCAGAACTAATTAAAATGGTAATCGCAGGTGGAACTACTGGTTTAACTATTATTCCAACAAAAGAATATGATTATCCACTTGGTTTTAAAGATTTACCAGATGAAAATCTAGAATTATTTAAACAAATACCACAATTTTATTATATTGGAAAAGAAGATCAAAATGATTCATCAAGACCTCATTTTGAAGCAAAAACAGATGGGAAAGGGAATTTTATTAAAGATGAAGTAACTCATAATGTTATACCAGAAATAGAAAATGGTAAAATAAAATTTATAAAAAAGAATGGGGAGTATATATTACCAGATGGTGGATATTTTTCACTTGAGCAAACTCATATAATACATGATAAATTTTCAAGTGATGTACAAGAAAGATTTGATTTAAACGAAAAAAAATATGCTGAAGAAAAAGTAAATGCAATTTTTAAAAAATATAATGGAAATCATAAAATACAAGATGATAGATTAAAAAATGATATATTAGATTTTTATGAATCTAATATTAAAGAAAAAGATTTAATATTGTAAAGTAAAAATATTATAAAAAGTAGATGATGATATAAAAGAGGAATTAAAATGTTAATAAAAAAAGAAAAGTAGGTGTAATAATGAAAAACATAATAATAACAGGTATACCAAGAAGTGGTAAAACAACATTATCAAAATTAATAAAAGAAAAATATCCAGAATATAATATTATTTCTTTTGAAGCAATAAGAAATGGTTTTATTAAATCACAACCAGGTTTGAAAATGGGTAATAGAAATAGTGAAGCAAGAAAAGAAATATTACCAGATTTTATAATGGAATTTGTTCACTGGAATAATATCATATCTAAGTATCCTTGTGTAATTGAAGGAGATTTTGCAGATTTAAAAACAATAAATGATTTATCCAATGAAGATGATTTAATTATATGTTTAGGTTTAGGTTGTAAGACGATAGATGAAATAGTAAATCTTATAAAAGAAAATGATACAAAAGATGATTATACATATGATTGGGCAGAGGATAAATTAAAGGAACATTTTTATGATATTGAAGAAAAAGATAAAGAAAATTATAACTATTGTAAAGAAAAAAATATTAAATATTATGATACATCTAAAAATAGGAAGAAATTATTAGAAGATGTAACAAATAATATGGTATAATAAAACTATAATAGGATGTGATACTATGAAAATAGGAATAGTTAAAGAAGTTTTTATTCCAAATGACATTATTGATGAAATGAATTTAGATAAAATTGGATTTAAAATAAATATTGATGGAAAAATAATTGAGATGATTCAAGATGTTGATGATTATAATTCAACTATTTTAAAAAATGATAAAGTTAATATAATTGAAAAAATAATAGATGGTAAAAAGTATATTGATATTGAAAAGATAGAAAATGGTGATGATTATGAATGATTATAATGTAGTGGGTTTATATGATCATAATGCTGAATCATATAATAAAATAAAAGAGGCTTTTAAACAAAATAAAGAAGTTGCTATTGTACATGCAACAGGTACTGGTAAGAGTTTTAATGCAATTCAATATGCATATGATAATAAAGATAAAAAAATAATATATGTAGTTCCATATAATCCAATAATAGAACATTTAAATAAAATTATAGAAGATAATCCAAATTTAACTGAGTATGATTTTAAACATGTAGAATTTAGAACATATACGAGTTTTATTAATATGAGCAGTGAGGAATTAGAAAATCTAGAAGTTGATACTTTAATATTAGATGAATTTCATCATATTGGTGCACCTATATGGGGTGCTAGAATTCAATCAATAATAGATACACATCCAAATTTAAATATTCTAGGAATGACTGCTTATACAGTAAGAGATAGAGGAACATCTTATGAAAGAGATATGGCAAATCCAGAAGGTGGAGAATTATTTTCAAATAAAGTAGCTTCAAATTATGATTTATGTGATGCTATGATTGATGGAGTGCTACCAAAACCAATATATAAAAGTGCATATGTAAATTTGGAAGGTACATATGAATATTTAGAAAAGAAAGTAAATAGTTTAGATCATGAATCAAAAGATTATCAAGAATTATCTAAATTAATGAATGATATAAAGAAAAGAATACATGAAGCACCTAGTATGACAGATGTATTTAAAAATAATATTAAAAAAGATGGTAAATATATTTATTTTTGCCCATTAAATTCTGAAGAAGGTATAAATGATATTGATACTATAGAAAATGAAGTAAAAGAATGGTTAAAACAAATGGGGTTATCAGAAGATGATTATGTTTTATACACAACAACATCTCAAATGGGTGAAGATGGAAAGAAAAATAGAGATGCTTTTTATAATGATAAAGATTTAAATGATGAAAGTGCTAATAATAAACTAAGAATAATGTTTGCAATAAATCAATATAATGAAGGAACACATGTACCTAATATTGATGGTGTAATAATGGGAAGAACTACACAATCAGATATAATTTTCTTTGAACAACTAGGAAGAGCACTTGCAGTTAGAGGTAGAACAAAAGAAGTATTTGATCATTATGAAAGTAAATCAATAGATGAATTAAAAGAATTATGTAATAAAAGAAATATAGATATAAATGATAACTTATCAAAATCAGATTTGATTGAATTATTAGTAGCACCAACAGTAATAGATCTTGCAAATAACATAGAATTTATTAAAGATTTAGAAAATAATTTAAAAGATAGACTTAAATTAATCCAAGGTGATGGATTAGGAAATAAAAGAATCTCACATATTACTAATGCTAATTTTGATATAGAAATGTTAAATCAAAATATATTTGAAATAATAAAATACATGCAAGATAGATTAACAATGACTTGGGAAGATAAATATGAACTAGCTAAAGCATATTATGAACATCATGGAAATTTAGAAGTACCAGATAATTTTAAAACAATAAATGGATATGAATTTGATGAAAATGGAGAAAAATTAGGAAAATGGATAGGACAACAAAGACAAGCGTATAAAGGAAAACAAAAAATAACTCCAGAACGAATAAAAAAATTAGAAGAAATAGGAATGATATGGGATTTGACTAAAGATAAATGGATGAATAATTATAATCTAGCTAAAATATATTATGAGCATCATGGAAATTTAGAAATTCCAAAAGGATTTAAGACAATAAATGGATATGAATTTGATGAAAATGGTATAAAATTAGGCGGTTGGATAACAACTCAAAGACAAGCTTATAAAGGAAATAAAAATGTAAAAATAACTCCAGAACGAATAAAAAAATTAGAAGAAATAGGAATGATATGGGATTTGACTAAAGATAAATGGATGAATAATTATAATCTAGCTAAAATATATTATGAACATCATGGAAATTTAGAAATGCCACAAAATTTTAAAACTATAAATGGATATGAATTTGATGAAAAAGGTATAAAATTAGGTGGGTGGATAACAACTCAAAGACAAGCTTATAAAGGAAATAAATTAAAACTTACTCAAGAACAGATCAAATTGTTAGAAAAAATAGGCATAAAATGGAATTTAAAAACGGATAAATGGATGAATAATTATAATCTAGCTAAAGCGTATTATGCACATTATGGAAATTTAGAAATACTACAAAATTTTAAAACTATAAATGGATATGAATATGATGAAAAAGGAATAAAATTAGGTTCATGGATAAATGCTCAAAGGCAAGCATATAAAGGAAATAAAGGGAAACTTACTAAAGAAAAAATAGAATTATTAAAAGAAATAGGTATGAGATTTGAAACCAATTTTGATGAATCAAAATGGTTACAAATGTATGACTTAGCCAAAGCATATTATGAGCATCATGGAAATTTAGAAATTCCAAAAGGATTTAAGACAATAAATGGATATGAATTTGATGAAAAAGGATTTCCTTTAGGAAATTGGCTTGGAACTCAAAGACAAACATATAAAGGAAAAACAACTTCAAAACTTAACTCTGATCAAATTAGATTATTAGGGAATATTGGTATTGCATGGGATTTGATTACAGATAAGTGGATGAGTAATTACAATCTAGCTAAAGCATATTATGAACATCATGGAAATTTAGAAATACCTAATAATTTTAAAACTATAAATGGATATGAATATGATGAACACGGAGTAAATTTAAGAGCATGGTTATCTGGTCTAAAGCAAGCATATGAGGGTAAGTCTAATTTAAAAATTACAGAAGATAGAATTAAATTATTAGAGAAAATAGGTATAAAGTGGTTTACTGACACGATAGATGATAAATTACAAAAAGAAGAAATTATTGATGATGAAAAAAAGAAATTACAAAAACAAAAAGAATTATTAAATAGAACATATAGTCTTATTTCAAAATATGATGATAAATTTTTGCCTTCTAAAGAAGAAATAAATCAAGACTTTATGGATCAATTGAATAGAAAAAGATGAGAAATTTGTTTCTCATCTTTCTTGCATATATATTATAACATATTTCTTATAAAAATACTAGACTTGTAATGTATTTACAATATAGTATAATTTTAGTAAAGGGAGGGGTTTGTATGAATATAAAAAATATTAAAAGTAATAATAATGGTTTTTATTATTATAAAACAGATGAATTTGCAACAATTGATATAAGATATTATTTTAATTATGAAAATACAAAAGAAAATTATATAAAAGCTAAAATACTTTCAAATTATTTATTAAAAACTAATAAATTATATAAAACACAAAAAGAAATTACTGATAGAAGTAAAGAATTATATGGATTAAGTGTAAATATTGGAAATAAAGAATTTGGTAGTAAAACATTTATATATTTTGAACTTAAAATGGCAAATCCTAGAATAATAGAAGAGGATTATTTTAATGATGCTTTAGAATTCTATAAAAATATAATGTTAAAACCTAATTTTAAAGATAATAAATTAGATATGGAAGTATTTAATCAAATTAAAAAAGAAATAATTGATAAAGAAAATAATAATATTAAAAATTCTAGTAAATATAATGAAAGATTATATTATAAAAATATTATTCCTAATAGTATTATTAATCAGCGTATAATAACAGATATAAAAGAACTTGAAGATATTATTAATAAAATAGAAGATATTGATATTATTAATTTTTATAATGATATTATAAATAATTATATTACTTCATTTGCATTTGGTAATTTATTAGATGAAGAAATAAAAATAATAGAAAATACTTTTGATTTTAAACAAATAGATTTTGATTATAAATATGATGTAAAAGATGAAATATTAACAAATGATATAGAAATAACAAGTAAAGAAACTACTCAATCATATATTTATTTTACTTATGAAATAAAAGATTATAAAAAGGAAAATAGTTATATATATGATGCACTTAATACATTGTTAAATAATAATAATGGTCCAATATATACTGTTTATAGAACAAAACTAGGTATATCTTATAGTCAATATGAACAAATATTATATAATAATGGAGTATTTTTTATAGAGGCCGATATTGATAAAAAGAATAAACAAAAGGCAATTAATGGACTTAAAGAAATATTTGATATTTTAAATGATAAAGAAGAAGTAGAAAGATTATTAAAATATACTAAAGAAAGAAGAAGACAGTTGTTAATATCTTATAGTGAAAGTGTAAAAGAAATTATTAATGAGCTTGAAAAGTATATATTAAAATATGATTTATCAGAAAAAGAAAAATTAAAATTAATTAATAATTTATCTGTAGATGATATTATGAGTCAAATAAATAATTTAGAATATAAATGTATGTATTTTTATAAGGGGGATAAAGATGAGAAATAATTATATTAAAAAAACACTTTCTAATGGTGTTAAACTTTATTTATACCTTGATAAGAATATGAAACAATGCTATGTAGATTACATGGTTAATTATGGTTCAATGGGTAAATGGTATGACTTTTACCTGGATGATAAACATTATCATGTACTTCCTGGATGTGCTCACTTTTTAGAACATATGCTAGGAGAACATTCTAAATATGGTGACTTTTATAAATATATGGCTTCTAAAAAATATTATAAAAATGGTGGTACATCTGATATAATGACACACTATTTCTTTAGAGGTACTGAGGATATACTTGAATCAATAGAAAAAATAATAAATGTAATAGATGATCCAGTATTTACAAAAGAAGATGTAGAAGAAACTAAATATGCAATTGCGGAAGAAACAAAAAGAACTAGAAATAATAAATTTAGTTTATTATCATGTTTACTTCAAAGAAATTTATTTAAAGATTTAAATTTATATGATGAAACTATTTCTTTAATAGGTAATGAAGAGACTACATATAAAATAGATTATGATATGTTAAAAGCATGTTATGATGCATTTTATTATGATGAAAACAAAACATTATTAATCGCAGGTAACTTTGATGAAAAAGAAATAACAAATTATGTAGAAAATATTTATAGTAAATTAAAACCACATAAAAAAAGAGTAAAAGAATATAAATATGATAATTTAGATAAGGTAAAAAAAGAATACGATAATTATAATTTTAGTACAAATGATGATGAAGTAGGTATTATATTTAAAGAGTATAATAAAAAATATTCAAAAAAAGAAGTATATTATTATTTATATTTTATTAGTGATGTTATATTTTCTGATGAATCAAAATTTGTTCAAAGATTAAAGAAGGAAAATATACTTACTGAAATGGATTGGTTTAAAGAACAATTTATATATGATGATTTATATTTCTTCTTTATAATAGCAAGTGTTAAAGATAGTGAAAAATTCAAAGATGAATTATTAAGAGAATTAAAAAATATAAAATTTAAAGAGAAAGATTTCGAATTATATATAAAAGATTATATATCAAATCATGCTTTAAAAGTTGATTATAAATATGATCAATTTCAGTCTTTTGCTTTTAGAAAAAGATTTTCAGATGATTTTGATGATATAGATTTTTTAAAAACACTAACATTTGATAAATTTTTAGAGTTTTATAAAACACTTGATTTTGATAATTATGTAGTTGGTGTTATAAGTGATAAAAAATAGGAAGGTATAAAAAATGAAAGAATTAGGAACAAAAACACTTGAAACAAATAGATTAGTTTTAAGAAAATTTAAACTAGATGATGTAGAAAGTTATCATAATAATTGGAGTATTGATGAATTAACTCATCAATATGATTGGTATTTTAATTTAAAAACAATAGATGATACAAAAAAATATATTGAAAATACTATCGATAGATATAAATACGATAACTATTATAACTGGGTTATTGTATTAAAAGATACAAATGAAGTAATAGGTCATATTGGAGTTAATAAAATAATGAAAGTACATGGATATATAGAAATAGGTTATAGTTTATCAAGTAAATATTTTAAACAAGGAATAATGACTGAAGCTTTAAAAGAAATTATTAATTTTTTTATAAATGAAGTTGGTGTAAGAGTTATCGAAGGAACTTGTATAAGTGAGAATGAAGCAAGTATTAATCTTATGAAAAAAGTAGGTATGAATTTAGATGCAGTACTTCCTAAAAGAAGAGTAAGCCATAAAACAGGTAATATATGTGATGAATATATATTTTCGATAATAAAATAAATATGATATAATATACAAAAGGAGATGAAATTATGAATAAAAATATTTTAGATTTTTACTTTAAAGCAATTAATTTAAAAAATGTTGATAGAACAGGTTGGAAAGAAGTAGGAGTTAAAACGATAGAATCAGTAATGGATCATATTGGTGGTACAGTACTTCTTGCAAGTGCTATTGCATCTGAAAAAGGTTTAAATCTTGATATGAAAAAAGTATATGAAATGATTGCTATTAAAGAACTTAAAAAAATAGAAAAAGAAGAATCAGTTATTAATGGTGGAGAATATAGTGATAATGTTAAAACTATGTTACCTAATTCTACTTTAGTAAGTGTATATGATGAATATGTAAATGGTGAAACAGAAGAAGCTAAATTTGCTTTAATGGTTTCAAAATTAGAATCAGATATTCAAGCTAAAAAATATGAATTAGATGGTGAATTCACATTAGAAAATGCTAAGAAAGATATAGAAAACTATCCTGAAGATATAAAATCACAATTAACTGATATAAATAAAGCATCTGATGGATGGCTTACTTATGATAGCAAATATTATAATGATGAATTTAAAGAATTATCAGATGAAATAAGAAAAATGTAAAAGGTAATATTTATTATTACCTTTTTTTATTTTAGTTTATGTGATAAAATAATTATAAGAATAGTAGGTGTAGTTATGAGTATGGAAGAAAAAAATAAATGGCTTATTAATTATGTAAATTTACTTTCAAAGCAAATAAATGAACAATATGGAAATATTGTTCACAAAGAACATATTGATAGGGTTATTTCTATGTATAAAGATTCTGATAAAAAAATAGAAACTATTAAAGATGAAATAGATAAAATAGCTAAAGAATTTATTGAAAATTATCTTAAAAGAATGCAAGAGATAAGAGAAGAAATGTTAAGAAAAAAACAGGAAGAACAAGAAAAAATGTTAGAACAATTAAGAAAATTAAATTCAAGTGTTCAAATAGATATTCAAAACGAAATAAAAAATGAACAAATAGAAAGTAAAATTATTTCTTCTATACCTAAAGAACAATTAAAACTTCCTGAAAATATTACATTAGATGAAAATAATAGAATAATTAATAATAATAATCTTGGAAATAATCAAAATGAAAATGATTTAGATAGTACATTTATAATGACATATCCAAATATGATAAATGATAATTCTAAAGATGAATTAATTAATTATTATGTAAAAAAATATAATGAAATAAAAAATCAAAATATAACAAAAGAACAATTTTTTAATTGGATAAATCAAAAACAACCTAATTTAACAGAAAACGAAAGATTAGCATTTATTTATAGAGAATTTAAAAATAATTTGACAAGTGATGAAAAAGATAAAATATTTGATTATTTTAAAAAGATAGAAAGTAGTATAAAGACAGAAGATGATTTAACTTCATTTGTTCAAAATGCAAAATTAAAATCAGATTTATCTATAAATCCAGAACAAGAAATAAATAAAATTGGTAAATTAATTACAATACCCGCTAATCCAGAACAAGGATTTAATTATCCGTTTATGATATATATTCCAAATAATCTTGATAAAAATCAAGTAAATAACTTATTACTTCATAGTTGTAATACACCAGAAGGTATGCTTGATTATTCCAAAGTTGAAGAATTTACTAAAATTGAACAATTAAAAAGCGATAGTTTGCATTTAGAAATGGCAAATAAAGGAAGTGTTCCTTTAATTATGCCAATAATACCTAGATTTAGAGGTTATAATCCAGAATACATTGAAAATGGTATGCAAAGATCAAATTTAGAAACATTTATTGATATGCAAAGTAAATTAGATCCTAAATATCAAATGACAAGAGAACAAATAGAATATGAATTTAATAAATCTCAAAATATTATAGAGCAACAAATGAAAATGAGTGATTATGCAATATCTTATTTAAAGAATAATGGTATTAATATGGATAATAAGATAATAGTAGAAGGTCACTCAGCAGGTAGTAAAAATGCAGCTAGTTTAATAAATCAGTATCCTGATAGGATTGCAAGTTATGTAATTGGTGGAACAACAGGTATTTCAAAAGTTAATGATAACTCAATACCTGGTATAATATATAATGGTGTTTTAGATAAAAATAATCCAGCTGAATTTTATTATGATGAAAAAGGTATTTCAAGAGCAAAATCTAAAGAAGAATATTCAGATAAATATATACAAAATGTTGTAGAACCTAGATATAAAAAATCATTGGAAGAATGGAAAAATGAAAATACAAATAAAGATGTAAAAGAGTTTAATGTAGTTCAATATGATATACAAAAACAACATAAACTTGTAGGTGATAAAAGTTTATTAGTCGATAGATATGGACATAATGCTATAGATTCACCAATAGTTAAACAAAAAGCAGTAGATGTAGTAAAAAATACTAAAATTAAAAGTAATGATAAACAAGAAAAAAGCACTCAGCAAGAAACAAAAAAAGAATCCAAACCAATTCCTAAACAACCAAGTATTACTCCAAAAAGACAAGAAGAAAAACAAATAAAAAAATCAGAACCAATTAAAATGAATAAATTTGAGAAAAAAGCATATCCGCCATTAAAACAAAAACAAGAAATAAAAAAGCAAGCAAAACAACAAGTTAATAATAAATCTAATGTTAAAACTTTAAAAAATAATAATAAATCTGGTAAGAGTGGTAATACCTCTTCAAGTGGATCAAAAGGTTTTATAAATATAATATTAGGCTCATTGTTAGTAATAATATTATGTTTAATACTATTTATAATTCTAAATTAAGAAAGTAAGTGATAAAATGAATGATACAATTTTTAATTTAAAATTAAATACTAATAATAAAGGATTATATTTGTCTCATCAAATGATTGATGTATTGTTATTAGTAAACTGCAAAAATTTTGAAGAATTAAGGTCATTTGTAAAAAATAATGTTCAATTAATTAATATCAATAATGAGGAAATTGATAATTATGAAAAAGAATTTTATAATAATCAAAAAAATTTGGAAGAAATAAAGATGGAAATATTTAAAAAATATCAGGATTCCTATACTCATTATTTAATTATTAATGAGATAAAAGAAAGAAATCTAAATGAAGAAAGATTGCATTTAAAATTAAAACCACTTAATTTATCTTTAAATGTTGAGAAAGAAATAATTGATGAATTTATGCTAAATGGTAAAGAAAGTGCATTTAAAAAATTAGAAGAAAAAATAGGAATTAATAAAACGCAAAAAATATATTCTTATTTTACTGAAGATTATGAAAATATTAAATCTGCTACTTACGAACAAATAGTAGAATTTGATAAACAAATTAAAGAGAATAGTGTTTCATCAACAAATCAGAAATATACTATAGTTGCTGGGGGTAGTTTTTTTAATTCAATAGGATATAAAAATGAATTTAACAAATATTATATTGACCAAGCCATTAACTATGCTAGAATAACCAATTCAAATATGAGATTTCATTGTATTTTTGATTGTAATACAGCAAAGCAACTTTCAGAAAATGGATATACAAAAGATAATAAAGAAGAAATACTTAGTTTGATGGAATATTTTACAAGGAATTCATTAGAATATGCTTTAAAAAATACTGATGTAATAAATGTAATAGAATTATTCAATGAATTAGTAGAATATACTGATGTAAAAGACAGTAATAATTACAAAGAAGTATGGGAAAAATATTTTGATATAAGTATTAATGAAATAATTGATAAATGCATTAATCCTAATATAGAAATAATTAATAAATTAAAATCAAAAGGTGTTGAATTTATGTATAATGAAACATTACTTCAACAATCTGAAAAAAGAAGAGAAAAAGTAAAAGAAGTTTTAGATAAATTACCAAATGGATTAATTGATATATTTGGCGACCAAATGCATTTTACAAATGGAGATCTTAGTGATAATAATAAAATTCAACTTGAAAAAGAATTTGAACTGTTAAAAGGGATTCAAGAAAATGGTTTAAAAATAGAATGTACTGAATTTGATTTTGGTTTTTATAAAGGAACAATAGACAAAATTAATGAATTAATAAAAAATGGAACATATAAAGTAGACGATATATTAAAAGAAAAGCAAAGATTAATTAATGAAATTAGTGAAATAGCAAATAAATATAATATCAATTTTAATCGAATGTGTGATTGGACAACATTAGATAATTTAGATTGTGTGATTGTTAGAGAAAATAGAAAAATAAAAAATAATAAACCTTTTGAAGAATATTATTCAAATATGTTTGGTGGAAAATATCAAAAAATTAGTGATATGAAAAAGGATTTAGAACAACAAAAACAAGAATATGAACAAGAAAGAAAAAGTAAATTATCAAAAGGTTTAATAGATATATTTTTATCTTCAGATGCATCTTATACTAAAAATTTTGATAAGAGTAATATTCCTAAAATAAAAAAAATAGATAATAATTATTACAAAGTAATTGAAAAAGATAAATCATCAGTTGGTAAAAGCGGTATTACTTTTTTAGAACCATTAATAATAGAATATTCAAGAAGGTGCGGTCTACCATCACCAAAGGTTGTTGGGATTGAGGAAAATAAAGATATATCATTATTTGTGACGGAAGCAATTGATGGTATAAGTGCTTATGATTATCTTAGAGAGAATCCACAATCAAAAGAAAAAATCGATTCAATGTGTGAAAAATTACGACTTGATTATGAGAAGTATGGAATAAAAAGACAAATGGATTTAAAAGATATGATGATTCAATTAAATAATAATGAAGTCGTTAATATTATTCCTTTAGATTTTGAAAGGGTAAAAAATAATGATAATATTAACTGGGATTTATTAAAACAAACGGCTAAAGATATGAAAATTGATATAACTGATTATATAAATAGAATAAATCAGCAAAAACCATCCATAACACAAGAAAGACAAGAAGAAAAGAAAGAACATAAAAAAGAAACTACAAAAATGAAAATATCAGAAAAGAAAATGTATGATGTAATAAAAAAGAAAAAAGAACTAATGAAATTAAAAAAACAAAAAAATACTAATGTCAAAACACTATCTAATAATGGTTTTTTAGATATTATTTTAGGCTCAATAATAACTATTATCATAGGATTAATGATTTTTATGCTAATTAAATAAAAAGAGGGTTATAATATGAATATAAATGAATTAATAAATATATACGAAAAAAGTGTTCTAGATGAAGAAACAAAAAATAAAAGAATATTAATATTAAATACTGAAATTAAAAGACAAGAATATGAAAAGAATATCAGTAATCTTATTAATCAATTTATATTAGAATTTAATTCTTCTGGATTGGATTATGAATTAGAATTAAATTTAAAACACATGTTAATTCTATTAAAGGGAGATATTTTAGAATCAGATTTTTGTAAAAAATTAGAATCACAAAATATTGAATTCACAATTGAAGAATTAGAAAAGTATATATATCAGGAAGAAATAAAAGGTGAAAATTTAGATGATATTAAATTAAATATAAAATTATATAAAATGTTAGATAATATAAATGAAGAATATAAAGATTTAAAAAGTATATTAGAAAATACAATTAATATTGTACTAGATAATAATATTAATAATCTTAATAATTATTTACAAAAAAATATATTAGATGAAATGACTTATAATTGTGTTAATAATTTTCTTACATTAATAGATAAGAATGTAATATTAGTAAATTAAAAAAAAGAATATATTTACGACATATTTCGACAAAATATATTTTTTTTTTGTGTTATTCTACAATACCAAGAAAGGGGAAAATATATTGTTAAAAGAAATAGAAGATTTAATTAAGTTATGGGGGAACGATATTAGAACTATTAACATTAATAATTATAACAGTTTTCTAGAAGTATTAATAAATGGGCATAAATTAATGATTATAAAAAAATAAAACCCCAAGTGATATTTATTATATCACTTTTTTTAATGTAATTGTTGATTGTGCTAAAAATAGTATTTTTTTCCAGTTTTTTGATTAAAATAGTAATTTTTTTACTAAAATCTTTCAAAAAAGTGATACAAAACGATACACTTAACCGTTTTTTCTTTATTTTTAAATAAAAATAAATATAATAACAAAACAAAAAAGGCAATTACGAAGATCTATGCATATCAAGAAACTGTAGATAGAATAAAAAGGGGACAACTATTGCAACTTGATATTATAGACAAAATGTGAAAAAAGAAAATTAGTAGTTGTTTCTTTTTATGCATAATGGCATAGACTTTGTAATAACAGCAGTAAGTAATTGCTTAACTGGAGTTACTTATGCGCTTTAAAACAAATCTGAAATATGACATTAAAATAAATGTAAAAATATTTTTACTCAAATTATTATCTTGTAGATGTTTGACTAGGCTTTGCACCCTTAAAAAGGGTTCAAGGTCTAGTCTTTTTTTTGTTTTTAAAACATTTATTTTACATTTAAGAGGTCCACCATCTCTTTCAATTTGAAATGTAAATTGAAAGGAGAAAATAAAAGTGGACAAGCTTCCAAAAAGAAGAAAATTAAATGATAATCCATATACACTATTAATTGAAGATAATAAATATTACATTATATTTAAGGATAATAAAAATGTATTACATAAAGAAAATGTAAATAAAGAAGTATTTGATGTTTTTGATGAAAGTGAGAAAAAAGATAATTCATTTTTAAAAGAATTTAGTATACATATAGAGCATTCACAATTATCAGATATTAATCTATATAAAAGAATGAAAAATAAAGTAGATAGTATTGAGGAACAAATACTAAATAATTCATTTAAGAAAGAACTAAAAGATATTATTAATCAATTACCTGAAATACAAAAAAGAAGATTAATTAAATACTTTTTTGATAATAAAACATATGAACAAATTGCAAAAGAAGAAAAGTGTTCTAAAGTAGCAATTAAATATAGCATTGATAGTGCAATTAAAAATTTTTCAAAAAAATTTAACATTTAGACTTAACTTTTTGCCAATTTCGGTACAAACAGTTGAGAGGGAATAAATTTCTTTCTTGACTGTTTTATTTTTAAAACAGTGTGTTCTTTGAAAACTGAATACACATTCATCAAATACATTCCTATTAGATGGAGCACATTTACAAGTACGCTTGACGAATAATGCTTGGTAATAAAATTAGGTAGCACCTAATATGCGAAGATGTCTAATAGAATTAAAGATACTTCTGCCTAGCCACAGATTCAAGCAATGGGGGCAGTTCTGTGAGAACCACAGAAAGGTGAAATTCCTATGGTAATTATTTAGCAAATAATTCGTTTGATGACTTCCCGAAAGACTGAGGGGTTCAAGGAAAAATATCAGTTTATATTAATAGAAATAACAGAGACATTTTTAAGATGTCTCTGTTTTATTAAAAATATAAAGTAAGGAAGTGTTTTATGAAAGATAATAATTTAAAAAAATATAGAGCTTATATAGTTAATGATAAAAAATTAGATATTATGTTAATCGATGGGGTAAATAAAAATGATGTTAGAGATAAAATTAAAATTTTATATTTTAAAACTGATAGAGTAAAAGATTATCGAAAATTTAAAGTTTTTGTTGTTAGAGTTGTATCTATTAATTCTGAATACATAGATATGGAATAAATTGTGAAAAAATTTAAAATTCTTATTAATAATAATGAAGAAAATATCAAATTGGAATTAAATGATACAAATTCAGACAAAATAGATGATTTAGTAAAAAAATCTTATTATCTTTATCAATTAGATAATTTATACAAATTAAAATTAATAAATGAAACTATATATAATAATATTAAAAATATTTTAACTGAAAATCGCACATTTATATAAATTTTTAATAATTGTTATTATTTTGTTGTATTATTAACAATTTATTAAGGAGGCTTTAAAAATGAGTGTAGTAGAAATAATAGAAGCAACACCAAGGAATGTTTTAAATATACAAGGTGTTTTAGAAAAAGTAAAAAAAAGGGTCTGTGCCTATTGTAGAGTAAGTACTGATATGGAAGATCAAATATCTAGTTATAATTCTCAAATAATTCATTATTCAAATGTGATAAAAAGTAATCCCGATTGGATATTTGTTGGAATTTATGCAGATGAAGGTATTACAGGAACTCAAACTAAAAAAAGAGTTGAATTTTTACGAATGATTGAGGATTGTAAAAGAGGAAAAATAGATATGATAATTGCAAAATCAATTTCGCGTTTTGCAAGAAATACAGTTGATACATTAAAATATGTGAGAATGTTAAAAGGATTAGGAATTGATATTTATTTTGAAAAAGAAAATATTCATACACTGGATATGAATAACGAATTATTATTAACTTTATTTAGTGCGTTTGCGCAAGGTGAAAGTGAATCGACATCAGAAAATGTAAAATTAGGTTATAGAGCTAAAATGAAGCGTGGAGAACCATGTGGTACGATAGCTTGTTATGGATTTATATGGGATAAAATAAATAAAGAAATTCTTATTAATGAAAAGGAAGCAGCGGTAGTTAGAAAAATATTTGATTTGTATTTAAAAGGATTTGGATCAACTATAATTTGTAAAAAATTAAATGAAGAAGGAATTCCTAGTCCAAAAGGTGGAAATAAATGGTATCCATCAGTTATAAAAACTATGTTGCGAAATGAGAAATATGTTGGTGACTTATGTGGACAAAAATCGTATATTTTAGATCCTATTACACATAAACAAAAAAAGAATAGAGGTGAGAAAACCAAGTATTATGTAAAGGAACATCACGCTGGTATTATTTCAAGAGAAATATATGATAAAGCACAAGATATATATAACAAAAGAAGTATTAAATTAAAAGATGGTGAAGAATATTGTGAAAAATTTAGTATGAGATATACATATAGTAGTAAAATAAAGTGTGGTAATTGTGGTAGTAATTTTAAAAGAAGAATTACTCATTATGTAAATAAACTTGGTGAAAAGCATTCATATGTATATTGGATATGTTCATGTAAAAATGATGATAAAAATAAATGTGATGATAGAATATCAATTAGGCAAGAAGAATTAGACTCTCTTTTTATAGAATTATTTAATAAAGTAAAGAAACAATATGATAATAATTTTCTTTACAAAAAAATATCAGAATATATTAATAATTATAATAAAAATAATGATATTGATACATATAAGAAAAAGATAAGCGAAATAAATGATAAAATATCTCGATTAATTGATATAAAATTATCAAACAATATAGATGAAATGTCTTTTAATAATAAATATAAAGAATTAAAAAAACAATTAGAAGAATACGAAATAAGCATTAATAAAGTGTCAATATCAGACAATAATAGAGAATATCAGTTAGAACAATTAAATAAAATTGAACAAATATTAAATAATACGAAGATTAAAAAATTTAATGATAATGTGTTTAAAAATATGGTAAATCATATTATAATTGGAGGTAAGGAAGATAATAAGTATAATCCAGCTTTAGTTAGATTTGTTTTTAATATTGATCCATTAAATTTAGATGTTTCAAACAGCAAAACCTTTTTTCCCTCAGAGTCTCCTAACAGGTTACACAAGACCTTTTAGGTGTAGATAATAATAAATAATAATTAAGGAGGTAAAAATGAAACAATTAGATGAAAAACAAATGAAGCAAATATCTGCTGGCGCAATAAATGGTACATTATTGAATGCTATTTTAAGAGGTGTAAATGTATTTATTGATGCTGGAAGAAATTTTGGTTCTGCTATTAGAAGATTAACTTCAAGAAATTTATGTAGATAAATTTTGAAGGGAACTGTATATAGTTCCTTTTTTTTGTAAAGAAGAAAAAATATACATTGACTACTATATAAAAACAAATTATAATATAATTAAATGGAGGTAAATATGGAAAATAAAAAGAAAAATAACACTGCTGTAATAATAATAGTTGTAGTATTAGCTATATTATTATTCTTTGTACTTGTAGGTTTTGGAGGTTATTATGTATATAATAAAGTAATTAAACCAACAACTACAGAAATTAAAGGTGATAATTCAACACCAACAACAAATGATTCAACATCAAGCAAATCAAATTCAACATCTAGTAAAGATGCAACAGCATCAACAAAAGAATCACCACTTGCAATAGGTGATTGGGGACTTGCTAGTAAATATGCAGGTAAGTATTTAGATGAAGAATATGCTGATAAAACTTATATTGATGTACCTGTTAGAGTTACTAAAGTTTCAAGAGGAGATAAAATAATAAACGAAGTAAAAAAATCTCTTGAAGAACATCATTATAAATATGAAGAACCAAAATCTTCACAATTAGAATGGGCTATTGTTGAATATGAAGTAGATCTTTCTGATGTTAAATTTGGTGGATCACTTGGAACAAATATAAAAATTGATTCATCAGTAAAAGGTACAGATGGTGGATCAGTTAAATATGATGGAATAACATATATTTTATCTACAGTTGACGCAAGTAGCAGTGATTATGTAAAAGAACCAGGCGTATATAAAGGTAAATTCTTAACACAATTACCTAAAGGATGCAGTGATTATTTAATTAAATTAGGTAATTCATATAATGGCGCTGAAAGTTATTTTAAAGGAGAATAATAATTCTTCTTTTTTTATTTATTTTAAAAAAAATATTGAAATAAAACTATTAGAGTGTTATAATTTGTTTAGTAAATGCGAAGGGAGGGACAAGTTGTGACAAAAGTTGTGGTAAAAAACGGAAATATTGATGGTGCTTTAAAAAGATTTAAACAAGCAGTAGCAAAATCTGGTATCCCTTCTGAATGTAAAAAAAGAGAACATTATTCTAAACCAGGAGTACAAAGAAGAGAAGCTAAAAAAGCTGGAATAAAAAATTCAAGAAAAAGACAAAGTAGAGATAGAGATTAAGCAGTAATTACTGCTTTTTTAATTAAGAAAGAAGGAATAAAATGAAAGAAAAATTACAAAAAGAATTAATAGATGCGATGAAAGCTCATGATAAAAAGAAAATTGATGTAATAAAACTTGTAAAAGCAGCTGTTCAAAATGAAGAAATTAATTTAAAAAAAGAACTTTCAGATGATGAGGTTTTAAGTATTATTACAAAACAAGTAAAAATGAGAAAAGATGCTATATTAGAATTTGAAAAAGCATCTAGAAATGATTTGATAGAATCTTATAATGAAGAAATTGATATATTAAGCGAATATTTACCTAAATCTTTAACAGATGAAGAGGCAATCAAAATAATTGAAGATGCATTTTCAGTAGTTAATCCACAAGCAATTTCTGATATGGGAAAAATAATGAAAGAAGTTTCACCAAAATTAAAAAATAGATTTGATATGGGTAAAGCTAGTAAAATTATAAAAGATAAATTATCTCAAATATAGGGCTTAAGTTCTATATTTTTTCATATAATTAACTAAGGTGATATTTATGAGAAATATAAGAGAATATATAAAAGATCCTAATTTTAAATTAACTATAATGAAAAATAAGATTGATATTCAAAATTATACTGATATAGACTCAATATCAGATAATGAAATAATTATATTAATTAATGAAGAAAAAGTTATAATAAAAGGATATAAATTAAAAATAACAAAATTATTAAATAATGAGATGTTAATATTAGGAAACTATAATAATATTATTTTTGAAGGATTAAATGAATAGCTATTTAATAATTACTATTACAGGTAGAAATATAACGAGATTTTTACATAAATGTAGAGATAATAATATTAATATTTTACAAATTAGAAATATTTCTCATAAAAAAATAATTATAAAAATAAATCAAAATGATTATAATAAATTAAAAAGAATAAAATCATTTTATAAAATTGAAATAATTAATTCAGGTGGGTTATTAAAATATAAAGAGTTAATAAATAAAAATAAAATAATATTAATATGTTTATTTATTGGATTAATTTTTTTAATATTACTATCAAATATTATTTTTGATATAAAAATAATTAGTAATAATTTAGAATTAAATAATAAAATAATTAAAGAATTAGACTATTATGGTATAAAGAAATATAAATTTAAGAAAAATTATAATGAAATCCAAAAAATAAAAAGTACTTTATTAAATGATTTTAAAGATAATATTGAATGGCTTGAAATAACTGAAGTTGGTACTAAATATGAAGTGAAGATAGTAGAAAGAAAGAAAAAACAAAAGAAAGAAAACTATGAGTATTCTAATATAGTCGCAGGTAAATCAGGTATAATAAAAAAAATATATGCTGAAGATGGACAAAAAGTAGTAGACATAAATACATATGTAAATAAAGGCGATATTATAATAAGTGGCACTATTATGAAAGGTGAAGAAGAAAAACAATATATAAATGCAAAAGGCAAAATTTATGCTGAAATATGGTATGATGTAACAATTGATTTCCCATTAAATTATAGTGAAAAATTATATACTAATAATAAAGTAAAAAGATTATATATAAAATTAAATAATAAATATATATCTAATAATAAATATAAAAATTTTGAAAGAAAAACTATTAAAAAATTAAAAAATAATATTGTTCCATTTGAATTAGGAATAGAAGAGGAAAAAGAAGTAAGAATAATAAATGATAGATACAGCTTAATAGAGGCTAAAAATAAAGCAATAGAAAAAGCAAAAGAAAAGATTTTACAAACTCTTGATAACGATGAGTATATAATAGATGAAAAAGTTTTGAATTTTAAACAAAAAAATAGTAAAATAGAATTAGAAATGTTTTTCTCGTGTTTAGAAGAAATATCAAAAAAAGAAACTTTTATACCAAATAATAAAAATAATGAATAAAGGAGTAGTAGTATGATAGAAAAAACACTTCAAAATGCTGTTAATGAAAACTGGCCAATGATATTAATATTTACTGTTTTTGTTGTAACAGTTAGATTAGTATATTTATTTATACATAAAGAAAGATTTGTTTTGTATAAAGAATTATTTATGTTTACCGCACTTTTATATGCAATGCTTCTTTTCTATGTAGTAACATTTCAAGATGTAAATTATGGAACTAATAATTTTATTCCATTTAAAGAAATAATGAGATATGAACTAGGATCTAGGTTATTTATTAAAAATATATTAGGTAATATTATATTATTTATACCATTTGGTTTATTCGTATCATATATAATGAAAACAAGAAAAGCATGGCCAATAATATTTATCACAATAATAACTTCAGGAGTAATTGAATATACTCAATTAAAAATAGGAAGAACATTTGATATAGATGATATATTTTTGAATTTAGTCGGAGGTATTATTGGATACTTAATATATTTATTTTTTAATATATTTGAAAGTCATTTACCAAAGTTTTTTTCAAGTATTTTATTTAAAAATATATTAACTATTGTACTTTTAATAATTACAGTTATAATATATATCAATTCAGATCTTTGGGGAATATTAAGATAGTTTTTGGGGGTAATAAGATGAATGAGTTAGAAGTATTTAATGAAACTAATGACGAAATATGTGAAATAAATGAATTAAAAAAATTGTTACCATATTTAGCTAATTATTTTAAATTAGATAATATATACACAAGTGTAATAATAGTTGATAATAATAAAATTCATCAAATAAATAAAGAATATAGAAATATGGATAAAGAAACAGATGTTATTAGTTTTGCTTTAGAAGATGATAAAACAATTAATGATAGTCCTATTAGAGTTCTTGGTGATATTTATATTTCAATTGATAAAGCTAAAGAACAAGCTAAAGAATATAATCATAGTCTAAAAAGAGAATTATGTTTTTTAATGACACATGGTTTTCTTCATTTACTAGGTTATGATCATATGAAAAAAGAAGATGAAGAAATTATGTTTCCTTTACAAGAAAAAATACTAGATGAATATGGAGTGAGTAGAAATGAATGAAATTAAATTACCAATAAAATATACGTTATTTCCAATAAATGATAATGAGTTAGTAGGTGGAAACAAAACAATTTCATATATAATAGGTAAGTGTTATGTTTTAGAAGAAAACATAAAATATGACTTAGAAGGTAATATATTTCAAGCATATACAATTATATCTTGTAAAAATATAACAAATGCTGTTAAAAATAATGAAATTGATGAAAAATATATTGAATATGTAAAATATTTATATTCTGATTATAATCTAGCAAAAGAAAAAAGATTACAATTGAATAATAAAGTATTTGAAAAATTATCAAAAAATAAAGATGAAGAAGAAATAGAAAAATTAAAAATAAAAATTGAAAAATTAGTTAAATCAATGCAAAAATTAAGGGATTTGACAGATAAAAAATATGTGGTATCAAATGATGAAAAAAAATTAGAATTAAAATAAGGAGAAAATTATGAAAAGTGGGTTTGTTTCAATTGTAGGAAGACCTAATGCAGGAAAGTCTACACTTGTTAATACAATTATAGGTGAAAAGATTGCTATTGTATCTGATAAAGCACATACAACAAGAAATAATATACAAGGAATATATAATGATGATGAATCTCAAATAATATTTATAGATACACCTGGTATTCATAAACCAAATCAAACATTAGGTAAATATATGAATAAACAGTCATATTATTCACTTGAAGATGCAGATATAATACTATTTATGATAGATGCTACTGAGAAATTTGGTAAAGGAGATAAATTTGTTCTTGATAAAATAAAAGAACATAAATCTAATGTATTTTTAATTCTTAATAAAGTTGATAAGATAAAAAAAGAAAAAATATTTCCTTTAATAGATGAACTTTCTAAAGAATATGATTTTAAAGAAATAATACCTATATCTGCTTTAAAAAATGATAATATAAAAGATTTAATTAATACCATAAAAAAATACTTACCAGAGGGTGATAAATATTATGATGATGAATATTATACCGATAAAAGTATTAATTTTATGATAAGTGAATTAGTAAGAGAAAAAGTTCTAAATTTAACTCATGAAGAAGTTCCACATGCAGTAACATGTTTAGTGGAAGATTATCAAGATCAAGGATCTAGTATACATATAAATGTACTTATAATAGTTGAAAGAGAAGGTATAAAGAAAATACTTGTAGGTCATAATGGATCAATGATAAAAGAAATAGGTAAAAAAGCAAGAGAAGATATTCAAAATTTAGTTGGTAAAAAAGTATATTTAGAATTATTTGTTAAAGTTATAAATAATTGGAGAGAAAAAGAAAAATATTTAATAGAATTCGGTTTTAAAGAAGAAAATGAATAAAAAATATTTCACATACCATTATATTAATGGAAGGTGAAATTATGAGTATTAACGATATATGGAATTTATTTAAAATGACAGGTAAAATAGAATATTTTTTAAAATATAAAGATATGCAAGAAAAAGGTGAAGTAGAGATTGGAAGTATCGAAAGTAAAAGGGATAATAATTAATGAAAGGCCTTATAGTGAAACAAGTAAATTACTTAATGTGTTTACTAAAGAATATGGTATAGTTGGTGTAATTGCTAAAGGTGCAAAACGACTTAAAAGTCCACTTAGAAGTGTTACATCTAAACTTACTTATGGTTATTTTCAATTTAATTATAGAAAAGAAAAATTATCTAATTTAGTATGTGTAGATGTTATAAATCCTTTTAATGAAATCAAAAAAGATTTATTTAAAATAAGTTATGCATCATATTTACTTGAACTAACATCTCAGGTTATGAAACAAACAAGTGAAAAAGAAATATTTGATTATTTAGAAAATTCTCTTTTAAAAATAGAAGAAGGATTTGATCCAGTAATAATTACTAATATACTAGAACTTAAATATTTAGATTATTTAGGAATAAAGCCTGAACTTAATTCGTGTAGTGTATGTGGCTCTACCAAAGTACTTACAGTGTCAACAAACAAAGGTGGATTTGTATGTAATAATTGTCATACTAATGAAAAAATAATAGATAAAAAAACTATTAAAATTCTTAGAATGTTATATTTAGTAGATATATCTAAAATAAGTAAAATATCACTAAATAATAATACAAAAGAAGAAATAGATAATTTTATTAATGAATATTATGATAAATATGCAGGTTTATATTTAAAAAGTAAAAAATTTTTAAAATCAATAAAAAATGTATACATTAATTAATTTTATGATATAATTTATATAAAGAAGCGATGACTAGGCTTGGAAACCTAAACAGCTATATACTAAAAGATGATTCTATTTATAGAATAAGTAAGGTGGAACCGCTCATAATGAGTCCTTACATATAAATAGAACCATCTTTTTTAAAAAAGGAGTGTTTTTATGGAAAATTTAACAATGGAAAAAATAGTAAATTTATGTAAACAATATGGATTTGTATTCCCAGGTAGTGAAATATATGATGGATTTGCAAATACATGGGACTTTGGTCCGGTTGGAATTGAACTTAAAAATAATATTAAAAAAGCTTGGTGGAAGAGATTTGTACAAGAAGATATGAATACTTATGGAGTAGATGCATCTATACTTATGAATCCAAGAGTATGGGAAGCATCAGGACATGTAGCATCTTTTAGTGATCCAAAAATGGATTGTAAAAAATGTAAACAAAGATTTAGAGCAGATAATTTAATAGAAGCATTTGATTCAAGTGTAGCTGCTGAAGGTATGTCTAATGAAGAAATGGAAAAATTTATAGATGATAATAATATTAAATGTCCAAATTGTGGAAGTAAAGACTGGTCTGAAATAAAACAATTTAAACTTATGTTTGAAACATCAAGAGGAACAGTTGAAGGAAATAAAGATTCTGTTTATCTAAGACCAGAAACATGTCAAGGCGAATATGTAAATTTCTTGAATGTACAAAGAACAGCAAGAGCTAAATTACCATTTGCTATTGCTCAAATAGGTAAAAGTTTTAGAAATGAAATAACTCCAGGTAATTTCTTATTTAGAACAATAGAATTTGAACAAATGGAACTTCAAAAATTCTGCAGAGAAGAAGAATCCTTTGATATATATGAAGATTATAAAAATAGAGCATTAGATTTTATTAAAGACTTAGGACTTGATGCTGATAAACTAAGATATCATGATCATGATAAACTTGCTCATTATGCAAAAGCTGCTTGTGATATACAATATAAATTTCCAATTGGATGGGAAGAATTAAATGGTATCCATCACAGAGGTACATGGGATTTATCAAGACATAGTGAATTTTCTGGTAAATCAATGGAATATTTAGATCCAGAAACTAATGAAAAATTTATACCAAATGTAATAGAATATTCAATAGGTGCAGATAGATTAACTCTAGCAATACTATGTAATTCTTATGAAGAAGAAACTTTAGAAAATGATACAAGAGAAGTTATGCATTTTCATCCAGCAATAGCACCTTATAAAGTAGCAATCTTACCACTTGTTAAAAAATATCATACAGATAAAGCTAAAGAAATATTTAATAATTTAAGTAAATATTTTATGTGTACTTACGATGAGACAGGTTCAATTGGTAAAAGATATAGAAGAGAAGATGTAATAGGTACTCCATATTGCATAACAGTAGATGATGAAACAATTAATAACAATACAGTAACTATAAGAGATAGAGATACAATGAAACAAATAACACTTTCGCTTGACGAAGTTAAAAATTATATAGAAGATAAAATTAGATTTTAATTAATCTAATTTTATTTTATTTTTAAATAAAATATGATAATATATTATTAGGTGATTTTTATGAATAGAAGTGAACTTAGAAAAAAAATAATGACTATTTTATATCAAATATTTTTATATGAAAATAATAATATTGATTATAAAATAGATGAAGTTATTAAAGAATCAATTGATATAGAAAATGATTTTGTAAATGAAATAGTTAACGGTGTTTTAGATAACAGAAATGATATTAATAAAATTGCAAATAAACATTTAAAGGATTGGACTATTGATAGACTTGGATTAACTGATCAAGCAATTTTATCTATTGGTATTTATGAACTTGTATATACAGATACTCCAGAAATAGTCGCAATAAATGAAGCTGTTGAACTATCTAAAGAATATTCAGATGATAAAGTTAAAAATATGATTAATGCAGTACTTGATAGTATATATCATGGAGAAGATAATGAATAAAGATTATTTAACAGTAGGTGCGCTTACTAGATATATAAAATATAAATTTGATAATGATGTAAATCTTCAAGAAGTATATATAAAAGGTGAAATATCTAATTTTAAACATCATACAAGAGGACACTTTTATTTTACAATTAAGGATGAAGAATCTAGAATAGGTGCAATTATGTTTGCATCTAATACAAGAAATATTAATTTTGAACCAATTGATGGTATGAAAGTACTTGTAAAAGGAAGAGTTAGTGTTTTTGAAGCAACAGGTAATTATCAAATATATGTAACAGATATGATGGAAGATGGCGTAGGTAATTTATATGCACTATATGAAGAATTAAAAAAGAAACTTCAATTAGAAGGATTATTTGATTCATCTCATAAAAAACAAATACCAAGGATACCTTCTAAAATAGGAGTAGTAACTGCATCAACAGGAGCGGCTATTAAAGATATAATATCTACTATTAATAGAAGATATCCACTTTGTGAAGTAATACTTTTTCCATCACTTGTTCAAGGAAAAGATGCTGCACCCGATATAGTTAAAAATATAAAACTTGCAGATTCCTATAATCTTGACACACTAATTGTAGGAAGAGGTGGAGGTTCTATTGAAGATCTTTGGGCATTTAATGAAGAAATAGTTGCAAGAGCTATATATGAAGCAAATACTCCAATAATAAGTGCAGTAGGTCATGAAATAGATTTTACAATTGCTGATTTTGTAGCAGATATAAGAGCAGCCACACCAACAGGAGCAGCTGAAATAGCAGTTCCAAATAAATCTGATTTAATAAAATTAATAGATCAATTAACTATTAGAATAAATAAAAATGTAGCTGATAAGATTAATTTTTATAATTCATATCTAAGTAAAGTAATGGATAGTTATATATTAAAAAGTCCAATGAGTATATATGAAATAAAAGAAGAAAAATTATCTAATTATATAGAAAAAGCAAAAAATTTATTATTAAATCAAATATCATCTAACAAATTAAAATTAGATAATATTAAAAAAAGTTATATATTTTATACTCCAAATAAAATATTTGAAAATAAAAATAATTCATATAATAATTTAATAAACAAATTAGATGTATTAAATCCACTTAATACACTTAAAAGAGGTTACTCAATAACAAAAAAAGAGGATAAAGTAATAACTAATATTAAAGATATTAAATTAAGTGATAATATAAATGTTACTTTAGAAAATGGTTATATAGATGCTAAAGTAATTAATGTAAAGGAGAATTAATATGGCAAAAGTTGAAAAAACATTTGAAGAAAAACTAAATGAATTAGAGGGAATAGTAAAAGAACTTGAAAATGGGAATGTAGATTTAGATAATGCTATAAAAAAATATACAGAAGCTATGAATATAGCAAAAGAATGTTCTGATAAACTAAATTCAGCAGAAAAAGCTGTTAATCAAATTTTAAAAGAAAATGGAAAGCTTGAAGAATTAAATGCAGAAGAATAATATAAATTTAAGACAAATTACTACAAAAGATGATTTACAAGGATTAAAAGTATTAAAAAATATTTTAAATGATAAAGAAGCAAAAGAAGAATCTCCAGTTCCAGAAGAAATAAATGAATATTTATATTTAGGCTTTTTAAAATTATCAGAAGATGAATCTAAAGATAAATTACCTTGTTTTAGATATTGGATTACTTTAGATAATGAAATAATAGGATATTCTGATATAAAAGAATATATAAAAAATGATATATTAGGTGCAAATATAGGTATAATTTTAACTAAAGAATATAGAAATAAAGGAATTGGATATGATGTGATGCAAAAACTCATAAATAATGCTAAAAACAATCTACATATCGAAGAAATAATTATTTCTACAAAAAAGAACAATAAATCTATGAATAAATTGTGTGAAAAATTAGGTGCTGAATTAATAAATATGGATGATGAGTGTCAATATATCATTAAATAATTTGTAATGTTGCAATTGCAACATTACTTTTTATTTTATATATGCTATACTTTAAATATATGATAGGAGTGTAGTATATGAGTAAATTAAATAATAAATGGGTAAGAGCAGCTATACCAGCACTTTTAATTCATTGTTCAATAGGTACTGTTTATTGCTGGTCTACATTTAAAGAAGCAATAGCTACTAAGATAGGGATGAGTACATTTGCAGTTGGTTGGGCATTTTCACTTGCAATTTTTTTCTTAGGAATGAGCGCAGCGTTCGCTGGTAGAATGGTAGAAAAAGATATTAAAAAATCATCGTTAATATCTTGTGTATGTTTTACACTTGGTATGTTAGGTACAGGTCTATCAATACAATTTTTAAAAGGAGTGCCTGCATTAATATCTATATTTATTTGTTATGGATGTATTATGGGGATTGGTCTTGGTATTGGATATTTAACACCTGTTAAAACATTAATGCTTTGGTTTGATAAACAAAAAGGACTTGCAACTGGTATTTCTATTATGGGATTTGGCCTTGCAAAAGCAATCGCAACACCTATAATGGAGTTAATTCAAAAAAATCTTGGAATATCTCAAATGTTTTATATATTAGGTGCTGTTTATTTTATAATGATGTTTATTGGTCATTTACTTCTTAAAAAACCTTATGGATGGCTTGAAAAAGATGAAGCTAAAAGTGAATTTAGACCACTTTCTATGTTTAAAAATAAAACTTTCTTAGGAATATGGTTAATATTCTTTATAAATATTCATTGTGGTCTTGCACTTATTACATATGAAAAACAAATATTGAATGAAACTTTTAGAAATATGGCAATTTTAGCTACTATGGTAAGCTTAATACCATCTATAACAGCAGCGTTTAATGCACTTGGTAGAATTGGATATTCAACAATATCAGATAAAATGAAAGATAGAAACACAGTATATAAAATAATATTTATATCTTGTATATTAATCACAGGTTTAGCACTTTCTTTGTTTGCTATTAAAAATGGTCACAAATCAATTGGTTATGGAATAATTGTTATATTGTTACTTGTAATTGTTAATCTTGGTTATGGTGGAGGTTTTTCAACACTTCCAGCACTTCTTTCTTCAAGATTTGGAATGGATAAAATAAGTAAAATACATGGTCTTGCACTTTCTGCATGGGCATTCGCAGGAATTACAGGTAATAACATGTCTGAATTGATTTTAAAAAGTACAAATAGAACTTATGATTATATATTAATTGCAACTTTAATTTTATATGTAATTGCATTTATAATTGATATTACAATGGTCAAAGATAAAAATATTAAAAAAAATAAAAAAATTCTAAAAAATGCCAATTAAATTGGTATTTTTTTTATGATATATATTCAATTAAAAATATCATAATAATAATGTAGTTCGAATTACAAAAAAGGAGTATTTTTATGAAAATTAAAAAAATTTTTTTAATGCTTCTTATTACATTAATTAGTATACCAACAAATATATATGCTTATTCAAATAAAATAATACTTGGTGGAAATAATATTGGTATAGAAGTTAAAACTAAAGGAATATTAGTCGTAGGTTTATATGAAATTGATAATGAAAGAGTAGCAGAATCTTCTGGTATTCAAGCAGGTGATTATATTATAAGTGTCAACAATAATAATATAAATAGCATTTCTGATTTCACTAAAGAAATAGAAAATGATGATGATAAAAAATCTATTAATATAACATATAAAAGAAAGAATAAAACCTTTAATACAACATTAAATATAGTTGAAAAAGATGGTGAATATAAAACAGGTTTATATGTAAAAGATAAGATTAATGGTATTGGCACATTAACATTTATAGATCCACAAACAAAAAAATTTGGTGCGCTAGGACATGAAATTGTTACTAAAGAAACAAACGAAATATTAAATATAGATGATGGATCAATATATTATTCATATATAACTGGCATTACAAAATCAAATAATGGTAATCCTGGTGAAAAAGAAGCTGATTATGACAATAATAAAAAATATGGAATAATAAAAGAAAATACAAATAAAGGAATATTTGGGGATTATACAGATTCTATAAATAACGAAAACATGTATGAAGTAGCAAACCCACAAGAAATAAAAGAAGGAAGCGCAAGTTTATTTACTGTAATAGATGGTGAAAATTTAGAATCATTTGAAATACAAATCGAGAAACTAAATTTAAGAGATAACACTAAAAATATAGTATTTAAAGTAACAGATGAAAAATTACTAAATAAAACAGGTGGTATAGTACAAGGAATGAGTGGCTCTCCAATAGTTCAAAACAATAAAATAATTGGTGCAGTTACACATGTAATTGTTAATGATTGTACAAGAGGATATGGTATATTCATAACAAACATGCTTGAAGAATCAGAAAATTAAAAGGGATAATATAATCCCTTTTTTGTAGTATTTTTAGATATAAAATGATATATTATATTTAGCGAGGTGCTTAAATGAAACAAATTACAGTAATTAATGAAGATGGTACAAGTTTAGAAATATTAAATGAATATATTAAAAAACATAATCCTTCTATGATAAATATATTGAAGTTAAAATATGATAGAAACAATGATTAATTTATTATTGTTTTTTTTAATTTAATGTGCTAAAATAAAGGCGTCAAAAGGGGTGAAGTATATGATTAGAATATATAAATCTAATGTTGATGGGTTTGTTGATAAAATTGAAAAAATAGAAAAAAATTGTTGGATTGATTTAGTTTCACCTAGTATTGAAGAAATAGATGAAGTATCAAATTCTACTGGAGTAGAAAAAGAATTAATATTAAAAATGCTAGATGAAGAAGAAATACCAAGAATTGAAGTTGAAGATAATTCTACACTAATAGTTATAGATACACCGATAATAGAAGAAAAAAGTAAGTATTCTACATTACCACTAGGTATAATTTTTACTAAAAAAGATTATTTTATAACTATATCCTCTAGAAAGTTTGAACTTTTAAAAATGTTTAAAAGAGGTAAAATTAAAAATTTAAGAACAGAACAAAAATCTAGATTTATAATAAGTTTACTTTTAGAAAATGCAAAACTTTATTTAAAATATCTAAGAAAAATTGATGATAGAATTGATGAAGCTGAAAATGATATTCACTCACTTTCTGATAATGGAGAACTTATTAGTATGCTTTCTATTGAAAAATCTCTTGTATATTTTATTACTTCATTAAAAGAAAATAAAAAGATAATAGAAAAAATTTCTAAAGGTAACACAATTAAAATGTATGAAGAAGATATAGATTTACTTGAAGATGCTTCAATTGAAAATGAACAAGCTATTGAAATGGCTAATATTTATAGAGAAATTTTATCAAGTGTATCTAATGCATATGAATCAATAATATCTAATAATTTGAATACTGCTATGAAAATATTAACAAGTATAACAATTATATTTTCTGTTCCAACAATGATATCTTCATTTATGGGAATGAATGTACCACTTGGAATACTTGGTACAATGAAATATTCTGCTTTTATACTTTTAGCAGCTTCAGGTGCACTTTCAATCATAATAGCAATTATATTAAAATGGAAAAAATTACTATAAGTAGTTTTTTTTATTATGCTTAAATATATTATAATCATATTATATTTTAGGTGAATTATATGCTTAAATATATTAAAAATGAAATTAATTTAATTAAAGAAAAAGATCCTTCTATTAAAAGAAATATTGAAGTGTTTCTTCATCCTTCTTTCAAAGTAAAAATATATTATAAATTCGCACATTTTTTATATCTTAAAAAATTTTATTTTTTAGCAAGATTTCTTTCATATAAAGCAAAAAAATTAACTGGTATAGAAATTCATCCAGGTGCTACTATAGGTAAAAATTTATTTATAGATCATGGATGCGGTGTAGTAATTGGAGAAACAACAATAATAGGTAATAATGTAACAATATTTCATGGGGTAACACTAGGAACTACAGGTAAAGAAAAAGGTAAAAGGCATCCAACTATTAAAGATAATGTGCTTATTGGTGCAAATGCTACTGTTTTAGGAAATATTACAATAGAAAAAAATTCAAAAATAGGCGCAGGTGCAGTAGTAGTAAAAGATGTAAAAGAAAATACAACTGTTGTAGGTGTTCCAGCAAAAATAATACGAGATTACAATGATAATACTAATAAAATTTTAGATTTATTAAAATACTATTGATAATAGTATTTTTTCTTTATATCTATTGACTTTTTTACTTGTTTTATGTTAAAATCATTATGTTTGTAAAGCCTTCTTGGCTCTACAACCGCACTTCAAAAGGTTTAAAGTATTTATATACACCTTTTTAGGCGAGTCTTAGATTATTAATGAAGGAGGTAAACTAATGAAAGCAATTATTGAAACTGGTGGTAAACAATATGCAGTTGAAGAGGGTACAGAAATTTTTGTTGAAAAAATAAATGGTAATGCTGGAGATAAAGTTACATTTGATAAAGTTTTAATGCTTGATGGTAAAGCTGGTCGTCCATATGTTAGTGGTGCTAAAGTAACTGCAGAAATTGTTAAACAAGGAAAACAAAGAAAAATTAAAGTATTCAAATATATACCAAAAAATAATTATCATAAAACACAAGGTCATAGACAACCATATACTAAAGTAGTTATTAAAAGTGTTAAATAATTATGATTAAGGTAATATTAGAAAATAATAAAATAGAAGTATCTGGGCATGCTAATTTTGATGATTATGGGAAAGATATAGTATGTGCTTCTGTATCAACTTTAGTTATTAGTACAATTAATAATATAATTGATGTTGATGAAGATTCTATTTTATATGAAGAAAATGATAATAAAATAAAAATTGAAATTAAAAATAATAATGAAATAGTAAAAAAACTAATAAATAATATGGTTTTAATGCTTGAAAGTCTGGAAAAAGACTATCCTAAAAATATAAAAATATTAAGGAGGTAATACCTATGATGAAAATGGTTTTAAATATACAAAAATTCGCACACGTTAAAGCACAAGGTTCTACTCATAACGGACGTGATTCAGCTGGTAGAAGATTAGGTGCTAAAGCTGCTGATGGTGAATTTATTTCTGCAGGTTCTATTATTTATCGTCAAAGAGGAACTAAAATATATCCTGGTAATAATGTTGGTATGGGAACTGATCATACATTATTTGCTAAAATTGACGGTGTAGTTAAATTTGAAAGAAAAGGTAGAGATAAAAAACAAGTTAGTGTATACGAAGCTTAAAATATCATCGCATTGATGATATTTTTCTTTATTTATGATAAAATGTTTGTGAGGTGTTATTATGAAATATAATACAGTTAAAAATGCTAGTAATATTGTTAAAGAAAGTCCTTATTTAGTTAAAAATCCAAGTAATTATAAAGGAAGATGGAATCAATATTTTAAAAATAATAATCCTATTTGCTTAGAATTAGGCATGGGAAGGGGCTCATTTATAATAGAGATGGCTAAAAATAATCCAAATATTAATTATATTGGACTTGAACTTGATATTAATCAAACCGCAACTGCCATTAGAAATATAAGAGATTTAAAATTAAATAATTTAAAAATGATTTGTGCAGATGCTAAAAATATTGCTGATTATTTTGGAAAAGAAATTGATACAATATATTTAACTTTTTCTGAACCATGGCCTAAAAAAGGTGACGAAAAGAAAAGATTTACTCATGAAAGTTATTTAAAAATATATGATAGAATTTTTAAAAAAAATAAACACATTATTTTAAAAACAGATAATAAAATATTATTTGCATCTGCTATGGAATCATTAAGTCAGTATTGGTATTCTTTTGAAAAAGTATCACTTGATTTACATAATGATGAAAGAAAAATCAGTAATGTAATGACTGATTTTGAAAAACAATATTTTAAAGAAAAAAGACCAATATATTATGTAGATGCTTATTTTAAAAATTAATCTTTAATAAAGGGTGATAAATATGTTTGTAGATGAAGTAGTAATAGATGTAAAAGCTGGAAATGGCGGGGATGGATGTACTGCCTTTAGAAGAGAGAAATATATATCAATGGGTGGTCCATTTGGCGGCAATGGAGGTAAAGGCTCTGATATTATATTTAAAGTAGATTTAGGGCTT
This sequence comes from Bacilli bacterium, assembly GCA_017459965.1. Taxonomy (GTDB): domain Bacteria; phylum Bacillota_I; class Bacilli_A; order RF39; family UBA660; genus CAG-433. The sequence goes on from JAFUBW010000014.1 coordinate 158,699, forward strand.
AAAACATTACTTGATTTAAGATATGCTCATCAAATAAAAGGAAAAAAAGGTGCAAATGGACAAGGTAAGAATAAGAATGGAAAAAATGCAGAAGATATTATTATTAAAGTACCTCAAGGAACTGTAGTAACTGATTTAGATACAGGTTTAATACTTGCAGATTTAACTCACAAAAATGATGAAGTAATAGTTGCTAAAGGTGGTCGTGGAGGTCGCGGTAATACTGCTTTTGCTACTAATTCTAATCCTGCACCTAATTTTTCTGAAAATGGTGAACCAGGTGAGGAAAGAAGATTAAAAGTTGAACTTAAACTTCTTGCAGATGTAGGTTTTGTTGGTATGCCATCTGTAGGTAAGTCTACTTTAATATCTAAAATATCAGCTGCAAAACCTAAAATTGCAGCCTATCATTTTACAACACTTTCTCCTAATTTAGGAGTTGTAAAAACAATTGATAATAGAGTATTTACATGTGCTGATTTACCTGGTTTAATAGAAGGAGCTTCACTTGGTGAAGGTCTTGGAGATCAATTTTTAAGACATATCGAAAGAACTAAAGTAATAGTTCATATTATAGATATGAGTGCTTTAGAAGGAAGAGATCCTTATGAAGATTATGTAACTATTAATAAGGAATTATTTGAATTCAATAAAAAATTAATGGATAAACCTCAAATAATAGTCGCAAATAAAATGGACATGGAATCTTCTAAAGAAAATTTAAAAGAATTTAAGAAAAAAGTAAAAGAAGAAATATTTGAAATATCTGCTATTAACTCACAGGGACTTGATAAGTTACTTATAAAAATAGCCGATATATTGGATACTATTGAAGATGAACCACTTTATGAAGAGGATAATTTTGAAAGCCATGTTCTATATAAATTTAAAGAAGAAAAACCTTTTGAAATTATAAAAGATAATGATATATTTGTAGTTAAGGGTGATAAAATAGAAAAACTTCTTAAAATGACTAAATTTACTGATGAAGGAGCAAGACGATTTGCTAATAAATTAAGACATTTAGGTGTTGATGATGAACTTAGAAAGCTTGGTATACAACCCGGTGATATTGTAAGAATACTTGATTTTGAATTTGAATTTAAAGATTAATAAAAAAGACTTTTAAATAAGTCTTTTTTTTGATATAATGATTATAGGTGATAACATATGTTCGAGTATATAAAAGGTAAAATAACAGATATTGAAAGTAATTATATAATTATAGATAATAATAATATAGGATATAAAGTATATACAGCATCTCCTTATTCATTTAATATTGATGAAGAGTATAAAGTTTATATATATCAGCATATTAGAGAAGATGAAAATACTTTATTTGGATTTAAAACTAATGATGATAGGGATTTATTTTTAAAATTAATTGATGTTAAGGGATTAGGCCCAAAAATGGCTCTTCCTATGCTTGCAACTGGAAGTACTAACGGTATTATAGATGCAATTGAAAGGGAAAATATTTTATATTTAAAGAAATTTCCTAAAATAGGTGATAAAGTAGCAAGACAAATAATACTTGATTTAAAAGGAAAACTTGTATTATCAAATGATGTAAGTGAAACAAATAATGATGAACTTGTAGATGCATTATCATCATTAGGTTATAAAAATGTTGATATAAAAAGAGTTATACCTAAAGTAGATGATAATTTAACTATTGAAGAGCAAATTAAAGAAGCATTAAAATTATTATTAAAATAAGAAGGTGAAATAATGGATAGACTTGTTGATGAAGAAAAACAATTAGAAGATGAAGATGAATTATCTCTAAGACCTAAATATTTAAGAGAATATATTGGTCAAAAAGATGTAAAAGAGAATATTTCTGTATTTATAAAAGCAGCAAAACTTAGAGATGAACCTTTAGATCATACACTTTTATATGGTCCACCAGGTTTAGGTAAAACAACGCTTGCGTATATTATTTCTAATGAACTTGGAAGTAATATAAAAACAGCTAGTGGGCCAGCTATTGAAAAAACTGGAGATCTTGCTGCTGTTTTATCAACTTTAGAACCAGGAGATGTTTTGTTTATAGATGAAATTCATAGAATGCCAAGAGTAGTTGAAGAAGTACTTTATTCTGCTATGGAAGATTTTACTTTAGATATTATTATAGGTAATGATGGATCATCAAGAAGCATTAAAATAGATCTTCCGCCATTTACTTTAGTAGGTGCGACTACAAGAGTTGGTGACTTGTCATCACCTCTTAGAGATAGATTTGGTATTATTTCTAAGCTTGAATATTATACGATTGAAGATTTATGTAATATTATAAAGAGAACTGCTGATGTGTTTGAAGTTAAAATTGAAAAAGATGCTGCTATTGAACTTGCAAAAAGATCAAGAGGAACACCAAGAATAGCAAATAGACTTTTAAAAAGAGTTAGAGATTTTGCTTTAGTAAATGGAAGTGGTAATATTGATTTAAATATTACTAAAGATTCATTAAGTAGATTAAAAGTAGATTCAGAAGGACTTGATGATACAGATCATAATTTACTTAAATCAATTATATATAAATTTAATGGTGGACCTGTTGGAATAGATGCACTTGCAGCTTCTATTGGTGAGGAAGTAACTACTATAGAAGATGTATATGAACCATATTTACTTCAAAATGGTTTCTTAAAAAGAACTAATAGAGGTAGAGTTGTAACCGAAAAAGCATATAAACATCTTGGAATAGAATATCAAAAAACTTTATTTGATTAAGAGATTATATAGAAATCTCTTTTTAAATGTGTTATAATTTATAGGCAGGTGATTACTTATGAAAACAGACGATTTTGATTATTATTTACCAGAAGAATTAATCGCACAAACTCCACTTAAAGATAGAGATCATTCAAGATTATTAGTTTTAGATAAAACTACAGGTGAAATAAAACATGAAAGATTTGATAATATTATTAATTATTTAAATAAAGATGATGTACTTGTTATTAATAATACTAAAGTTATTCCAGCAAGACTTATAGGTACAAAAGAAGAAACTAATGCTGTAATTGAAGTTTTGCTTTTAAAAGATTTAGGTGAAGATAAATGGCAGTGCATTTGTAAACCGGCTAAAAGAGTAAAAATAGGTACAATTATCAATTTTAATGATTTATTAAAACTTGAATGTACATATGTTGGAGAAGATGGAATTAGACACTTTAAATTTATATATAATGGAATATTAATGGAAATACTTGATAAACTTGGTGAAATGCCACTTCCACCTTATATTCATAAAAAATTAGAAGATAAAAATAGATATCAAACAGTATATGCTAAATATGAAGGTTCAGCGGCTGCTCCTACTGCAGGACTTCATTTTACAAATGAACTATTAGAAAAAATAAAAGAAAAAGGCGTATTAATTGAAGAAGTAACACTTCATGTTGGACTTGGAACATTTAGACCAGTGCAAGTAGATGATGTTACTAAACATAAAATGCATAGTGAGTTTTATATGATGAGTAAAGAAACTGCTGATAACTTAAATAAGGCTAAAAAAGAAGGAAAAAGAATAATAGCAGTTGGAACAACTACAACTAGAACACTAGAGACTATAATGAGTTTATATAATGAATTTAAAGAATGTTCAGGTAATACTGATATATTTATATATCCAGGTTTTAAATTTAGAGCTATAGATGCATTAATAACCAATTTTCATCTTCCAAAATCAACACTTGTAATGCTTGTATCCGCATTTGCATCTAAAGAAAATATAATGAATGCATATAATGAAGCAGTTAAAGAAAAATATAGATTCTTCTCATTTGGAGATGCAATGTTTATAAAGTAGGTGATTTATATGAAAATTAAATATGAATTAATTAAAAATAATGATAAAGCAAGACATGGTATATTACATACAAATTATGGATCTTATGAAACACCAATGTTTATGCCTGTTGGAACACTTGCTAATGTTAAAACATTAGTACCTGAAGAATTAAAAGAAGTAAATTCTGCTGTAATTCTTTCAAATACATATCATTTGTGGCTAAGACCAGGTGAGGATATTGTTCAAAAGGCAGGAGGTCTTCATAAATTTATGAACTGGGATGGACCTATACTTACTGATTCTGGAGGTTTTCAAGTATTTTCACTTGCTAAAAACAAGAAAAAGGATATAACTGAAGAAGGAGTTTATTTTAAAAGTCATATAGATGGAAGAAATTTATTATTAACACCAGAAAAATCAATTGAAATACAAAATAAACTAGATAGTGACATAGCAATGAGTTTTGATGAATGTCCACCAGCTTCTGCTTCACATGAGTATTTAAAAAATTCTTTAGAAAGAACACTTAGATGGGCTAAAAGAGGTAAAGAGGTACATTCTAATGAGAATCAATCATTGTTTGGTATAGTTCAAGGTGGTCCTTATGAAGATTTAAGAAAAGAATCTGCAATTGAAACAGTAAAAATAGGTTTTGATGGTTATTCAATTGGTGGAGTTGCAAATGATGGTGAAAGTAAAGAAGATATGTATAAAGCAATTGATTATTCAATTCCTTATCTTCCAGAAGATAAACCAAGATATTTAATGGGTGTTGGAGAACCAATAGATATACTTGAAGGCGTACAAAGAGGAATAGATATGTTTGATTGTGTTCTTCCAACAAGAATTGCAAGGCATGGTAATGCATTTACTCATAGCGGTAAAATTAATTTAAAAAATTTAAAATTTAGAGAAGATTTTACTCCTATAGAGGATACATGTGATTGTTATACATGTAAAAATTATACTAAAGCATATATTAGACATTTATTAGTGGCCAATGAACAATTAGCAGGTAGACTTTTATCTATACATAATATAAGATTTTTAATTAAATTAACTGAAGATATAAGAAAATCTATTGATGAAGATAAATTTATTGAATTTAAAAATAATTTTATTATTAATTATAAAAAATCAAGTAAATAAAACTTGATTTTTCTTTATTTATATATATAATATTTACTTACAAAGAGGTAATTTATGAATAAATTATGTGAAAAAATTAAATTATATAAAGAAAAAAATAAATTGTTAAAAGAAAAATATATTAATGATTTTAATTCATTACCTGATGAATTAGTTGATGATTATATTGATATAATAAATAAAAATGAAATAATGAATGGACTTAAAGTATATAATGCATTAACTATAACAACACATAGTATGTTTTTACTTTATGTTATACTTACTGATAATGAATTAAAATATAATATATTAAATATGATAAACACTGGAATAACTCCTGTAATTAATGATGTAGTAACAGATGATTTATATAAATATTTTACATTTATAATTATATTATCTTCTTTACTATATTCTAAATTTGATGAAATGTCTAAAAGTGTTAATTTAGGTAAAAAACTACTTGAAAAAGAAGAACCAAAATTAAAAGGATATAAATATTTAGGTTATTAAAAAATAAGAATTAATTCTTATTTTTTTTTAAATTACCACCTAATATACTACCAAATGTTATTACAAAAGTTAGTAATAAATAATATAATAATTGTTTTATATTAAATCCATTATTGAATGCTAATGATAATAATGTGAATAATAGAATGTTTATACTTGATATTATTAATCCTTCTAAATAATATTTTTTATTTGATCTTTTTGCTATATAAATCCCAGATAATAAGAAAGTAATAATAAAACTAATAATTTTAAATAAAGAACTTATATTACTATTTATTATATTAAAATAATAAAATATAGTTATTATTAAAGTTAAAATAATTATTATAATTAATTCAAATAATAAAGTTTTTAAATATTTCATAAAATCACCTATTAAATAATATGATTATGAATAAAATATATGAAAAAAATACATAATAAAATAGGTGATAATATGCTATTTAGAGTGTTTTATAGAACTATATTTTTTTATCTTTTAGTGGTTATTTCATATAAAATAATGGGAAAAAGAGAAGTAGGAGAACTTAGTGTATTTGATTTTATTATATCAATGCTTATTTCTCAATTAATTGCAGTTAGTATTGAAAATTATAAAGATTCTATATGGTTTGTAATCATTCCATTGATTACACTTGTAATATTTCAAGTTTTAATTGCAAAATTTTCCTTAAAAAGTAATAAATTTAGAGATTTGATTGACGGAAAACAGAGTGTAATAATCTCAAAAGGTAAACTTAACTTTAGAGAAATGATAAAACAAAGATATAATTTAGATGATTTGCTTTTACAACTACGAGAACAACAGATTAGATCTATTGAAGAAGTAGACTATGCAATACTTGAAAATAATGGTAAACTATCTGTTTTTATTAAAAAAGATAAAGATAAAAATGTATTCCCACTTCCAATTATATTAGATGGGATAATCCAAGAAGATAATTTATATTTTATTAATAAAAATAGAAATTGGGTAATTAATATAATAAATAAAAAGAAATTAAAATTAAATAATATATTTTATGCATTTTATAAAAATGATGAATTATTTATAATAAAAAAAGATGATTAGAATTATCTAATCATACTCATAAAACTAGGATTATCAGTAACATATGGTACTATTTCATTTCTAGCTATCATCTTTGGTAATTTAGAGTATACTTCATTCATTTTATCATTTAATCCGATACTATCTATAAAATCATAATAATCATCTAAATTAAAATGACCTCTTTCATTTTTCATTTGATTATATTCTTTTTTATATAGTCTAATTAAAATATATAAATTAATATTAAAAACTCTATCATTTTGCCTTTCAAAATCATCTTCGGCTTCTTCAAACATATCTTTAGAGTATCTTCTTATTTCATCTGAATTTTCTTTAAGTTCATTAACATATTCAACTAATTCATAAAATAATTTTGTTTTCTTTAATTGTATTTCATCCATTTTTGTAACAACTCCTTTTTTCACGCTTAAATAATTTATCATATTTTTTATTAATTGTAAATAAATTTGACAAAAAATGTAAAATAAATATAATATTTGTAGTTTTAAAGGGGTGTTATCATGTCTAGAGAACCTATAAATTGGGCTGTTGAAGAACAAGATGTAAAAGAATTTATTAAACCAATTAATATAGAGATTCCAATTGATAAAGGGCAATATGGATATATTTTTAATAATAATTTAATAAAAGGTAAGAAGGCTAAAGACTATTTTCAAAATTTAGAAAAAGCAATGATAGAAGAATTATATACAAATAAAAACTATGAAAAATATAAAAGAATATTATATTTTAAAATATCATTAAACTTTATTCCTGATTTTAAAAATAATAATTGGGTTATAGGTTATTCACCAGTTGAAATTTATAATAATATATTTGAAACATTAAATATAGATAAAATTAATAAATATATTGATTATAGCGACAATAAATTAGTTAATAGAACTAAATCTATAATTAAATTAAGATTAATAGAAGAAAGATTAAAATGTTTAAAAGAAAATAATACTTCAAAACTTGCATTTATAGAAGATTCAATAAATGCGATTGATAAACTTTTCTTATTTAATGGTTTTGACATAGAAACTAGAATGAAAGATTGTTTAGTTTATAAAAATTTACTTTATTATTTATCTGTTAAATCATTAGATAAATTAGATGAAACTGATAATATTTTATATTCATATATACCAAGACAATATTATATGGAAGTATCATCTAAAAATAAAGCAAATTGGCCAAATCAATTATATATGGATGATAGAGTATATTCATATAATTATAAAACTTATAATGATAGATTTGAAAATGTAATGTTTAGATATCCAACTATATTTGAAGAAGTACTTGGTATTGATGAAATAAGTGTTATGGAAAGATTAGAAATAGTTAAAGCAGATAACTTTATGAGTGAACTTGAATCTAACTATACGACATATAAAAAGAAAAAAACTTACATTAAAACTGATAAAGAATTAAGTGAAATGCTAATGGATAAAATTAATTTCTATAAAGAATTGCTTAATTTAAAAGATGAAAATGATAATAATATAGTGATTTCACCTGTAAAAGGTAAAAATGATTTATACGGTTATTATGGATTTGTTTTAAATAACAATTATATAGTATTAGATAAATTTTATTCTATAAATGATGAAGATAAAATAAAACCATCTAAAGATGAAGCTATATATTCAATGCCACTTGATCTATTTGTAGAACTAGGTGGTAGTAAAAAGAAAATGATGCAATATATTAAAGACAATCCAAAAGGTAATGTAAAGAGAAATTACCATACAAAAAAACATACATACAAAGATAATATTTTAAAGGTAACTAAGAAAGATGATGTATCTACTATGAATAGTGATTGGTTCTTGAATATATATTCACCAAAAAAACTATATTTAAAAAAAGATAACAAATAATTTGTTATCTTTTTACATTTGCAAATACAAAATAACAAAAAAATAGTGAAAAAACTAACAAAATAGGATAAAATGTTAATAGTGGTTGACAAATTTCCAAGTAAAATTGGTAGAACGCAACCTTAACATTTGATATGATTATTTACGAAAGAGGTGAAAATATATGACAATTGGAGAAAGATTGTTAAAATTAAGAAAAGAAAAAAATATTTCGCAAGAAGAACTTGCAAATGTACTTGATGTATCAAGACAAACAATATCAAAATGGGAAACTGATCAAACAACTCCTGATTTTGATAAAATAATTCCACTATGTGAATATTTTGGAATTACATCTGATGAATTATTATCTGGTAAAAAAGATATTATTGAATCTAAAAAAGAGGATAATAAAAAAATATTTGCTAGAAATATAGCAATATCAGTTGGACTTTATATTTTATCACTAGTATTTGTAATAGTGAGTGCTGAAGTATTTAATAATGAAATACTTGGAGTTAGTTTATTTTTTATAACTATAGCTATTGCTACTACATTAATTGTATATACTGCAATTAATTATGGAAGTAAAAAAGAAAAAAAGAGGGAAACTAAAAAAGATAAAACTGTTAAACAAGTATGTGAAATAATTGATATACTAGGAGTAGTAATTTACTTTATAGTAAGTTTTCTAACTATGGCATGGCATATCACATGGATAATATTTTTAATAATTGGTTTATGCGAAGCAATTGTTAAATTAATATTTGGTCTTAGTGAAGATAATAAAGAAGAAATAAAAGAAGGAGAAAAAGAAAATGAATAAAGGATTAACTATAACATTAATAACATTATTATCTTTAATAGTAATTACATTAATTGTAGGTTTAATATTTTTAATAGATAATAAATTTACATTTAAATTAGATAATTTAAATTTTGGTCTTGGATCAAAATCTACTTTAATATATGATGAAAATATTGATGAAAATTTTAATAAAATTGATGTATATTCAAAAAGCTTAGACTTTAAATTTGTAAAATCAAATGATAATACTACTAATGTTAAAATATATGATGATAAAAAGAATACTGCGCTAGTTAAAGTAGAAGATAATACTTTAAAAATTACTTCTGATAATGACAATGCTTGTATATTTTGTTTTTATTCAAAAAGACAAGCAGTTATTTCATTACCTGAAAAAATATATGATTTAGTATTAGAAACTACATCAGGTGATATTTATTCTGAAATTAATTTTAATAAAGCTGATTTAAATACAAGAAGTGGCGATATTGAATTAAATAATATTAAAAATGCAAATATAAAAGTAACAAGTGGTGATATTATTATAAATGAAGTTGATGATATTACTATAAAAGCTACAAGCGGCGATATTGAAATTAATAAAATTAATAAACATATAGATAGTCAAACTACATCAGGTGATGTTGAAATTAATAATTTAACATTAACTACAGATTCTAATATAAAAGTAACAAGTGGTGATGTATCTATTCTTAATGGTTCAGATGATATTTACTATAATACAAGTGTTATAAGTGGAGATGTAAAAGTAAATAATAACAATAGACATGCAAATGTTGAATTAACAATTAATACTACATCAGGAGATATTATTGTAAGAAATTAAAATTAATATAAAGTTCTAAACTATAACAAATTATGTTATAGTTTTTTAAATTGTATTGACATATTATTATTTTTTTGTTATACTTGCGGGTGTCAACCTAAGATGCATATCATTTTATTTAATAATTATTGGAGGTGAATTTATGAATGAAGAAAAACACCTTGATTTTACATTAAATGAAATCGATAATTTAATCGATGAAAACAACACGAGGATAAACATAATAAGAAATAATTACACTATTCCTATAGATGATAGGGTAGAAATTGAAAACAAATTACAAAGAAAAAATGAATTACTATCAACATGTAGAAAAAAACCATATTTTTCGAGAATTGATTTTAAAACAAATGATGAAACAGATATATGTTACATTGGTAAAAATGGTGTAATTAATTCTGACAATAAAGTAGTAGTAGTTGATTGGAGAGCTCCTATTTCCTCTGTTTATTATGATTCTAATATTGGTAAAACTTCATATACAGTTAACGATGATATTGTTGAAGGTGAATTACTTTTAAAAAGGCAGTATGATATACAAGATAGTAAATTAGTTTCATATTATGATGTAGATATTGTTTCAAATGATGACATTTTAAAACAATATTTAAATGTTAATTCTGATAATAGATTAAAAAATATTGTTTCTACTATTCAATCAGAACAAAACGAAATAATTAGAATGCCTATTAATAAAAATATAATTGTTCAAGGCGTTGCTGGTTCAGGTAAAACAACTGTAGCACTTCATAGAATTGCATACCTTGCTTATAATAATAAAGATTATATTAATTCTAATCAATATATGATAATTGGTCCTAATAAATTTTTTATTAATTATATTTCAAGTGTACTTCCAGAACTTGATGTTGATGATGTAAAGCAATTTGATTTTATTGACTTTACAAAATATATTTTAAATGAAGATTTTAACTATACAGAATTACCTGATAATGAAAGTACATATTATAAAACGTCTTTAAAATTTAAAAGAATAATTGATAAATACATTAATTTTTTAGATCAAACAATTATTCCAGATAAAGATTTAGAAATGTATAATTTTAAAATACTAGATAAAAATATTATTCAAAAAACATATAATGATATAAAAAATGATTTTGATAGTTTAAGTTTAAAAGTTAATAAAAGTATTATATTACTTGAAAAAATTATTAAAAATAAAAGTGAAAATATAATTGTGGCGGCTAATGATTATATAGATAAAAAATTTATTAGTGCAAATGAAAATGATAAAAAAATACTAAAAAAACAAAGAGAAGCAATAAAAAAAGAAATACAAAATAATTGTCATAACTTATTAAAAAAATATTTTAATTATGTAAATGAAAATATTTCATCTTTATATAAAAAAATGTTTAAAAATATTAATAATTATTACGAAGATAACATAAATCTAAATTTAAAAAATTTAAATTATTCTGATTTGACTGGGCTTCTATATTTATATTACAAGATTAATGGAAATAATAAATATCAATTATATAGACATATTGTTATTGATGAAGCACAAGATTATAATGAATTTACTTTTTATGTATTAAATTTATTATTTAAAAATGCATCATTTAGTATATTTGGTGATTTAGCACAAAGTATTTACCCTTATAGAAGTATTGAAAATTGGGATATATTGAGTAATAAAATAATGAATATAAATATATTATATTTATCAAAAAGTTATCGTACTTCAATAGAAATAATGAATGAAGCTAATAAAATAAATAGATACCTTAATTTAAATGAAGCTATTCCTGTTATAAGACATGGTAAAATACCAGAATATTATAAAATTAATAACAACGAATTTATATTAAATAAATTATTAGAATTAAAAGATAAATATAAATCAATTGCAATTATTAGTAAAAATAATGATGATTCAATCGATATTTATAATTATTTGAAAGATAAAATAAATATTAATATAATTAATAATGATTCAAATGAATATACTGGAGGCATTTGTTCACTTACATCATCATTATCTAAAGGACTTGAATTTGATGCAGTTATAATTAATAAATGTGATGACAATATATTTAATATAAGTGATAGAACAGATATGAAGTTATTATATGTTTCCATGACAAGAGCACTTCATGAATTAATTATTACATATAAAAACAAATTAGTTGAAGTTTTAAAATAAGTTCTAAACTATAACTATTTTTCATTAATTATAATATGAATATTAGTTATAGTTTTTTTCTTACTTTTTTTTCAGGATTTTCTACAATTATTGGATCATTACTTATATTTTTTAAGTTTAAAAATATTAAGAAAGTGATTATATCATCACTTTCTTTTGCATCTGGTGTGATGATAAGCATATCTATATTTGATTTATTTCCTGAAAGTATTAAACTTTTTAAATTAAATTACAATTTATTTATTAGTATATTATTATTTTTAATATTCTTTATACTTGGATCATTAATAATAGTAATAATTAATAAAATTATTCCTCAAAATAATAATTTATATAAAATAGGTATTATATCAATGATAGGTATAATGCTTCATAATATTCCAGAAGGAATACTTACTTTTGTAACAAGTAGTATAAATAAAAAACTAGGTTTATCAATGGCAATGGCAATTTCTATGCATAATATTCCAGAAGGAATAAGTATATCTATTCCAATATATTATTCAACTAAAAGTAAAATAAAAGCAGTTTTTTATTGTTTTATAAGTGCACTATCTGAAGTATTTGGCGCACTTATTACATATATATTTTTATATAACTATATAAATGATATATTTATTGCTAGTATTCTTTCTTTAGTGTGTGGCATTATGAGCTATATATCATTATTTGAACTTATACCTGAAATATTATCTTATAAAAATAAAAAATTATTTTATATATTTTTTATAGTAGGTGTAATATTTATGTTAATAAATGTCATCCTTTAAAGAAATTTTTGGAAATTTAAAAAAATATATTTATAAGAACAAGTGTTCGTGTTATAATTGTTTTGGTGATGGGTTATGAAGTGGTATTTATGTATAGATTTAAAAACATTTTATGCATCAGTAGAGTGTGTAGAAAGGGGTCTTGATCCATTTAAAACTGATTTAATTGTTGCAGATCCATCAAGAGGAAAGGGTTCTATATGTCTTGCAATAACACCTAAAATGAAAAAAAGAGGTATTAAAAATAGATGCAGAGTATTTGAAATACCTAAAAATATACATCCAATTGTAGCAAAACCAAGAATGATTAAATATATGCAGTATTCTACTAAAATCTATTCTATTTATTTAAAATATATTGATAAACAAGATATACATGTATACTCAATAGATGAAGCTTTTTTAGATGTTACTTCATATCTTAAAATGTATAATAAAAATCCAAAGGAACTTGCAATTATGATAATGGATGATATATATAAAACAACACATATTACTGCAACTTGTGGAATAGGTACTAATATGTATTTAGCTAAAATTGCACTTGATATAATATCAAAACATACTAAAAGTAATATTGGTATATTAAATGAAAAATTATACAAAGAAAAATTATCTCATCATACACCTCTTACTGATTTTTGGGGTATTGGAAGAGGAATTGAAAATAGACTTCATAAACTTCATTTAAAAGATATGTATGATATATCAAATGCTAATGAAAATATATTATATAAAGAATTTGGTATAAATGCTAAACTTTTAATTGATCACTCAAAAGGTATTGAACCATGTACAATTAAAATGATTAAAGATTATAAACCAAAAAATAATTCTATGAGTAATACTCAAATATTATTTTCAGATTATACAAAACAGAGTGCTAAAGTAGTACTTACTGAAATGATTCATACAATTGTGCTTAGACTTGTAAGAAATAATTTATATACTGATGTACTTGGTTTTTATGTAGGATATTCAAAAGATGTAATACCAGGCGTTTTACTTCATAAAAAAATAGACCATCAAACAAATAGCTTTAATTTAATAAGTAATATATTACTTGAAGAATATGATTATAGAATATCTGAAGAATATAAAATAAGAAAACTTGGTGTGTTTTTAAATAATATAAAAGAAAAAGAAGTAGTTCAACTTGATATATTCAACACAAATGAAAAGGAAGATATTGAATTTAATTTAGAAAAGACTTTAGTAAATATACAAGATAAATATGGTAAAAATAGTATATTAAATGCGATTAGTTATACAAAAGATGCAACACAACTTGAAAGAAATAAACTTATCGGAGGTCATAATGCAATGTGAGGTGATATTATGCAGGATAATGATTTTAGAGCAAAGCAATTTATGCCATTTGATTCACTTAAAGGTTTTTATGATATGATTAAATATCAAGAAATAAATATAAAAAATAAAAAAGTATTATCTGATGATACATATAATTATTTAAATGAACAAATTAAAACTATAAATAAAGGTGAAATGGTTACTATAAATTATTATCATAATATAGATTATATTAATACAACTGATATAGTAAAGAAAATAGATAATATAAATAAAAAAATATATTTAAAAAATAGTATTATCTCATTTAGTGATATTATTGATATAAAAATTATTTAAATATTTTTTTAACCTTTATAATATTAAATAAAGTAACATAAATAATATTTATTATTGTAGGTATAATTAAAGTATAAATACCAATATGCATATAAGATAGTACTATCATAAGAAATATTTTAATAAATATTCCTATTAATGTAGAATTAAATGCATCTTTTGACATATTTAGGGCTTGCATAACAGAAACAAGTGGACCTTGAATATAATAAAGAAGAAAAAATGGCGCAAGCACTCTAATATAATTAATTCCTTCGTTTGTATCATATATAAATTTCATACAAAATTCTGGGAATATAATCAATAATATAGTAAAAATTAATCCTATAATAAATGAGATAGATAAAGATTGTTTTATCTTTCTTTTTATATATTCTATTTTATTATTTACATACCCATTACTTATTACTGGTATAGTTGCTTGCGATATTGCCATAGAAAAAAATGATGGCATTAAAAGTAGTGGCATAACATATCCAGTTAAAACACCATATTCATATGTAATAAAATTATTTGTATAACCATTCATTAAAAGAAATGTTGTAAGAATAATTGGTTCAAAAAAATATCCAATGGTGCCTATTACTCTAGAACCAGTAGTAGGAATTGATATATTTAAAATATCTTTCATAACTTCAAAATCAGGTTTTATATATTCTTTATTTATTTTTATTTTTTTTGGTAAAAAGAAATATAAAATTATTATAGATAAAGTTTCACTTAATATATTAGTAAGAATAATAAAATTAATAGTAAAAATTTGACCATAATCAATAATTATAGGTAGTATTAACATATAAATAACTATTCTAAGTACTTGTTCAAATGTATTAGATATAACATGTGGAAGCATGTTTTCTTTTCCAAAAAAATAACCTCTAACTATAGACGATATACTAATAAATGGCAAAGTAAATCCAATACACATTATTGGTATTTTTAAATCATTGTTATGAAGCATATTTGCGATAATAGGTGATATAAATATAACTAATATCATAAGAATAAATGTAAGTATTAAAGACATAAAAATGGATGAGAACACTATTTTTTTATTATTACCTTTATCTTCAGAAACAAGTTTACTAATAGAAACAGGAAATCCTCCTTGAGATAATGTAATAAACAAATTAAATGTTGGCATAATCATCATATATAATCCTAAAGTTTTAGTACCTATATTTCTGGTTAAAATAATTTTTAAAATCATACCTAAAACTTTAGTTAAAAAGCCTCCAATAAGTAAAATAATTGTACTTTTAATGAATTTACTTTTTCTCATATTAAAAATATATGAGTAAAGAATATTTTTTATAATAATTATGTTATAATTAATTCGGAGGTTTATATATGAAAGACATAAAAATAAATGTTAGAAATATTGATGAAAAATTTAAAGAAGGGCTTGAAAGTACAGTATATTACTATAATGATAAAGAATTATATGACACACCAGTTTTATATAAAAGATATAAATCAATTGAATATATAAAAGATTATTATGGTGATATATCTAATAATATATTTGAAAATAAACATAATAAATTATTAATGATTTCTAATTTAAATTGTTTTAAAGATGAAGTGAAAATATTAGATTCAGGTTTTGAAAAAAATAAATTTAGTGGCTATACAATGATTAAAAGTGATTTAAAACCTATAAAATCAACTGCCTGGGTTAATAATAAATATAATAAAAGATATTTAAAACCTAATAAAGAAGAATTATCAATTGAAGAAAAAATTAAATATTTAAAACTTATTAGAAATAAAATTGAAAAGTTAAACAAAAATAATATTTATATTGGTAATTTTAATTATGATAATTTTTTAGTATCTGATGACATAAATGAATTAAAATTATGTGATTTAGATAACTTTAAAATAGGTAATTATGATTTTGATAGTAAAACTGACTCAGTTAAAAAATTTGAAAATGTTTTTATGAATGATTCAGAAGCTATGAAAGGAATAGATTCATATTGTTTTAATATATTTACACTTGCTATTTTATATGATAAATCTAATTTTACAATACTTAGAAACTTAGATGATATTGAACTTCCAAGTGCACTTGAAAGTATTGAAAATGATAAAATATTAGAAAGTGTAAAAAAATTAGATAAAACTTATAATCCAAAATTCTTAATAGATAAATTTAGATAATCATATGTTTTTAAATAAATATATGATTTTTTTCTTTTAAAAAAATTGATTTTGTTTTATAATTATATTGGAAACAAAAAAATAAGGTGACTGTTTATGAATATTGAATTTAAAGATATAAAAGAATTATATAAAAGGGTATTGCCTGCTTTAAGAGTAAAGAAAAGATTATTTTTAAAAAAAGGTATAAAAATAAATGAAGAAGATATCTTTGAATATCTAGCAAGAGAAAAATGGTCAAAAGCAAACAATTTAACATTAAGTGATATTGTTAGTGATATTATTAATGTAAAAGATGATGTATTTATAGGAAGGTGAAAAAATGAATTTAGCAGTTACAGTAATTAGTATATTAATATCATATTTGTTATCTAGTTTTATTGTTTCAAGAATATTTAAAAAAGCAAAGATAAATGAAATACTTGCATATATACCAATTTATAATTTTATTAAACTATTATCTCTAGTAGATTTTAAATGGTATTATATATTTGGATTTATTATTAGTCCAGTAAATATATGGCTATGGATATATCTAAATATTAAACTTGGTAAAAAATTTAATAAATCAAATGCATTTATAATTGGAATGATAATTTTACCAATAATATTTTATATAATACTTGCATTTAATAAAGATGAATATGATTTTAAAGTAGATTTTGATAAAAAAGGATTTCATCTTACAACTACATTAGTTGCTATGATAACAGTAGCTTTTGTATCAACTATATCAATTCCTTATATATTTAATAATATAACAAAAGGACTTGATCTTGCTGGTGGATTTGAAATACTTTATCAAGTATCATCTGCAGATAAAAAAAGTAAACTAACTAAAGAAGATTTAGAATCTGCATATAAAACAATGATGAGAAGAATTGATAAACTTGGAGTATCAGAGCCTGAAATATCTATTGAAGGTAATGATAAAATAAGAGTAAAACTTGCTGGTGTTACTGATCCAGATGAAGCAAGAAATTATATTACAGTAACAGGCGAACTTACATTTAGAGATTCATCTGATAATAAACTTATGGATAAAGATGTAATATCAGGAGCTAAAATATCTCAAGATGATTCAGGTAATCCTGCTATACTTTTAAATGTAAAAAACAAAGATTTATTTTATGAACAAACAGAAAAAATTAGTCAAACAGAAGATCAATTAATAGTAATTTGGCTTGATTATGATAAATCAATGGGTGATAGTTATAAAACAGCTGATTGTGGAAATTTTGAAAATGAAAATACAGTTAAATGTTTATCAGCAGCAACTGTTAGACAAGGATTTTCATCTAATGTAATTATTCAAGGTAATTTTACATATGAACAAGCAAAATCATTAGTGGATTTAATTAATTCTGGTTCATCAAATGTAAAATATAAAGAAATATCATCTAAAACAGTAACAAGTGCATTCGGAGAAAACTCACTTACAAAAACAGAAATTGCAGGTGTAATAGGGGTTTCACTTATTATAGTATTTTTAATAATATTTTATAGATTCTCAGGTTTTATTTCATCACTTTCAGTACTTATATATTCATGTATGACACTTTTAATATTCTATTTGATTGATGGGGTGCTTACACTTACTGGTATAGCTGCATTACTTCTTGGTATAGGTATGGCAGTTGATGCGTGTGTTATTACAAATGAAAGAATAAAAGAAGAACTAAGAAAAGGAAGAAGTTTAAAAACAGCGTTTATTAATGGTAATAAAAACTCGTTTTCTTCAATACTTGATTCAAATATTACTACATTAATTATCGCTTTAGTATTATTTGCATTTGGGGAAAGTAGTGTTAAGGGATTCGCAACAATGCTTATTATTAACTTACTTATGACAATGTTTATAATAATATTAATTAATAGATCAATTATGAAATTATTTGTAAATACTGATTATTTTGAAGGAAAAGAAAAAGCATTTGTAAACTTTAATAAAGATAAAAAAATAAAAGAAAGAAAATTTAGTTTTGTTAAAAACTTTACTAAAAGATTAATCGTACCAATAACAGTATTTATATTAGGTATAATAGTAACAATAATTACAGGTGTAAATTTAGGTGTTGATTTTAAAGGAGGATCTGATATATCAATAGTGTCTGATAAAACTTTAAATGAAGATACAATTCAAAAAGATATTAAAACACTTGGTTATACAATATCTGATATAAATTTAACAAATAATAATAAAACAGTTTATGTAAAAATAAATGAAGTATTAGGTAAAGAAAAAATAAAAACAACTAAACATACATTTGAAGAAAAATATAATGCTAAAACTGAAATATCAGTTGTATCTAATGTTGTTAAAAGAGACTTGATCAAAAATACAATAATTGCATTAATAGCAGCATTCCTTGCAATAGTAGTTTATATATCATTTAGATATAAATTCTCTTTTGCTATTTCTGCTTTAATTGCTCTTGTTCATGATATATTGATTATGTTTAGTCTATTTTCAATCTTTAATCTAGAAATAAATACAATGCTTGTGGTTGCAATTCTTACGATAGTAGGATATTCAATTAATAACACAATTGTAATATTTGATAGAATTAGAGAGAATTTAGGCAATTCATCAAAAGTAAAATCAAAAGAAGAACTAGAAATTATAGTTGATAATTCGGTATCTCAAACATTATTTAGAAGTATTAATACAACAATAACAACTTTAATACCAATAATTGTTTTACTTATATTTGGTGAAAAAGCGATATATGAATTTAATATTGCAATTCTATTTGGTTTAATAGCTGGATTTTATTCTTCAGTATTATTATCATCTCAAATATGGTATAGAATTGAATTAAAATCATTAAATCCTAAGAAAAATAATAAAAAGAAAAACAATAAAAAGAAGAAAAAAGAAGTAAAAGAACTTGATGAATTATTAGTAAAAGGTATTAATTCTTAAAAAAGGAATGATAAATTTGAAAAAAGAAATAAGTACACTTGACGAATTAATTGAAGCATCTAGTTATATAACTAACGAAGATGAAATTATAATAATTAAAAAGGCATATGAATATGCTAAAAAAATACATAAAGGACAAAAAAGGTTATCGGGTGAAGATTATATACTTCATCCTTTAAATGTTGCATATATTTTAACAAGTTTAGAGGCAGATTCTGATACACTTGCTACCGCTTTAATGCATGATGTTATTCATAAGGGAAGTGGTAATATAGATGATATAAAAAAAGAATTTGGTGAAGATATTTCAAATTTAGTTGAAGGAATAACAACAATTAATAAATTATCTTTATCTGCAGAAAATGAAAATGCAATTAACTATTATAAAAAGATATTAGTTGGTTTAACTGAAGATGTAAGAATTATAATAATTAAACTTGCTGAGCGTTGTCATAACATGAGAACACTTTATGCAATTCCAAAAGATAAACAATCACTAAAAGCAAAAGAAACTCTTGAAATACTTGCACCAATTGCCCATAGATTAGGATTATCTTATATAAAAGCTGAACTTGAAGAATTATCATTAAAATACTATAAACCAGATGCTTATGAATCAGTTGAAGAACTATTAAATAATACAAAAGAAGAAAGGGAAGCTTCTGTAAATGAAATGAAAAAAAGAGTATCTGAGATACTTTTAGATAATGATATTTCATTTGAAATAAAAGGAAGAGCTAAATCTATATATTCAATATATAATAAACTTCAAAAAGGAAAAAAGTTTGAAGATATATATGACATATACGCACTTAGAGTAATAGTAAATAAAAAAATCGAGTGTTACCAGGTATTAGGTTTAATACACGCAAAATATAAACCAATCCCTAATAGATTTAAAGATTATATAGCAAATCCTAAAAACAATATGTATCAATCACTACATACAACTGTGTTTGGGTTTGATGGTAAACCTTATGAAATACAAATTAGGACTAAAGAAATGGATAAGGTTGCAGAAAAAGGAATCGCATCACATTGGTCATATAAAGAACAAGGTAAAAAGATACAAAGTTCAATGGAACATAAGTTACAAGTTTTTAGAAATATAATAGAATTAAATAGTGATGAAATAACTGATGAAGAATTTGTAAAATCTGTAAAAAATGAAATACTTGGTGAAAATATTTATGTTTATACGCCAAAAGGGGATGTTTATGAACTTCCAAAAGGATCTACTCCAATAGATTTTGCATATAGAGTACATACAAAAATTGGAGAAACAATGGTTGGTGCATTAGTTAATGAATCAATTGTTCCTTTAAACTTTGAACTTCATACAGGGGATATAGTTAAAATAAATACTAATAAAACTTCAACACCTTCCAAAGAATGGCTAACTATTGCTAAAAGTAATCAAGCTAAAAATAAAATAAAAGCATTTTTTTCTAAACTTGATAAAGAAGAAGCTATTAATAAAGGAAAAGATTCATTAAATAAAGAACTTAGAAGAAAGAAAATCTCAACTGATAATTTTAATAGTTCAATAAGCATTGTTTTAAAAGAACTTAAAATTAAAGATGAAAATGAATTATATTTTGGTATTGGTACTGGTAAATTTGCTCCTAATACTATTATAAATATTGTAAATAATGACGAATTTGATAAAGAAGAATTTTATCTTAATAAAATTTCTAACAAAAATGTTAAAGACATTGAACTTAAAAATGATATTTTAGTAAGTGGTATAGATAACATTAAAGTAACACTTGCACATTGTTGTAGACCTGTTAAAGGTGATGAGATAGTAGGTTACATTTCGAGAGGTAATGGTGTTATTGTGCATAATAAAATATGTAATAATATTAAAGATGTTTCCGATAGATTAATTGATGTATCATGGAATAATAATATTGTATCTAAATTTAAAACTAATATTGTTGTAATAACAAACAAAAAAGAAAATATTCTTTTGGATATTATTACTAAAACAAGTGGTTTAAATATAAATATTATAAAAGTAGATACAAAGAATTATGAAAATGATATTAAATACAAATTAACAATTGAAGTTGAAGATTTAGAAAAATTAAATAAATACATATATCAACTTTCTCAAATTAAGGATATAACTAAAGTAGAAAGAATATTAAAATAAAGAAAATGTTAAATAATTAAAATATATATTTAAAACATTTTCTTTTTTTGATATAATAATTTTTAGGAAGTGATTCTAATGAAATTAAAAAATAGTTTCTTTTATACAATTAGAGAAGATATAAAAGACGAAGAAAGTGTCAGTGGGAATTTACTTGCAAGATCTGGTATGATAAAAAAAACATCGTCTGGAGTGTATTCTTATATGCCACTTGGATATAAAGTTTTAAAGAATATAGAAAACATAGTTAGAGAAGAAATGGATGAAATTAATTCTCAAGAACTTTTAATGCCATCTCTTATACAAGAAGATATATATGCATCTGCGAAAAGATTAGATTCATTTGGAAGTTCAATGTTTAAACTTAAAGATAGATATGATAAAAGTTATTGTCTTGGACCTACACACGAAGAATTATTTACATTAACAGCCAAAAATATGGTTAGATCATTTAAAGACTTACCATTTAGTTTATATCAAATTCAAACTAAATTTAGAGATGAAGCAAGACCAAGATATGGACTTATCAGAGTAAGAGAGTTTTTAATGAAAGATGCATATTCATTTGATAAAGATCTAGAAGGGTTAGAAGTTTCATATAATAATATGTATAATGCATATAAAAAAATTTTTACTAGAATGGGTATAGATTATAGAATAGTAAAAGCAGATACAGGTGCAATGGGAGGAATACTTTCTGAAGAATTTCAAGCAATTACTGATATAGGAGAAGATACATTAGTATTTTGTGAAAATTGCGATTTTTCATCAAATTTAGAAGTATGTGAATCTATTGTTTCTAATATAGAAAGTGCTGAAAAAAAATTAGATAAAGATTTAATAGAAACACCTAATGTAAAATCAATTGATGATGTTAGTAAATTTCTTAATGAAGCACCTTCTAAATTAGTAAAATCATTAATATATAATATAGATGGTAAATTATATTTAATTTTAGTAAAAGGCGATGCAGAAGTTAATTTAACTAAACTATCTAAATTAATGAATACCGAAAATATTTCTATGGCAACAGATGAAGAAATATATAAATTAAATACAGTTAAAGGTTTTGTAGGGCCTATTGACATAAATTTACCTATAATTATGGATAATGAAGTATCTACTATGGTTAATTTTGTAGTAGGTGCTAATAAAAAGGATTATCATTATAAAAATGTTAATATTGATGATTTTAAGGCAGATATTATATCTGATATTAGAAATGTTAAAGAAGGAGATATGTGTCCTAAATGCGCATCAAAATTAAAATTTAAAAAAGGTATTGAAATAGGCAATACATTTAAATTAGGAACAAAATATTCAGAATGTTTAGATTTAGTTTATGCAGATACTGATAATACTTTAAAACCTGTTGTAATGGGTTGTTATGGGATAGGTATTGGAAGATGTTTATCTGCCATAGTTGAACAAAATAATGATGAAAAAGGTATAATTTGGCCAATGAATATCGCTCCATATAAAGTAGCTATAGTAATTGTTGATACAAATAATGAATCTCAGATGGAAGCTGCTAATCATCTATATAATGAATTTAGAAAAGAAAATATAGAAGTTATGTTAGATGATAGAAAAGAAAGAGTAGGAGTTAAATTTAATGATATGGATTTAATTGGAATTCCAATTAGAATAACAATTGGTAAAAAAATCGATGAACATATTTGTGAACTTAAACTAAGAAATGAAGAAGAAATAAATGAAATATCTATATTTGATGTATTATATAAAGTACAAGATATAATTGAAGAAAAAAATATATAATTTTAAGACTATTTAAAATAGTCTTTTTTTTCGACATATTTTTTAAATTGATATGATTATTATAGATATAGGTGATAATATGAAAAATACTATAAAATACACTATAATTGCTATAATTATAGGTATTGTACTTGGCAGATATACTTTTAATGAATATAAAGAAACTACTATAAGTACGATGAAAAATACAGATCAATATGTATATTTAATGCAATATGGTGTATATAAAGAAGAAAAAAATATGAAAGAAAATACAAAAAAATTAAAAAATTATTTGTATTTTTTAGATAATGATGGGTATCATGTTTTGATAGGAATTACAAAAAATAAAAAAAATAAACAAAAAATAGTGGAATCTTATGAAATTTTGACGAATATATATATGAAGAAGGTAAAAATTGACAATGAAGAATTTTTAGAATTGTTAAATCAATATGATTCGTTAATTGAGCAAACAAATGATAAGGAGATAATTAATAATGCACAAAAACAAATACTATCAAAATATGAGGAGTTGATATTAAATAGTGAGTAGTAAAATAAAAGATATCCCAGCAAGTGAAAGACCAAGAGAAAGATTTATTAAATATGGTAGAGAAAATCTTAAAACAAGTGAACTTATTAGTATTATTTTAAATACTGGTACAAAAGATAAATCTGTTTTAGAACTATCTAATAATATAATCAATAGTATTAAAGATATTTCTCAATTAAAAGATATGACTTTAAATAAATTAAAAAAAATAGATGGAATAGGTGAAGTAAAGGCAATTAAACTTCTTTCTGCGATTGAATTAGGTAAAAGAGTATATTATGACAAAAATTGGTCAAAAATAAAGTTAAATACTATCGAAAAAGTATATGAATATATGAAAAGTGAATTTAATGATTCTAAACAAGAATGTTTTTATGCACTTTATTTGGATACAAAAAAGAATTTAATAGAAAAAAAGTTATTATTTAAAGGTACACTAAATAAAAGTATTGTTCATCCAAGAGAAATATTTAAAAATGCATATTTATTAAGTGCTTCATCAATTATTTGTGTTCATAATCATCCATCTGGAGATTCAACACCATCAAAGGATGATATTATACTAACAAATTCATTAGTTGATATTGGTAAAATACAAGGAGTTCAGATTATTGATCATATAATAATTGGTAATGACTATTATAGTTTTTATGAAAATGGGAATATATAATAAAGGTGATATTATGAAAAAAACAAAAAAGAAAAAATATAAATTTATAATGGTTTTTTTATCAATAATATTAGTATTTGTTCTCTTTTATATATTCATAAATGATAATGTTAAAAATAATTATTTAACAAGTAATCTAAATGATTTAACTGCTAATATTTTTAAAATAACAACTATATCTTTCATAAAAGATAATAATAATTATAATAAAGATGTAAAAAAAGAAATAAATAACGATTATAAAAAAGAAATAAATAAATTAAAAGATACACTTAACTTAAATTCAGTAAATAGTGATAAAAATCTAATTAATGCAACTGTAATTAAAAGAAATACAAATTATTGGTACAATACAATTACAATAGATAAAGGATATAAAGATAATATAAAACTTGGATATGCAGTTATAAATAAAAATGGTTTAATAGGAAAAATTATAAATGTTAATAAAAATACTAGTGATATTAAATTATTAATTGCATTAAAAAAAGATAATTATATATCTGCTAAATTTATATATGATAATAATGAATATTATGGATTAATAAATAAATATAATTTAAAAAAGAACGAACTTACATTAACTAATGTAATAGGAGAATTTGATATTAATAAATTAAAAAATACTAATGTAGTAACATCTGGATTATCTGATTCTTTTTCATCTGGTTTACTTATAGGGAAAATTAAAGATATTAAAAAAGATACATTTGGAATATCAAACACTATAATACTTACACCAACAGTAAATTTTAATAATTTAGATATTGTATCAGTAGTGGGTGATAAATAATGTTTTTTAATATAATTATTGCTGTAATCAGTATATTACTTGAAAATTTATTTAATATTTATTTATCTTCTTTTAGAATTATGACTCCCTTATTTACATTATTATCATTAATATTTATTTTTCCATACTTTAAAAACTCTAAAAAAGAATTTTTAATATTTTCATTTTTCTTAGGTTTAATATATGATTTGCTTTTTACTAATTTTTACATATTAAACTCTATATTGTTTTTAATAATATCTTTTTTCATTTTTTATATATTAAAAACTCATAATTACAATTATTTTATAATAATTTATACTAGTTTATTTGTTATTTTCTTTTATAATGTATTATTGTTTTTAATATTTAATTTTTTTAATTATATAAATTACACAATATTTGATTTAAGTTATATTTTAAGAAACTTTTTAATTGGAAATTTATCATATGTAACTATATTATATTTTATATTAAAAAGAAATTATTTTAAGCATATTATTAAAAGATAACACATATATTTTTATGGGTGAAGAATATGAAAAAAATATATGGAGTACAATCTAGAATTAAAAAGAAAAAATTAAAACAAGAATCAAAAACAAATAAATTTAATTTTTTTTTAGTAAAATTTTTTATAGTAATATTATTATTTGGACTTTTATCAGTATCAGCACAAAAAGATATAAATATAAAAAATATTATTTATAATAAAATATATAAAAATAATTTTTCGTTCGCTTATTTTAAGAATATATATAATAAATATATTGGAAATATAATACCTTTTCAAAATATATTTAAAGAAAATAAAGTATTTAATGAAAAATTAGAATATAAAAATTTATCAAAATATAATAAAGGCGTTAAATTAACACTTAATGATAATTATCCAATACCAATAATAAAAGGTGGCATAGTAATTTTTGTAGGTACTAAAGAAGATTTAGGAAAAACAGTTATAATTCAAGGTATGGATGGGATTGATATTTGGTATGGTAATCTATCAAATACAAATGTAAAATTATATGATTATGTTGATGAAAATGCTATTGTTGGTGAAGCTAAAAATAATGAATTATATATGCTTTTTCAAAAAGATGGAGTAGAAATTGACTATAATAAAGTTCTTAAATAAATTACATATAAATACATATACCATTATTTTAATATTTTTAGCCTTTTTAGCAGGTCTTTTTAAAGAAATAATTATTATATCAATCATCATAATTATACATGAATTTGGACATTTTTATGCACTAAATAAGTATAGTTGGAATGTTAAAAGAATAGATATATTTCCTTTTGGTGGAATAACAAAAACAGATGATAAAATTGATAAACCTTTAAAAGAAGAATTAATAATTTCAATAATGGGACCATTATTTCAAGAAATATTATTTATTATTATATTAATTTTTTATAAATATAACATAATGGATACTTACTTTTATAAACTATTTAAAGATTATAATATAACTATGTTATTTTTTAATTTAATGCCTATAATTCCTTTAGATGGATCTAAAATATTAAATATATTATTAAATAAAATATTTAATTTTAGAATTTCATATATATTAAATATTATAATTTCAATAATTTTTTTAATTGTATTTGCAATTATATTTAAATCAGATTCAAGTTATTATTTAATTATTGTTTTTTTGATATATCAAATTTTATATAGTTATAAAAACCGATATATAGTTTATAATAGATTTATATTAGAAAAAAGATTAAAGAAAAGTAATTATATTAAATATAAAAAAGTAAATAATGTTAAAAAAATGTATAGAAATAAAAGAAATCTAATAAAAAAAGATGGTAGTTATATAACTGAATATAAATATATAAATAAAAAGTAGGGTATACCTACTTTTTAAAATCTTCTTCCATATGGTCCATAATATGGTCCATAATAAGGACCTGGTTGATAATAATAATATTGAGGTCTATTATATCCATATCCTCCATAGAATAATGGCGAAACAAGTCCACCTGTAATACCACCTAATATAAATGGGCCAAGAAATCCGCCACCAATAAGTCTGGAATTATTTGAGTTATTATAATTTTGATAATTATTCATAAATATACTCCTTTCAAAATATAATATGAAAAATATTAAAATTTGTTCTAAAATTGTACAAGCATTAATATATTTAAACAAAGGAGAAATATTTAATGAAAGAAATGTACAATAATTATAAAAGAGAACTTAGTAAAAAAAATAATTTAATTATACTTGTATTAATAGTTTTTTTAATAGGATTAATATTTGGTAGTATTTATATTACAATATTATCTAATGATCAAAAAACTCTTGTTTTAAAACAAGTGACATCTTTCTTTAATGGAATTGAAAAAACATCATTTTCAAATAAGATAGATATATTTAAAAATTCTTTATATTCAAATCTATTATATATAACAATAATGTGGCTTCTTGGAATATCTGTTATTGGTATTCCCATAATTTTTATAATGGTATTTTTTAAAAGCTTTATTTTAGGTTTTTCAATAAGTAGTATATTTGCTAAATATGGAATCAAAGGATTAATAAAAGTATTGTTATATTTAATACCAGCTAATATTGTAATGATAATATTTATTATATTTTTATCATCTTATAGTATTTTGATATCAACTAAAATATTTACAACAAGTTTTAAGAAACAAACTATAAATTTCAAAACATTTATGGGTAAATATTTCTTTATATTAATATTAGGAATTTTATTTAGTATATTATGTTCATTATATGATGCATTTATAAATCCTTTTTTTTACAAAATTATTTACTAATATAAAAATATTATGTATAATTAATTTATAAAGTAGGGAGGGTTTTGAATGGAACAAAAAATTATTAATATTGATAGGAATGCTGCAAGAGTAAGTGAGTGGGACAAAATATATTGTGAAATTGTAAAAGATATATTAGAAAATGGAGTATTAGTTAAAAATAGAACTGGAATCGATACTTTAACAACAGGTACAGTAACATTTAAACTTAAAGATATTGAACATAATTTTCCAATACTAGAGTCAAAAAAAGTAGCAATAAAAAATGCTATATCAGAAATACAATGGATTCATCAAGTCCAAAGTAATGATGTAAGATGGTTACAAGAAAGAGAAAATCCAATTTGGAATAAATGGATGATTGATAAAGACGGTATCTATAGAGAATATGAACCTGAAGGAACTCCATTTGAAGAAAAAGAAATAGAAGTATGCGATGTAAATGGTAATCCTAAATTAGATAAATATGGAAAAATAGTAATGACCGAAGCTACTGATAAAGCAAAAGAAAAAGGCATGACTATTAAATCTGCTAAATATTTTGGTAAAAAATGGGCTTATACTATTGGAAAAGCTTATGGCTATAATAATAAACAAACAAAAGATCCACAAGATGTATTAGAAAAGATAAAAAATAAACCAGATGATAGAAGAATGATTATTGATCTTAGAGTGAAGAAAAACTTAAAATATGGTACACTAGAGCCATGCGTTTGGGCTACTGAATGGAGAGTAATTAATGGTAAATTAGATGTTACTGTAATTCAAAGAAGTGGTGATATACCTGTAGGCGTTCCTTTTAATGTATCTCAATATGCTGTACTTTTAAAAATGTTTGCTAAAGTAAATAATTTAGAAGCAGGAGATATTACATATACAATTAATGATGCTCATATATATGTAGATCAAGTTGAACCAATTAAAAAACAAATCAATAGATATAATTATATGTGTTTCTATGAATCATTTATTCGTGAACATAGTGACACTGAAGTAATAAAATATTATGATACATTAAAAAAACAAGAAGATAGATTAAGGAAATATACTGAAAATAATCCTAATGATAAAAAAGTATTACAAGAATATAAAGTGACACTTGAAGAATTTATAATATTGGATTTTATACTTACTAAAAAGAAACCTGAATTTGAAGCAGCTGAAATAGATGACTTCTTTAATTATAGTACTGATGTTAATAGTGATCCTGAATATTTAAAAGAAAATCCTACTGGTAATAAGGAATTAGTATTAAAAAATTATAGTTCATTACCATTTATTAAAATACCTGTTGCACAATAGGTATTTTTTTCATTTACTTTATAATTAAAATATAGTATAATATTTGCAAATTGGGGATGAAATTATGAAAAAAGTAATAATTGGCATTAGTGGTGGTGTTGATTCTGCAGTTGCAGCATATCTTTTGAAAAAAGATGGTTATGATGTAGAAGGATTATTTATGAGAAATTGGGATTCTTCATTAAATAATGACATTAATGGGAATCCAACTTTAAATAACGATATTTGTACTCAAGAACAAGATTATAACGATGCACTTAAAGTGTGTGATAAACTTGGTATAAAACTTCATAGAATAGATTTTGTTAAAGAATATTGGGATTATGTTTTTACATACTTTTTAGATGAATTAAAAAAAGGAAGAACACCAAATCCAGATATAATGTGTAATAAATATATAAAATTTGATATGTTTAAAAAAGAAGCTGATAAATTAGGAGCTGATTTTATTGCAACAGGGCATTATGCTAGAAATAATAACGGAAAACTTTTAAGAGCAATTGATAATAATAAAGATCAAACTTATTTTTTATCGCAAGTAACTAAGAAACAACTTGAAAATGTTTTATTTCCAATAGGAAATTATTTAAAACCAGAAATAAGGAAAATAGCACATGAACAAGATCTTATAGTTGCGGATAAAAAAGATTCTACTGGAATTTGTTTTATAGGTGAAAGAAATTTTAAAAAATTCTTAACTAATTATTTGCCAAATCAACCTGGTGATATTCTTGATATTGATACTAACGAAAAAATAGGACAACATACAGGTTTAATGTATTATACTATTGGGCAAAGAAGAGGACTTAATATTGGAGGTAATAATAAGAGACTTTATGTTGTAGGTAAAGATTTAGATAAAAATATACTTTATGTTTCTCTTGGGGATGATACTAAGTATTTACAAACAACAGAGGCAATAATTGAAGATATTAATTTTATTAGTGATAAAAGACCAACAAAATGTACTGCTAAATTTAGATATAGACAAGAAGACATAGATGTAGAACTTGAATATTTAGATGATGGTAATATATTAGTTAAATATGACAATATTAAATCAGTAACTCCTGGACAAGCATGTGTATTTTATTTAGAAGAAGAATGTCTTGGCGGAGGTATTATAAAAGAGGTTAGAAAAAACGGTAAAAAACTTTGGTATTTATAAATTTATAGGGGGTAAATATGAATTTAGAGTTATTAAAAAAATTAAATGATATAATTATTGAATATCAAAAACACAGTAATAAAATATTACTAGATGATATGGACTTAGAAATATTATTTAATAATATTGATTATACTGAAAAAGATATAATAAAAGAAAAATATATTTTTAATAAAAAAGAGGATATTTTTGATATATTAAATGAACTATTTAGCAATAACAATAACGAGGTATATAATATCGAATACATAAAAAAATATTTAAATAATGATAATACTTATAATGTTGTATTAAAGTACTTAATTGAAAATAATTACAAATTATATGATGACTCCATATCGTCTAATTCATCTATGGTTCAATTATATCTAAAGGATATTAATAATTATCCTAGAATATCAAAAGAAGAACAAGACAAATTGTTAAATATAAATATTGAATACCTAAAAATAATAAATAACTGCAAAACAAATATTATTAATAATTTTTATGGTTATATTAAAGAAAATGCCAAAAAAAATTCTATTGAAGAAAATGACTTTATTATTTTAGTTAAATACCAATTAAATGTATTAGTTTTACTATTAAATGGAAATAAATTTATACCTGATGAAAGTAAAATTAAAAAATTGCTTGATGATAAACTTACTTCATTTATAAATAAAAATAAATATTTTTTTAAAAAACTTTCAAATAGGGCAGATAAAAATAATACTATAACTTATATTGATAAAAAAATATCTGAAAAAGAATTAAAAAAACAATATGAAATTATGATAAATACTCAAAAAGAAAGAATAAAAGTGGTTAATTATATAGTTGAACATAATTTGCGAATAGTAATTTCAATAGCAAGATTTTATACAAATAAAGGATTATCATTTGAAGATTTAATTCAAGAAGGAAACATGGGATTAATAAGATCATTAGATTCTTATAATGATAAATTAAGTTCTTTTTCAACCTATGCATATATTTGGATTAGACAAAAAATTAGAAGAGCATTATCTTATTCTGATGCAATAAGATTACCAGTTCATTTTAAAGATAAATTAATTAAATATAATAAGTTTTATAATT
This sequence comes from Bacilli bacterium, assembly GCA_017459965.1. Classification (GTDB taxonomy): domain Bacteria; phylum Bacillota_I; class Bacilli_A; order RF39; family UBA660; genus CAG-433. The sequence goes on from JAFUBW010000014.1 coordinate 190,682, forward strand.
CTTATATAAATGAGCATAATGACGATCCTACAGAAGAATATACATTAAAAAAACTAAATATTACAAAAGATGAATTATATAGTATAAAGTATTACTTAATGAGTACGGTAAGTTTAAATGACCCAGTAGGTGAAGGTGAACATGGTATTCAGAGTGAAGTCGGGGATTTTGTTGAAGATAAAAACAATAATATTGAAAATGAAGTTATACAAAAATCATTAAAAATAGATTTAATTGATGTTTTGGGACATTTATCTGATATTCAAAAAGCAGTCATATTACTTAGATTCGGTATTATTCCTGATAAACCATTAGTCGTTAATCATAATAAAATTGTTTTAGTAATAACAAATAATGAAATAAAAAACGATGAACTTAATAAATTTTTAATAAATAATAATTATCTTGATATATATAAATTAATAAAAGAAAATAAGAAAATTTTAAAATATGTTCAAACAACTGGGGAATCAATGACATTAGAACAAATTGGTGATTATTTTGAGGTTTCTAGAGAACGAATAAGACAAATAGAAGAAAATGCTTTAAGAAAATTACAAAATTCAAAATATGTAAAAAAATTAAATTACTTAGATTACTAATTTATATTGGTAATCTTTTTTCTTTACTTTACACTTGACACTTTACTTGTAAAATGATATCATATATATATAGAGTAGGAGAGTGAAGTATGACAAAGTTAAATGACATTTTAAGTGAAATAGGAATTTCAAAAGTAAAACTTGCTAAATATTTAGGAGTATCTAGACAAATGGTTTATAATTATCTAGACATGGATGATGTTAATTTATGGCCACTTGAGAAAAAAATGAAATTATTTAATTTATTGCAAGTAAAATCTGCTGAGGAAATAAATAATATAACTATAACAAGTGATTTTATTAAACATGCAAATAGTTTAATTAATGATAATAATTCAATTATTGTAGAGAAGGGGAATATATCTTTTGATGGTCTTTCAAAAGAAGATCAATCACTATTAAATGATATTGTATTCTTACTTAAAGAAGATTTAGAAGATGATCAAACCCCTGCTACATCAACAATTTGCAAATATTTATATTATTTCTTACAAGCAATTGAAAATACACCAGAAATTAAATATATGCTTGGTTATGTAGCAAAGACAACAGGTTTCATAGATCCTAATGAATTTGCATTTGAAGAAGATGATCAATTTGCATTTGAATCAATACTATACTCAGCTATGGTATTATATAATAATGGTGGTGCTTCTAAAAGTAAGTTAATTGAATCTCATAAGAAATTTGTTCAAGATATTGAAGCTAAATACGAAGAAAGATTATCTAGAACTCAAGAATTAAATTCAGCTAAAGTTCAAGCTTTAAAAGAACTTGGATACACTGAAATAAAAGAAGAAAATGCTACAGAAGTTCTTGAAAAAATGGCAGAAATTCAATCTAGAAAAATATAGTATTAATTTCGTATAATGATTATTATGTAAACTATTATAAATTATAAAAACTACATTCTATATAAGTATGTAGTTTTTTTATGCAGATAATAGATCTTCTATTACTTCTCCTTCTTTATTTCTTCTAAGTAGTTTTAATATTAATGGTTTATCTTTTGATTTATTATTAATTTTTTCAATTTTATCACTATTAATTTTTTTAATATTACCAATACTACCAATATATGTATTTTTATCAGTAAATGATTCTATAACGAATATAGGTGTTTCTGATCCATCTTTGTGTTTTTCTATAGTTTCATAAGATTTAACATTTGAATACTTAATATAAGAGTATCTTAATCTATTTTTTTCTAAAGAGTATACTTCTTTAATTAAATATATATTTCCTTTTTTTATAATTATATTTGCTTTCCCACTTAAAGATTGAGAGTCGTGTATCAATATTTCTTTGTTTTCGATATGATATTTCTTATTATCTTTAGTAGTAATGTCTAAATAATTGTCAAATAATTTATTAATATCCATATATATCTCTCCTTTCTTTAACACAAATGAGATTATTATATACTTTATTTATGTTTTTGTCAAGAAAAATATAGACTCCTTAGTCTATATTTATTAGTGAATTAACATCATTTATAAGTATATTTATTTTATCTATTGCATTTTCTTTTTCTTCATCACATGCACCTACATATACTTTTATTTTAGGTTCCGTTCCAGAAGGTCTTATTATTATATAAGAATCATTTTTAAATATATATTTTAATGCATTAGTTTTTAGTCCCCCACTCTTCTTTGTATAATCAATAATTGTATAATTATTATTTTTAAATTTAAATTCATTATTTCTAAACTTATTCATTAGATTATTTATTATATCCTTATAATTAACATTTTTAGAAACAAAACTAAGTGTTTCTTTAAAATTATAACCAAATTCACTATATATTCTATTTATATAATCCTCAAGTGTTATATGATTATTTTTACAATAACATAATATTTCTAAAATACATATCATAGAGGAAAAACCATTTTTATCATTAACATCTATATTAAACATATATCCAAGACTTTCTTCATAACCAAATATATAATTTTTATCTTTTAATGTGTTTTTCATACTTGCAATGTTCTTACATCCTGTTAACACTTCATATATATCTATATTTTTGCTTTTAGCTATTTTATCAATTAATGGAGAAGTTACAATACTTCTTATCATGTATGAATTATCTTTAATGTCAGTATTATTAACTATATAATAAGAAAATAAAGCTCCTAAAAAATCACCATTAATAAGTTTATATTCATTATTATTATTTTTATACATTACCCCTATTCTATCTGCATCTGGATCTGTCATTAAAATAATATCAGAATTATTTTCTTTAGCATTTTCAATTGATAATTTATAATTGTCTATATATTCAGGATTAGGTTCAGGTGCTGTTTTAAAATCACCATCATAAGTACATTGTTCTTTTACTATATTATAATTAAATCCTAAATCATTAAATATCTCTTTAGCAGTCTTTAAACCTACTCCATGAAGTGATGAATATGTTATATTTATATCTTTACTATATTTTTTAATTAATTCGTTATCAATAATTACTTTTTTATTTTCATTTACGAAAGAAATATGTTCATTATCATCTACATAATTAAATAATTCATTATTTAAAGGTGCTGTTTTAATTAATTTTAATGAATTAATATTATTTATCTCATTTATTATTAATTCGTCTTCTGGAGCCACTATTTGACCTCCTAAAGCATTATATACTTTATATCCATTATATTCTTTAGAATTATGTGATGAAGTTATTACTATACCTGCTTGAGTATTTAAGTATTTAACACTATAAGAAAGTTCTGGAGTTGATGTTACTTCCTTAAATAAATATGTTTTAATACCATAATAATTAAGTATTAATGCGGTTTCTAATGCAAAATCTTTAGAATTATTCCTAGTATCATATGCAATTACTACAGACGGATTATCATATTTTTTATTTAAATAATTTGAAAGACCAACTGTTACTTTACCAATAGTATATTTATTGATCTTATTTGATCCAAGACCCATTTTACCTCTTATACCTGCTGTTCCAAAAGATAAATTTTCATAAAATGATTCTTCTATTTCTTCTTTACTCATATTTTTAAGTATTTTTTTATCTTCATTGTCTATATATTCATTATTTAACCATTCGTAATATCTTTCTATCATAATTTACTTCCTTTCTTACTTCTTGGATGGGCTTCATCATAGTTTTCTTTTACATAATTATTTGATACATGTGTATATATTTGTGTAGTTTTAATATTTTCATGTCCAAGCATTGTTTGTACACTTCTAAGATCCGCTCCATGATCTATCAAATGTGTTGCAAATGAATGCCTTATTGTATGCGGTGACAAATCTTTATTAACTCCTTTTTCTAATGCAATTGTTTTAAGTATTTTAGTAAACCCTTGTCTAGATAATTTATTTCCTCTTGAATTTAAAAATAATATATTAGTCATCTTATTTTTAGTAAGAGTATTTCTATATACATATATATAATCATATAAGGCAGTATATGCTGAATCTGTAAGAGGTACTATTCTTTCTTTACTTCCTTTACCAAAACATCTTACTATATAATTATCTAAATCTATATTATTTACCTCTAAAGAAAGAAGTTCAGATACTCTAAGACCAGATGAATACATAAGTTCAAGCATAGCTTTATTTCTATAATCATATGCATTATTTAAATTAATATCAAGTAACTTATTTATATCTTCTTCCGATAGTACATGAGGTACTGTTTTACTCATTTTAAGACCTACTATATTTTCAGTTGGATTAATAGTTATTTTATTTTTCTTTTCCATAAATTTATAATAATTTTTAATCGATACTATATGTCTATTAACTGTTCTAGGATTATTTTTTTTGGATAAATATTCAATGTATTTTATTATATCGTTTCTTGTGATACTTTTATAATCTTTATTTATATATTTAAAAAAATCTATTAAATCTCTATAATAACCATCAGCTGTATTTTTACTTAATTGTCTTTCTAAATTAATATAATTCATATAATCTTCAATCATCTTATCTATATTCATAGTATCACCACTTTAATTATATCAAAAAATAAGTAATAAATCATTACTTATTTAATTAATATATTTATATATTTTAATAACATAGTTATCTTTTTTAGTATTTTTTTGTATTCCTATATATTTATATTTACCATATTTTCTAATCGAAAATATATCATTTTCTTTTAATATATATGAGTTACTTTTAACTATTTCGTAGTTTACTATTATTTCATTGTTTTTAATTTTATTTAATATATCTTTTCTATTTATATTAGTTATTCTACTGACAATTGTATCAATTCTTTCTGAGGATGAAACAAAAGTTATTTCCTCATATTTTCTTTTATATTCTTTTAAGTAATCTATATCAATTTTTTCTAAGGATATATGTTTATTTGAAACCATATTAAATCTATTAATAAAATCATTTTCTATATTAGAAAAAATATATATAAAATATCTATTATTATCTATTATTATTTCTCCAAACAAAGATTCATCTATACCTAGTGAATAAATTGATCCCATTATTTCTTGATGTCTTAATTTTTCATAAGATTTTATTTCAAAAAGAGATATTTCAGGTCTTGTTTTAGTATAAAATATTACTTTTTCTGATTCATCAAATGGTTTAAAAATATTATAATTTATTTTTAGTTTACTCTTTATTAAATTTTGATATTTAATATCAAGAAAATTAGTATATAATCCATCATATAATCTATCAATATTCTTTTTTATAAAATACATATCATTCATATAAAGCCTCTTTTTGTTAAATTATAACACAATAATTAATTATTTTATAGTATAATTATATATAGGTGATGAAGTATGAATAAACCTCTTGCGATAAAATTAAGACCAAAAAATATAGATGATATAATTGGCCAAGAACATTTAGTAGGAAAAGATTCTCCAATTAGAAACTTTGTTAATAATAATAGAATATTTTCTATGATTTTATATGGTATGCCTGGCATTGGGAAAACATCTATTGCATGTGCGATATGTGAATCAATAAATCAAAAATATAGGATGTTAAATGCGACTATAAATAATAAAAAAGATATTGAAATTGTTATTGAAGAAGCTAAAATGTATGATGGAATTATTTTAATTATGGATGAAATACATAGATTAAATAAAGATAAACAAGACATTTTACTTCCTCATCTTGAAAGCGGTCTTATTACTTTGATTGGTCTTACTACATCTAATCCATATCATAAAATTAATCCTGCCATTAGAAGTAGATGTCAAATATTTGAACTTAAACCTTTAACACTTGATGAAGTTAAAATTGGTATTAAGAAAGCATGTAAATGTGAAGATTTAAAAGGAATAAAAATAAAAGAAGATGTAATTGATTATATAGCAAAATTATCTTCTGGTGATCTTAGAAGTGCTTATAATTTACTTGAAATATGTTACTTTTCTACAAATGATAAAAAAATAACAATGGATGTTGTTAAGAAAATAAATAATAAACCAGCCCTATTTGCTGATAAAGATGAAACTGGTCATTATGATTTACTTTCTGCTTTTCAAAAATCTATTAGAGGATCTGATGTTAATGCAGCACTTCATTATTTGGCTAGACTTTTAGTTATTGAAGATTTAGATAGTATTTATAGAAGAATGAGTGTTATTGCTTATGAAGATATTGGACTTGCTAATCCTTCTATTGGTCCTAAAGTAGATGCAGCTATTAATGCATGTGAACGAGTTGGTCTTCCTGAAGCTAGAATACCTCTTGCAGCTATAGTGTGTGAAATGGCACTTTCACCTAAATCAAATAGTGCATATCAAGCATTAAATGAAGCAATTAAAGATATAGAATCAGGTAATAATTATCCTATCCCAGATGTAATTAGAATAGATACAACTACTTATAAATATCCTCATGATTATCCTGGTTCTTATGTTAAACAACAATATATGCCTGATAATTTGATAGATAGAAAATATTATAAAGCAAAACATACATCTAAATATGAAAAATCTTTAGATGAAATATATCAAAAAATAGAAAAAATAAATAAAACAGAAGATTAATCTTCTGTTTTTATAATATCTTTTATTATATAATCTGCGATTAATATACCTGCAGTATTTGGAACTACACTATAAGAACCAGGTGCCCTTGTATGTGTTTTTATTATTTCTTCCTTTGAAGATAACACAAATATATCATCAGTTATATTAAGTTTGTTAATTTCATGTCTTATTACTTTAGCAAGTGGATCATAACTAGTCTTCTTTAAAGTAGTTATTTCTAATTTTTTAGGATCTAATTTATTACCTGTACCCATTGATGATATTATTTTAATGTTTCTATCTAAACATTCTCTTATAAGCATTATCTTAGTTTGAACTGTATCACAGGCATCTACTAAATAATCTATATCATATTTAAATAATTCTTTTTTATTTTCTTCATTTAAAAACATATTTAATGTAATAACATTACATTCTTTATTAATAGATAATATTCTTTCTTTAAATACTTCTACTTTTGATTTATTAATTGTAGTATCTAAAGCTATAATTTGCCTATTTTTATTAGTTATATCAACTACATCTTTATCTACAATTATAATATTATTTATACCATTTCTTACAAGTGTTTCAATTACATATCCACCAACACCACCAACACCTATAATAGCAATAGTTTTATTTTTAATTTTATTTATATTGTCTATTCCAATTACTCTTTCTAGTCTTTCAAACATACTACTCACCTATTTAATTTAAAAGAATATTCTTCTTTTAACGCTTTTTGATTATTATCAATTATGTTAAAATTATTATCTAAAATTTGATTTAAATATTCTTTATCTTCATCCTCATAATTTTCATACAATATTTTACTCATTTTATTTTTAATATATTTAATGGTATCATCGTCACATATAAATTGTGATACATTTAATAAATTAGATAGTATTAATATTACATCTTCATCACATTTAACAATTTCTTTCACAAGTGTCATATTATCTTTATATATCTCATTTTTTAAATCTTTTTCAAAATATAAAACTAAACAAGTTTTTAAAAAATTATCATTTCCATTTAATATAGATTTTTTATAATCATTATAGAGTCCAGAATCTACTAATTCTGCTTTAAACATTATTACATCTTCGTAACTTGAATGAAGTACTTCTCTAAATAAATAATCTAATATTTTCTTTCTATGCCATATTGACATATATGCTATTTCAAATATTAAATTATTATCAAATTTTTCTAAATTATCACATACTTTATCAAAATAATCATTATGAAAACAAATTTCTACTTTTTTCATATATACCCCCAAAAGTTTTAAATATTATATCATTTTTTATTTAATTATTCAATTTATCTATAATTAATTCATATATTATTGAAATAATAGGTACAGAGATAATTAATCCAACAATACCAAAATTAATACCTCCATATATAACTGCGATAAATACTAAAATAGATGGTATTTTTACACTTTTTTCAAGTACTTTTGGTCTTACTATAAAACTATCTATTTGATTTGCAATAAACCTTATTATAATAAAGACAATTGCTTTTTTAATAGATACAATTAATATAAGTAATATACTTATAATCATTCCTATAAATGGCCCAATTACTGGTATTAAATTAGTAACAAATATTAAACTTGAAATAGAAAATGCATAAGGAATTTTAAATATTAACATAAATATAAAAGTTAATAATGATATTACAAAACTATCTATTATTTGTCCTTTAAAGAAATTTTGAAATCTATTATTTGATATATTACCTATATATATTATTTTTTTATATGTTTCTTTTTTTATTTTATTCTTTAAATAATTATTAATATACTTAATTATTATTTCTTTTTTTAATAAGAATATTATAGATAATATTGTTCCTAAAAATATATTAGTAAGTTCAATAAAAATATTTTTAAATTTATATATTGAACTTCCAATATAACCTTTTGTAGTAATATTAATATTTTTAAATATTTTATTATAATCTATCTTAACATTTTTTATTTTATTTATGTATTTATTATTAAATATATCTAAATTATTAATATAATCCATAAATTTCGGCATATTTTTACTTAAAATATCTATATCTTTTATTATTTGAGGAACTATTAAAATAATTGTCAAAACTATTATTATAAAAACTATTAATATTGACAATATAATAGATATAATTCTTTTTTTATAATTATCTTTAATGGTTAATTTTTTATCAAAAAAATTAACTAAAATATTAAGTAAATAAGCAATTATAAAGCCATAAATAATTGGATTTATTAAATTAAATACTAATTCTAATATAAATATGAATTTTCTTATATTAAATAATAAAAGACCTAATATTAATGAAATAAATACAATATATATTATTCGTTTAATATTATATTTATTTAAAATCATAATTATCACCTATTTATATTATTAATAAATAAGTATTTTTTATGTAAAAAAAATAATAGTTTAAACTATTATTTATTGTATATTTTTTAAATTATATGGTTTATATAATTTAAATTTTTCCTCCTTTATTTTTTGATTTATTAATTCAATCCCTTTTTTTATTTTAATAATTGTATTTTTATTTTTAGTTTTTTCTTCTATTTTTTTTAAATAATCAATATGATCATAATATTCTTTTATAGAATCAAAATTATTGTTTAAACAAACATATATTGTATACTTTACTAATTCATCATAATTTACTTTTTCTTTTTTAAATTTCATATATATTCTCCCTTTTTGAAAATTTATAATGTATATAATATCATAATAGATATTTAATATAAAAAAAGACCTAAAGGTCAGGGACTATAAACCTACACATATGTGCAGGTGGGTACCCCATACTAGACTTTAGGATCCCTAAATTAATAGGTCTTCAACACCATCTAATACTTCTGGCTCCCTTATTTATTTTCTGTCGGTTTTATGTTCACCTGATTCTTCCTTTAGGTACTTTAAATATAACATATGTATTTATATAAAGTAAAGCGTTTTGACAAAACTTTACATATTTTTTATGGTGTAAGTCTAGTAGGACCTCTAAATAAGAACATTTCTTCTTTTACAGATGGTATGTTAAGAAGTAACATTATAAATCTGTCGATTCCAATTGCAAACCCACCATGTGCTGGACAACCATATTTAAAAAATTGTAAATAAAATTCAACATCTTTAGTAAGGCCTTTTTCTTCACATTGTTTTTTTAAAACGTCATATCTATGTTCCCTTTGAGCGCCTGTTGTTATTTCAGTTCCTTTCCAAATTAAATCATACCCTTGTGGTATATCATTTTCTCTTTTATGATAAAATGCTCTTTTAGTTTTAGCGAAATCAGTTACAAAGATAAATTCACTATTATATACTTCTTTAGCAAATTTATAAGTTAATTTTTCTGTTTCTGCGTTCATATCACCTACATCTTCAGTAGGAATTTTATAATTATATCTTTCATGTAATTCTTTATACAAATCATTTAATTTAATTCTAGGAAATGGCTTATTTGGAATTATTATTTCCTCATTAAATAATTCTTTTATATCTTCACCATAAATATTTTTAATATCAGTTAATGCTTTTATTATTAAATCTTCTTCTAAGTCCATTACATCTTCATAAGAATCAATATATGCAAATTCTATATCAAAAGATGTAAATTCAGTAGCATGTCTATTTGTGTTTGAATTTTCAGCTCTAAAACAAGGCCCTACTTCAAATACTCTTTCAAGACCTGATGCAAGAGCCATTTGTTTATAAAATTGAGGACTTTGAGCAAGGTAAGCTTTAGTATCAAAGTATTTAACTTCAAATACTTCAGAACCTGATTCAGAAGCAGCACCAAGTAATTTTGGTGTATGTATTTCAGTAAAATCATTTTTATATAAATATTCTCTAAAAGATTCAACTAATTTACTTTGAACTCTCATCATTAAATTATTTTTATCACTTCTAAGATCTATCCATCTATAATTAAGTCTTGTATCAATGTTAGCACCTTCTTCTATTGGCGATGCTTCAGAAGATGATATTATATTAATACTATCTGGAATAAATTCTTTGCCACCTTGCTTTACATATTCAGAAAGTACCATTTTACCTTCAAATTCTAATATAGAATCAGTAAGTATTCCTTCTAGTTTATTACACATTTCTTCATTGTTCTCTTTTTCTATTGATACTTGAATTGATCCACTTCTATCTTCTAAAATAATGAAATACATATATTTAGTATTTCTTATTTTTTTTGCCCATCCAGATATTTTTGTTACTTCATTTTCTTTTAATTCATTTATTAATGTTCTTTTCACATTTTTCCTTCTTTCCATATTTTAAAGTTTTAATAATTTGTTTATTAATACAATCGTCTTTAACTATATATTCATCTTCAATTAACTTTTTAATTATATATTCATTTAAACATTCATTAACACATAATTTATATGTTTCATTTATTTCACTATTTTCTTTTAATAAATTTTGATAAAGAGAAAATAAATTTATTCCAGGTAATAAAGATAATTTATAAAAAAATTCAATATCATCGTGTTCAATATTATCTACTCTTCTATTGTTTTTAAATATTTCATCCCATATTTCTTTTCTTATATTTTTATTAGTTATAATTTTATAATCAGAACATTCTAATATTTTTTTTATTTGCCTGCAAGTATTAATATCTTTATTTTTTAATAAAATGATATCAAATACGCTTATACCTAAATTTGCAAGTAAAAACATTAACCCCATTTACTTCACCTGTTTCTTATAATATCTACATATCTCTTTTAATTTGCAATTTCTACATTCAGGTTTAATAGCCTTACAATAATATCGACCAAACAAAACAAGTTGTTTATGCCTTTTAGACCAAGTTTCTTTTTTAAAACATTTTCTTAATTTCATTTCAACATTATATACTGAGTCATTTAAAGCAGATAAATAAAGTCTTTTTGATACTCTTTCTACATGTGTATCAACTGCTATTTGTGGTTCTATATTAAGTTCACCAAATAAAACATTTACAGTTTTTCTTCCAACACCAGGTAAACTTTCTAAATCTTTTCTATTTTTTGGCATTATCCCATTATATTTATCACAAATAATAGTTGCTATTTGCTTTACATATTCAGATTTTTTATTAAAAGAACCAAGAGGTCTAATAATACTTTTTAAATCATCAATATTAGAATTTTTTAATTCATATAATGATTTATATTTATTAAATAATTCTTTAGTTACAATATTAACTCTTTTATCAGTTGTTTGAGCAGATAACATAACTGCGATTAATAATTCATAATCTTTTGTATAATTTAATTCACATTTAGGATTAGGAATCAAATTATCAATGTATTTTTCAATTAATTCAATATTTTTCATTATAAATTTACATCAAAATAATCAACTAAATTATCTACATTTACTTTAGTTTCTTCTTTAGTTAAATTATCTCTCATTGTTACTATTTTTTGTTTTACTTCTTCATCACCAATAATCATTATTTGTTTAGCAAAATATCTATCAGCTTCTTTAAATTTAGCTTTCATAGATTTACCTGTTAAATCTAAATCTATTTTAAACCCACACATTCTTAGTTTATTAGCAAGATCAAATGCAAATTCATTCTCATTTTCACTGATTGTTAATATATAGCAATCAATAGTTTCATCTATATTTAAATTTACTTCTTCATTTTCTATTTCTGATACTAACCTATCAAAACCAAAAGCAAGTCCAACTGAAGGAATATCTGGTCCATCAAGTGATTTTAACAAATTATCATATCTTCCTCCACCACCTAAAGCACCAAATTCATTAGATTTACTATAATACTCAAATACTGTTTCAGTATAATAATCAAGTCCTCTAACTAAACTTGAATCTACTTCATAATCAACTTCTAAACTATCTAAATAATATTTAATCTTATCAAAATATTCTTTTTCTTCATTATTTAAAAAATCTAATATTGAAGGAGCATTCTCAATAAGTTCATTATCATGATCAATTTTACAATCTAAAATTCTAAGTGGATTCTTATTAAGTCTTTCCTTGCAATCATCACAAAATCCATCAATATGGTCTTTAAAATGATTAACTAATGCTTCTCTATATTTATTTCTAGTTTCAATACCGCCTATAGAATTTAATTTTACATAAATATCTTTCAAACCAAGTTCTTTTAAGAAATTAAATCCAAGTGATATAACTTCTGCATCCATAATTGGGTTATGTGAACCATAACTTTCAATTCCTATTTGTCTAAGTTCTCTATATCTTCCTTTTTGTGGTCTTTCATATCTATACATAGAGCCATAATACCAAAGTTTAAGTGGTAATTCATTATATAATTTATTTTCAATAATAGCTCTTGCAACACCTGCAGTACCTTCTGGTCTAATTGTATTATTTCTTCCACCTCTATCAACAAAATCATATGTTTCTTTAGTAACTATATCTGTTGTTTCTCCTACACCTCTATGAAATAGTTCACTTCTTTCTAAAAATGGTGTTTCAATATATGAATAGTTATAACTTTCACAAACAGCTTGAAACAATTTTCTTACATAATCATGTTTTTTAGATAAACTTCCATAAACATCATATGTTCCTTTTAATTTTTGTATCATATTAATCAACTCCCGATACATAAATTATATCATATTTTAATATAAAATTATATTAAAAAAACAAGTATTTACTTGTTTTTGATAAATTTATATGTATAAATTATTTCTGGTATAAATAGCAATATAGCAATTATCATTAAAATGCTTGAATATATTGTCCATTTTCCTAAAAATAATGTAAGTGCGATTGTTAAAATATGAAGTGTTGTTTTTACTTTACCATATATATTTGATTTAACCATTATATTTGTTTTCTTTTTATAATATAAAGCAAATATAACTGCGAGTATATCTCTTATAAATATAATTAATGTCCAATAAGGAATTATATGTTTAATTAAAAGAACAATCGTAATAGATAACATTAAAAATTTATCTGCGAAAGGATCCATTATTTTTCCAAATTCAGAAGTTTTATTATATTTTCTAGCAAGATATCCATCAAAGAAATCAGTAATACCTAGTATTACAAATAAAATAAAACTATTAATTGAAATACCTTCTAAAAATATCATTCCTACCAAAGGAAATGTACCAATAACTCTTATAATTGTTAAAATATTAGCCATAAATATCCTCCTATATTTTATCTTTAATATCACCTATTTTTTCTTTTATATCATCTTTATAATAATCATAAAGTGTTCTTATTATAATTGTAATTGGAAGTGCGATTAGTATACCAACAAATCCTCCTAAAACGCCACCTGCGAAAACTGCAAATATTGTAAGAAGCGGTGAAATATTATTTGTTTTACCATATATTTTAGGACTAACAATATAACCGTCAACATTTGGAAATATAATCGCAATTATAAGAGTTAAAATAACTAGTTTAGGACTAATTACAGATGCGATCATAATAGCAATTATATTAACTATAAATCCTCCAAAATAAGGTATTAAAGTAGATATTGAAGATAATATACCTAAAAGTAAAAAGTTTGGATGACCAATTAATTTAAATAATAAAGTATATTCAAAAAATTGAATAATTATTGTTAAGAATAATCCTTTAAAATATTGAGTAGTTTCATGATCTACTTTTACAGCTATTTTATATGTTTTTTTACCTTTTTTTCTAAAGAATAATGATATATTATCTCTTATTCTTTGCATATCTAATAAAAAGTAAATAAAACTTACAAATACAATTATAAAATTACTTACAAAATTTATAGATGCATTTACTACATTAATCGCACCATCTGATATATATTTTCCTAAATCTGAACTGAGTTTATTAAATGCATCTACTAATGCACCTTTTATAGGATCAATATTTATATCAAATTTACTTCCTATATCACTTACAAATGTAATTAAACTAGAAAAGAATGTTACTAATTGTTCTGTAAATATAGGAATAAGTGAATATATTATTATAAATAAGAATAACAATATAAATATTACAATTATTGAAACTGCAAGCGCTTTAGGTATTTTTTTTCTTTCAAGCCATCTTTCAATTGGAAATAATGCATAAGCTATTACAAATGCTATTATAAATGGTTTTAGAACTGCAAGTAATTTAAAAAATACACCACTCCATAAATCTCTAAGTAAAAAAAGAACATAAACTATTAAAAGTAACACTAATATATTTATCCATCTATAATTAATTTTTTTCATACTATCTCTCCTTTGAATCTATTATTATAGTAACTGGTCCATCATTAATCAAACTAACTTTCATATCTGATCCAAATTTACCATATTCTATTTTTAAATTAGATTTTAATATTTCTTCTTTAAAAGTTTCAAATAATATATTTGCTTCTTTTGGATTTAATGCTTTTTCAAAAGATGGTCTATTCCCTTTATATGGATTAGCATATAAAGTAAATTGTGGAATTACAAGTATTTCACCATCTATATCACTAACTGATAAAGTCATTTTATCATTTTCTTCAAATATTCTAAGATTTAATACTTTTCTAACAATATAATCAATATCTTCTTTAGTATCATTATATGTAAAACCAACTAAAATCATTAATCCTTTATTAATCTTTTTAGTTATTTCACTATCAATTAATACACTAGAATTAATAACCCTTTGAACTACTACTTTCATATGTTTTCACCTATTATAATTATATAATAATAAAATAAAAATAACAAGATAAAAAAAGATTAACTATTGTTAATCTTAATATTCAAACCAAAGTCCACTTGCTTTTAATTCCTTTATAGTTTTATTATGACCAGCTTCAGTTTCATTAAAATATATTTTCATATTCTTATCTGCTACAAAGTAAATATATTTATTTGAAGTATAATTTATAACGGCATCAATTGCTTCTTTTGATGGATTACAAATAGGTCCAACTGGTAATTTACCTGCATTTGACATAGGTCTTGTATTATATGGATTATTACTATTTATTTCAGATTTATATAAATCTCTTTCTCCTAAATCTATTTTAGCTGCATAATATGTAGTTACATCACTTCCAAGTGGTAAATTAGAATTTAATCTATTTATAAATACACCTGCGATATTTTTTCTATCTTCTAGTGTTACTCCTTCACTTTCAACCATAGATGCTAAAGTTAAAATTTGATGAATATTAAATTTACTTTTATCTATATTTTCTTTTTCATTAGTTAATACTTTATCAGTTTGATCAAGCATCTTTTTAAATATATCTTTAACAGATGCATTTACTTCAAAATTATATGTATCAGGTGATAAATATCCTTCAAGTGGATAGTAAATATTTTCATTTAATATGCTTTCATCTAAAAACCAATATTCATTGATTAAAGAATTTATATATTCTTTATCATTTAATAAATTAAATACATCATCCTTTGTATTAGAAGTATTTTCATCTATTACTTTTGCTATATTTCTCATATTTTTTCCTTCTTTAAAGGTAATTGTAACTTCTTTATTTTTTACATTAGATCCTTTTTGAAGTATAGTAACTATTTCTTTTAATGATTTATTTTTATTAATTGCATAATCTCCTGCTTTAATATCAGTAATTTTATTAATCTTAGCATATGCTAAAAAGAAATATTCGTTTCTAATTAAATCACTATCTTTAAGTGTGTTAGCTATATTTCTAATAGAACTTCCTTCTTCTATTTTAAATGTTACTTCGCTTGATTTACTACTTGTTGGCATAGTATTTATATAACAAAAAGCACATAACAATATCATTATAATTATTATTATAAACATTATAGTTTTTAAAACAATTCTACTTTTCTTTTTACTCTTTCTTCTTTTCTTCATATTTTACTCCTCGATTATTGCTTTTATTCTTCTAACACCAGATGATGATGCCTCTTCTTTTTTAATTTTAAAATGACCTATTTCTTTAGTGTTTTTAACATGTGGTCCCCCACATAATTCTTTAGATACTATTTTATCTTTATTACCTATAAAGTATACAGTTACTATATCAGGATATTTTTCAATAAACATACACTCAGCACCTGATTTAATAGCATCTTCTTTACTCATTTCTTCTACCCAGACATCAAGACCTTCATTTATCCATTGATTTACTAATTCTTCTGTATTTTTCTTTTCTTCATCAGTAAGTTTATGATCACAAGAAAAATCAAATCTCATTCTTTCATCTGTTATATTAGATCCTTTTTGATGGCAATCAGGATTAACTATAACTTTAAGTGCTGCATTTAAAAGATGAGTTGCTGTATGATATTTAGTTTCTATTTCTGAATTACCTGCAAGTCCACCTTTAAATTTTCCTGCTGATGCTGTTCTAGATAATTCTTGATGTGCTTTAAATTTTTCTCTAAATCCTTCTATATCTACATCTAATCCTTTTTCTTTTGCAAGTTCCACAGTTAATTCTATTGGGAAACCATATGTATCATAAAGTTTAAATGCATTATCTTTATCTATTTTATTATCATTTAATCTAGATACTATTTTATCAAATTCTCTTAGTCCTTTTTCAAGTGTTCTATTAAATTTAATTTTTTCATTTCTAAGAACTTCAATAACTATATCTTTATTTTCTTCAAGTTCTTTATAATATTTTTTATATTCATTAATATATATTAAAGCTAAATCTTCCATCCATGATGAATTAATATCAATATTAAGTTTTTTAGCATGTCTAATTGCTCTTCTAATAAGTCTTCTAAGTATATATCCTTGATCTGTATTAGATGGTTTTATACCTGCTGGATCTGCAGATATAAAAACTGCTGTTCTTACATGATCTAATATAACTCTCATTGACTTTTCATTACCTTTATATGATAAATTAGATATTTCTTCTAATTTTTCTCTTGCATTTGTCCAAAGTGATGATAAATAATTATCATCAAGACCTTCAAGTATTGCAGTTACTCTTTCTACACCCATACCTGTATCTACATTTTTCTTTGGAAGTTCTTCAAGTGTTTTATCTTCTTTCATATTGTATGACATAAATACATCATTCCAAATTTCAACCCATCTTTCATCTTCTGGATCAAATTTTTTAGGTATTTCATCATCACTTCTAAAATAAAACATTTCTGTATCTGGTCCACAAGGTCCTGTTTCTCCAGCTTGCCAAAAATTATCATTTTCAGTTGGACATATTCTATCTTCGTTTATTCCTAAACTTTTCCATATTTCAATAGCTTCTTCATCTTTTGGTATATTATCTTTACCTTTAAATACTGTTACACCTAATCTTTCAATTGGAATATTTAATTCTTTAGTTAAAAATTCAAATGACCAAGTAATAGCTTCTTTTTTAAAATAATCCCCAAGTGACCAGTTACCAAGCATCTCAAAGAATGTATGATGATAAGTATCTCCAATAGAATCTAAATCATTAGTTCTTATACATTTTTGATAATCACAAAGTCTTGTACCATATGGATGAGTTTGACCCATTAAATATGGAATAAGTGGCTGCATACCAGCTGTATTAAATAAAACACTTGGATCATTTTCAGGTACTACAGGACTACTAGGTATTTGTTTATGTCCATTTTTTACAAAAAAGTATATATATTTATCTTTTAAATTCATATTAATCACCTATTATTTCTATTAACCTTTCTTTATATTCATTTATTGTACCATTATTTAATATATAATAATCTGCATAAGCGATTGGAGGAGCTTTTGCAATATTTTCTATCTCTGATATATCTCTATTTATTGCCTGCTCTTTTGTAAGAGGTCTTATATCTCTTTTAGAAAGTCTATCATATCTTATATTTTTATCAGCAATTATACTAATTAATATAATGTTATTTAGTTCTTTTGAAAGTATTTTATATTCATCCCATGAATAAAGTCCATCAAGTACTACATTATTATCTTTAGATAATTCTTTTATTTTAGGTAGTAATATTTTAGCAAATGCACCCATACCAAGTTCTTCTCTTAATCTTTCTCTCATCATTTTTTCATTTTCTGGATTAATATCAAGGCCTTCTTCTTTTAATTTATCTATTGTTACTCCGCCAAAATATACCTTTTTATATCCAAAATCATTTTCAAGTATATCACTAGCGACTGATTTACCTGAACCACACATACCTACAATTGCGATTACTTTATTCATATTATATTCCTTTCTTAATAAAAATAAAAAGAATGATACATATAAGGAGCCTTTATAGGCGGTACCATCCTTTATTTTACTTAATTAGATAACGGTTTTACCCGGGCATAATACCTTCTCATATGACAGCACTTTCATTAATAACTAAGTATTATCTTCCACCAATTGATAACTCTCTTTAAAATAGTTATTAACTACTTTTCATAATCAATGAATTTATGTATTAATTATAACAAATATAATTATTTTTATCAATAAATTATTAAATATAAAATATTAAAAAAAGAGAGTTTTATCTCTCTTAATTCATATTATCTAGCATTTTGTCCATCTTTTTTTCAGCTTTATTTACAAATTTTTGTAAATTACCTGATTTATATTGGTCGTACATGAACATAGCTCCTGCACCCATACCCATACCAATAGCCATCATGCCTAGTGCTTTTTTCATTTATTTCACCTTCCTAATAATATGATTGGCTTATTGCCATTTATATTATTAACAAAAATATATTAATTATTCATTAAAGATAATAATCTATCTTTTAAAGATGTTTTTCTTTCAATTTCAAAATTATTATAAACTGCATAGTAAAATGCTTTTGGATCTCCTATTATTGTTAAATTTTCTTTAGCTCTTGTAACTGCTGTATATATTAATTTTTTATAAAGCATAACTTTATATTGGTATGTCATTGGAAGAACTACTATTTTAAATTCAGAGCCTTGTGATTTATGTATGCTAATAGCATATCCATGTTTTATTTTATCAAAATCTTTTTTTGTATATTTTACAACAGTTCCATCAAAATCTATAAACATATTATTATTTTCTATTTTAGATATATATCCAATATCACCATTAAATACATTATTATCTACATCATTCTCTAAAAGTAATATTTTATCATTTTCTCTATATATTACATCTTTATTTATAATATAATTTTGACCTTTATCTGGATTAAATACTTCTTGAAGAATTTTATTTAAATTATCAATACCATTTTCTGTTTTATACATGGGACAAAGCACTTGTATATCATCACATGTTAATCCCTTTTCTATAGCTTTTAGACAAACTCCTGTTACTTTTTCTTTAATATTATCTGTTTGAATAAAACTATAATCATCTTTTTTTTCTAAAAAGTACTCACTAAGATCATTATCATTTATTTCTTTAGCAAGTGTTGATATATATGAATTATCTTTTTGTCTATATATTTCAGTTAAATAAGTTACATTTATCATATCTGAATCTATTAAATCTTTTAATATTTTTCCAGGTGATACGCTTTCAAGTTGATTATAGTCACCTATAAATACAATTTTTACATTTTTAGAAAGACCTTTAAGTAAATTATCAAGTAGTTGTGTATCTATCATACTAACCTCATCTACTATTACAAAATCAACATTTGATTTATTTCTCTCATTTATTATAAAAGAATTATCTTCTTTATTCCATTTTAAAAATCTATGTATTGTAGATGCTGGATAAAGGCAGGCTTCAGATAGTTTTTTACTTGCTCTACCTGTAGGCGCAAGAAGGGCTAAATGCTTTTGAAGTTCGTCATAAGAATATCCATTCTTTTTTCTATATAATTCAACAATAGCTTGTACTATAGTTGTTTTACCAGTACCTGGTGAACCAGTTATTATTGAAAAGTTTTTAAATATTGCATTTTTAATAGCTTCTATTTGTTTTTGATTATATTTAACATCAAAATGCAATTCTAAAGCACTTAATTCCTTTTCAAAATCATTGTAATTTATATCTTTTTTATTAACCAAGTAATAAACTATTTCTGCGATTCTATTTTCTGAATCATAATACTCTTTTAAAAAATATTTATCATCTTCAATTATAATTTGTCCATTTTTATTTAGACTATTAATTATTTTTTCAAAAATATCTACATCTATTTCTTTTTCTAAAAAATTATTAATACCATTATTAATTTCTTCATAATTTAGATATGTATCTCCAGAATTAAAACATAAATTTTTCATAACATAAATTGTAATAGCACCTATTCTTCTTTCATCAAAATCATCTATTTTTAAATTTAATCTTACTTGTTCTAATTTATTAAAAGATATTTCTGATATATCATACATTAGATTATATAAATTATCATTAATAACGCTCATAGTTATATCTTTATATTTATTATATATTTTCATTGAGTCTCTAACACTAAAACCTATTTTATTAAGTTCAATTATTATATTATAACTTTCATTATATTTTGTTAAAGTATTATGAATTTTCTTAGCTTTTTCTTCTTTCATGCCGGGTACAATAAGTAAATTTTGATAATTATCTTCAATTAATGAAAGTGTTTCTTCTCCTAAAGTATTTACTATATCTTTTGCCAATTTTTCACCTACACCTTTAAATAAATCACCTGATAAAAAAGCAATAATAGCGTCTTTTTCTTCAGGCATAATTCTTTCATATTCTGAAACATTATATTGAAGACCATATTTAAAATTATCTACTAGTTCACCATAAAAAAGATATTTTTCATCTATAGTAAGTTCATGAAAATAACCTGTAAATGTAATTACGTCATCTATAAAATCTACCATATCAGGATCATTTGTTTCTTTAACCTTAAAAAGACCAATAATATAATTGGTATCTGATTTAAAAATAGTTCTAATAAATGTTCCTTTTATGTAATTTCTCATAATTGTACTCCTAAAATAATTATATAACAAACATAATAAAAAAACTAGATTATTCTAGTCTTTTTATTTGTTGATATTTTATTTTTTTCTTTTTTTAGCTTCTATATAAAATACATAAGCTAACATTATTAACCCTATTGTTAAAAGTACATATGTAACAGCTATGTTATTGGCTATACTAAATATATTAATAAATAATGTTATTATTAATAATATTGTACCAAAAATAGTAAATGAATCTCTTTTTTTATAAAATCCATAAAATATATAGAATGCTGATAATATAATGTTAAATACTAACATATCTGATATTGTAATTATGTGAATTAAACCTAATAATATTAATTCAAATATAATTTTTTCTTTTTCTTTTAGTTTAAATACTTTTTCAAAATATATTAATAATAAAATAACTGTTAGTAATACTTTTAAAGAAACGGAATATTTAGATAATAAATCAATACTATTTATTAATTGTAAATATGGATATGCGATTACTATACTATAACTTAATACTTTTCTATCTGAATCAACTTCAAGTAAGAACATAGATACTAAAATAATTAGATAAGATGCAAGTACTAATATATTTACTAATATTTCTAGATTAATAAAATAATTAAATATTGAATTAATTAATATAAACCCAATTAATGTATAGAAGAATTTTATTGGAAATACAGTTCTATGTTTTTTATTAT
Organism: Bacilli bacterium; assembly: GCA_017459965.1. Lineage (GTDB taxonomy): Bacteria > Bacillota_I > Bacilli_A > RF39 > UBA660 > CAG-433. Next base: position 212,867 of record JAFUBW010000014.1, read on the forward strand.
ATAAATAATATGTAAATACATATGATAATACAGTTAATGATACCCCTAATAATGATAAATAATCTAAATTAGAAATAACTGCTAATGATGATGTAATTATACTTATATAAATATATATTGTTTGTTTATTATTTATTTTTATTTCAATAAAATCTAGTATTAAAGTTATTAATGAAATAAATAATAAACTATAATAGAATGATACAGAATATCTTATACTTAATAGAGCGAAATTCATTATTAACATTATTAATAACCATATATTTAAAGCTTTATTTCTTTTTATTGCTTTATTAAATACAAAATAATATAACCAGATTATTTCATTTAATATAAATGCAACTACATTTGGTTTGTTAAATAATATTGTTAAACTTGATAATATTAAATATGTATATGAAAATATTTCAAATACTCCTTTTGAATAAGGATCTTTTTTCTTTTGATTAAATATAACAAATAATGTAAATAATATCATACTTATTATTAAATATATTATAGAAATATCAATATTTAAAAAGTTTTTACATAAAGTATAAATTATTAAGAATATAATAGTTGGTAATAATGTTTTTGAAAAATATATTTGAATTTTTTCATCATTTAATTTTATTATAAATAAACAAGTAAATAATAAAATTAGAGAATTAATGCAAAGTGTTATATAACTAACATTATAAATAATTAATATTATCATAATAAACAATAGCATTAATATATATGAAATATTTTTTAATAATTTATTATCTTTTATATTAATTATAAAATTGAATAATATTATAGATAATATTGACATAAATAATATTACATTTATATATTTATTAAAAATTGAATTGATAGATAATATTAATATTAAATTGATAATAAATGGATATAAATAAATTAATATATTCCTTTTTGATTTAAATATTAATAATAATAAAGATGCGATAATAGTTATATATGTAATACTATGTAAAATATAATCAATTTTTATAGTTGAATATACACAAGTTACTATACTTGATATTAGTAATACTATACTTATAAATATATTAATAGTTCTATTATAATTCTTATTTTTTATAAATGAATAAAATATACATATTATTAAATTAAATGAATTTAATATTGGTATCATTATTTCAAATTTATCTAAATTAAAAATACCAAACAAGCAAATAACTGTTATATATATAAATATATATGATATATACAAAAATAAATTTGATTTTAAAAATTTATCACTTATAAAATATAATATAAAACATATAAATGAAGAGATTGCTAAATAAACATACATACCATTGCCATCAAATGATAAATATTCACCAAGCATTTTATCTTTTGCAACTAAATAAAGTATTATAGGAATAAATGATATTCCTAAGAACCATAAAAATTTATATGGCATTTTATAATCTAATTTTTTTGAAAATATTGATAATGATAAGAATAGTAATGACTCTATTGATAAGAATAATACTTTCAATATACTTGTCATTTCATTCCAATTTGCAATTGCAAATATAACACTTGAAACAATAATTAATAAAGTTCCAACAGAAAGCAATAATTTTTCCTTCTTTTCTTCTTTATTTTTTTTGATTTCAGTATTTTTTTCAATTTTATTTGCATTTATTTGATTACCACATTTAGAACAAAATTTACTATTTTTATTTAATTTGTTCCCACACTTAACACAATAATTCATAGATCTATCTCCTTTTTCTTTATTATATAACAATTCTTTTATAAATTAAAGTTAAAAATTAAAAAAAGGTTATTATATAACCTTTTATCTTAAAGATAATTCCTTAAAGGATTTTAATTCATAAATATTTGCTTTACTTTTTACAATAATATCCTTTAATTTATCTATATTATTTTTTTTATTTTTATTATCATTCTTTACAATTATTTTTGGCTTAGAATTATCTTTAAATTCATTTTTTGGTACACTAATAGATTTTATTTTAAAATCTATTTTACTATATTTCAAGGCATATTTATTAAGTTCATTTTCTTTTTTTATAGTTTTAGATATTACTTTTGTGATAGGTTTTTCATCCTTTTTATTATCAGTCATAGAAATTACAATTGATTCAACTTTTTGTTTCTTTTCTTCTTGCATTGCTGATTTTTTTTCTTCTTTTTCTTTTTGCATAATTTCTTCAATTTGTGTTTGCATTTCATTTAATATATTTGTTTTTCCATCAACATAATATTCATATTCTTTATCTTTTACATGTAATAATCTATCTGTATAGACAATAAAATCTAAATCATTAGGTCCATATAAGAACTTATTTTCATTATTAGTTAAATCTACATAATAGAATCTAAAATTTCTTTTATTATATTCATTAATATATCTATAATATTTTGTTTTTTCTTTTTTAGAATCTCTAAATAATAATACAAAGTATTCATTTTCAGTTTGATTAAATATTTCTGTTGCCATAATTTCAGTAAAGTTACCTTTATCATCTAATTTTACAGGTTTAATTGTTTTTTCATCAATACCATCATTTATACTTCCAATACCATATATATAAAGCATACAATAAATTAGTAATCCTAAAAAAACTGCAAATAAGAATAACAATACATATGAAAATAAATAATTTTTCTTCTTTATAACTATATCTATATCTTCTTGTATATTTTCTTTTATATTATTTTCTTTCTTTTTAAAATTAAATAATTTCTTTTTTTCTTTCTTAAGTTTTTCTTTTTTAACTTTTTCTTTCTTTATTCTTTCCTTCTTAGGTTTTTCTTTCTTAGGTCTATCTTTTTTTAGTTTTATTTTACTAATTAAACTATTAATTTTATTGTTTTTTGTTTCATTTTTGTTAACTTTTATTTCTTCTTCTTTTGTATTAATTAATTCTTCGATAATTTTATCTATATTATCACTATCTAATTTTTTTATTAATAATTTTTTATGATTTTTTTCAATAATAGATATTTCTTTATCCTTATTATATCCTCCAGATATACCAATATATTTATCATTTACTTCTTCACCATTATATTTATTCATTCCTATTTGATTAGAAATGTAATTAGTTAAATAATCATTTGTATTGTTATTATATAAATATTTATAATTAAATTGATATACATAATAATCATATTTATCTTTTGTATATTTTTTAATAAATTTTAAATTTTTTGGTTCATTTGTATATGAAGTTGCGATTACAAAATTTGTATATAAATCAGATTCTGATAATAATTTTTGTGTTAAATATTTTTTAGGCATTAAATCCACTTTTTCATATATTGTTAATAATTCAAATAATGCATACCTACTTGATTTATCTTTAACAATTGGATCAAAATTAAATTTATTTAGTTTTTTATTTTTTCTAAAATAATTATCTAATATAAATAATTTTAATTGATTATCATTTTTCTTTAGTAATTTTTCTAAATATTCTTTAGTTTTTTTACCAGAAATATAATATTCAATATTAACTGCTAATTCTAAGAAATATCTTAATTCTTTATATTCTTTATTATGTAATCCATCATATGTATTTTTAAATTTATAAGTTAATGCTTTTTCAAAGAGACTACATATATAATCTGTTATTATTTTTTTATTTTTCTTAATATCTTCTTTAAGTACAACTCCTGAATTTAAATAATTATTAAGTAATATAAGTATGTTATTTTTTTCAATATCAAATTTTAATGCTTTATATAATTTAGGGAATATATATGGATATGATAAGGGTTTATTTGAAAGTTCACCAATTGGTATATTAACTCTATTTTTATAATATTTTAATACTAAATCTGAATATAAAATTAATGATTCTTTTTCATTTAAAGTTGTAAGTAGATAAAGCACTCTATCTTGCGCTTCAGGTGTTAAATCTTTAAATACTTTTCTAATTGCGTCATTATATTCTACATAATAATTTTTAAAGCATAATTCAATTAATGATGAGTTAATCCCACCAAATTCATCAACTACATCAAAATTTCTTGTAGAATTTTCAATTAAATATAATCCTATTTTTTTAGTTATTTTATATTTTTCTAATTTTCTAAATGCTTTAATTTTATCATTAAAGTTATTTTTTTCTAATTTTTCAACTAAGTAAGAAATCTTACTTAGTTTTATATCTTCCAGTAATTCTTTCATATTTCCACCCTATCTACTTCTTTTTAGTAAAATTCAAAATTATTATAACATATTAATTTAAAATTTGAAGATTTTTTATATAATTTCTTTTAATATTTCATTTAAATATTTAATTATATCTTTTTTAATTTTTTTTATATATTTATTTGTAATATTTTTTATTCTTTCTTTTAATTCTTTAGTAGTTGAATATTTAGATATATCTTCATTTGAATACATTCCTTTTTTATTAAGAATTGCTTTTGTTTGCGATTCTTTTAATATATCAGTATATTTATAATCACCATATAAATAAGTAACTTCTGCAAGACCATTTTTAACTATTTCATTTTGGAGTAATTTATCATTGACAAATACCCAGGCTAAATATCTATCATATCTATCCTTTTTATCACTATTATTATCAAATTCAAGTTCTATTTTTTTTGCGTTTTTTAACTTTCTACAAGTAAAATTTTTTGCTTCTATACCATAAGGTTCTTCATCAATATTATTATGTTTTACTTCTGGTGTATCAATTGCTAGAAATCTAACTTTTATTTCTTTTTTATTCATAATAAAATTTGCGGTATCCCCATCTATACATGATTTTAATATTACTTCTTTTTTTTCACTAGCATAACAATTAAGAGGTAACAATAAAATTATTAATATTATAAGATATTTTTTCATATACTCACCATAATAATAATAATATCATATTTTTTTATCTTAGTTAATTAGTATTATTATCTATTACATAATTTTTACAATTGAATACTATATTATAGGTGATATTTATGATTAATTTTTTACAAAATTTAATATGTAATACAAAAAAATTAATATTATTTTTATTAGCTGTTTCTTTGTTTATTATATTAACTTATCAAATATTAATTCTTTTATTTATAACTACACCACTTAATGCAGTTCTCTTACTTATAGTGTTTTTACTTTTGTGTACTAGTGGTTTCTTCTTTTTTAGATGTTAATAATTTTTCTGTTTTATATATTTTATCAAGTAATTTTCTAACTGCTTTTGTTTTATCATATTCATTTTTTTCAAAATCTATTTTATTAGGAATTGATATTAGTATATTCATTAATATTTTTTCTTCTTTTAAAAGTGGAAATATTCTTTGATATTCTTCTAAAAGATTTGAAAAATCAAATTCAAGAGAATAATTATTATAAAAATATACTAGATCATAAATAGGTATATCTACTTTACTTTTATCCCATGAAATTAAATATATATTTTTATTTTTTATTATATTATCAAGTTTTAAATTATTATGAAGAGTAACTACTCTTTTTCTTTTTTTATCTTTTATTAATTCATACCAATTATCTAGTTCATTATTACAATAATATATACATGAAAATATTTTTGATATATTTCTAGCAATTAGATATTCAGATGGAGACATATATACATTAGATTCTATCATACTAATAATATCAAGATAATAATTATTAATATATCCTATTTTTTGTTTTAAATCTTCATATATATTTTTATATTCATCATAATCTATTTCTTTATAATATGTTGTTTTACTATGAAGAAGAGCAAGAATATGCATTAAATCAAACGCTTTTTGATTATTATCATAATTAATATCATCTAAATATTCGAATAATATATAATTATCATCTATATCTATTATTTTTGGAAAATATACAAAGTTTCTAGATAATAAGTATTTATATATGTCATTACCCTTATTTTGTTTTAAAACAAAAAGACCTTTATTGGTATCTACTATAGTTGCTTTTCCTTTTATAGTATATTTATTTACCAAAAGGTCATTTTTTTTAAGAATATTTTTATATTGCTTTATCATTATTAGTAAATGGTATTATTATTTTGTTTCCAAGGGTAATTTTTTCTATATCATTATATTGTTTTATATCATCAACTGATACACTATATTTCATACTAATAGAATCTAGAGTATCATTTTCTCTAACTATATGAACATAATATGATACATATTGTTCATCAGTTGAATCAAAATTATCAAATATAGAAGTTACTTTTTCATCTTCTTTAGTTTCTTTTAAAACTTCAGTCACATTTTCATCAGTTTGTTTAAATAAATCTTTTTCTTCTATCACTTTATCATTCTCCTTATCTATACCAATATATTCATCTATAAATTTATCATTAGTTTCTCTTGCTTCTATTATTACATCAGGTTCTATTTGTTCTTGTTTTTCTTCTTCTTTTATTTTTATTGTTCCCTCTATTAAAACATCAATATTTACTCTAAGTATTTCTTCATTTATTATTTCATATTTAAAATCATCTATATCTATTTTTAATGAATCAGTATTATAATATTCATCTAATGATATATCAAAAGGAAGTCCATAAATAAATGGTTCTGTATTAATGGATGAATCATTCATTTTATAATCTCCACTTACTATAAATTCACCATCTATTTCATTATTTTCTTCTATAGATAATGTGTTTTCTAGTGAAATAGATGTTATTTCATATATTTTAGTATTAAATTTAATATCTTTTGTAAATGGTATTACTTTTTTCATAAATATCCCTCATTTCTATTTAATAATATTAAAAAGAGTTCTAAAATAGAACTCTTTTACTTAAATAAATAATTAAATATTTCAATATAATTATCTACATATATTATATTTATATTATTTTTTACTTCTTTAGGTATTTCATTTTCATCATATTTATTACCTTTTGGTAAAAATATTGTCTTAATACCTGAATTAAATGCAGCGATTGTTTTTTCTTTTAAACCACCTATTGCAAGTATGTTACCATTTAATGTTATTTCTCCAGTCATACCAATAGTTTTATCTACTTTTTTATTTAAGAATGTACTTATAATAGAAGTTACTAGTGTTACACCTGCGGATGGTCCATCTTTTGGAATAGCCCCATTAATAGCATTTATATGTATATCATTTTCTTCTAATTTTTTTATATCTATATTAAATTCTTTATGATTAGATTTAACATAACCTATTGCAACCGATGCACTTTCTTTCATAACATCTCCTAGTGAACCTGTCATTATTATATTACCTTTTCCTTTATAATATGCTGATTCAATTGGAAGAATGCTACCACCATACATTGTATATGCAAGACCATTAACTACACCTTTAGAATTAGTTATTTCTGAATCTAAATCATATTTTTTCTTACCTAAATAATTTTCTATATTTTCTTTTGTAATAACTACTTTTACTCTTTTATTTGTTTCAACTATTTCTTTAGCAACTTTTCTCATTATTGAAGAAAGTACTCTTTCTAAATCTCTTACGCCTGCTTCCTTTGTATAATTTGAAATAATATATTTAATCATATCATCATCAATTGTTAAATTAGATTTAGTAAGACCATGTTCTTTTAACAACTTACTCATCATATAATTTTTAGCAATATCTAATTTTTCAAATACTGTATAAGTAGATAAATTTATTATTTCAAGTCTATCTCTTAAGGCATATGGAATATCTTCTAAAGTATTAGCAGTTAATATAAACATAACTTTTGATAAATCAAATGCTTCTTCAATATAGTTATCATAAAACATATTATTTTGGCTTTGATCTAACACTTCTAAAAGAGCAGAAGCTGGATCTCCTTTTATATCTTTAGTCATTTTATCTATTTCATCAATTAAGAATACTGGATTGGATACTTTAGCTTTTATCATACCATTTATAATTCTTCCAGGTTCAGAACCTAAATAAGTTCTTCTATGACCTATTATTTCTGCCTCGTCATTAACACCACCAACTGATATTTTAACAAATTCTCTATTTAATGCATTTGCGATTGATAAAGCAAGAGATGTTTTACCAACACCAGGAGGACCCACTAAACATATAATTGGGCTTTTTATTGATTTAGTAAGTTCTTTTACTGATATGTATTCAAGTATTCTACTTTTTACTTTTTCAAGACCAAAATGTGTATTATCAAGCGCCTTTTCTATTTTTGTTATATTTTTAATATCTTTAGTATAAATACCAAAAGGAAGTGATAACATTGTATCAATATAATTTTTAACTATTGATATTTCTGGTGATGTAGGTGGAAGCATTTCATATTTATTTATTTCTTTATATAATTTTTCTTTAATATTATCAGCGCAATTTAATTTAGAAACACTTTCCTTTAATGAATTAATTTCTTCATCTTTTGAAAAATCTTCACCTAATTCTTTTTTTATAATATTTAGCTTTTCTCTTAATATAAAGTCTCTTTGTGATTTATCTAAATTTTCTTGAACTTCTTTTTCTAAATTTCTTTCTATTTGAGATATACTTTTTTCATTATTTATTAATTCAAGTAGTAATTTTGATCTTTTTATTGGACTAAGTTCATATATAAATTTATTCTTATTTTCATAGTTAAGTGGAAGCATATTACAAATAATATCTGTTAATCTATCTAGTGAATTTTCTTCATTTATTTTTATAATAATATTATTAGAAATATTTGGCATTAATGAAATATATGACGCAAATTCTTTTTTTAGTATTCTAAGAGATGCCTCTTCTTCATTCATATTTTCATTAATTATATTCGCAGGCCCTATAATAGCGCTTAAATCAATATCGCTGTTTTTAACATATTCATATATATTAGTTCTATTTACACCTGTGATAGTAATTCTAATATGGTTATTAGGAAGTTCAAAATTACTAGTTATCTTCCCTATTATTCCCATATGAGGTAAATCATCTAATGATAATTCTTCGTCTGATAAACAAAAAGGTGAAATTAAAATAACATAACTATCATGTTCTTTAATAGAATTAGAAATAATAATTTTATCTGGTTCATTAGATATTTCTAATTTTATTTCACCATGAGGTAATAAAACAAGATTTCTTAAGATAACAACTGGTAGTTTAGTCTTTATCATGTTTTATACCTCCTTAACAATAGTTTTTTTAAATAACAATGTTTATTATAATTTAAATAAAAAAATTGTCAATAAAAAAAGACTAAATAATTAGTCTTTTATTACATCTAATGCTTTTTGCATTTGCATATCATATTTAAGCATTTGTATTCCACCATATTCTTTTAATAAATCTTCTTTTTTCATATTATATTGTTTTGCGATTTCTTCAGCATGTTCTTCTGCTTCTTTATCAGATATTTCAATATTTTCAAGTTTTACTATTTCTTCTAATATGAATCTATATTTTACTCTTTTTTCTGCCTCTGGTGTCATTTGCTCAATAAGTGCATGTTCATCTGAATTTGTAAATTGATAGAACATTTCAAGAGTTATTCCTTGCATTTTTAATTGTTCTTCATAGTTATGTACCATATGATGTGCTTCTTCATGAACTAATTCTTCAGGAAGTTCAACCTCTGTATTTTTAGCTACTTCTTCAAGTAATTGATCTACATATTTATTTTCATTTTCATAGTCTTTTTTAGCTTCTAAATCCACTTTTATTAAATCTCTTAATTGTTCTTCATTTTCTACTTTATCATAACCTAGATCTTTAAAGAATTCTTCATTCATTTCAGGAAGTTCTTTAGTTTTTACTTCATGTACTTTAACTTTAAATACTGCTTTTTGTCCTTTTAATTCTTCTGATGCATATTCTTCTGGGAATGTAACAAGTACATCTTTTTCATCACCTGCTTTAAGACCAATTAATTGTTCTTCAAATCCAGGAATAAATGTATTACTACCTATAACTAGTGGATAGTTTTCTCCTTTACCACCTTCAAATGCTACATCATCTTTAAATCCTTCAAAATCAATAACAGCTGTATCACCATTTTCAATTTTTCCATCTTTTATAACCATATCAGCATATTGCTCTCTTAAATGTTCTATTTGATGATCTATTTCTTCTTTAGTTACTTTTGCTTTTTCTTTTTTTACATTTAAACCTTTATATTTTTTTATTTTAACTTCTGGTTTAGTAGTTATTTTAAATATAAATGTTACACTTTCTTCATTTATTTCTTTAATATCAATACTAGGTTGAATTATTGGAACTAAATCTTTATTTTCTTTAAAAACTTTATCATATGCATCTGGAAGAACTATATTAATAGCTTCTTCATATAAAGATTCTTTACCAAATTTCTTTTCAAATATATTTCTTGGAACCATACCTTTTCTAAATCCATCAACTTTTACATTATTTTTTGCTTTTTCAAAAGATTTATCAAGAGCTTTTGTCCATTCTTCTTTTTCTATTTTTACTTCTATTTCATGTATGTTTTTCATTTTATCCCTCCAACAAAAATCTACTATATTATATAATAATTTTATTTTAATATCAAGAAAAAAAGCAATATTAATTGCTTTATGTGTAAATAAATTATTTTATTGATACTATTTGTACATCATAGCTTCCATTTGGACTTTCTACTGATGCGATATCATTTACTTTTTTACCTATTATTGCTTTTGCGATTGGTGATGAATTAGATATCTTATTTTCAAATGGATCTGCTTCTGTAGAACCTACAATTTTATATTCTTCTACTTCATCATCATCAATATACTTTATTTCTACTGTAGATCCAATTCTAACTTCAGAATTATCTCCTTCTTTAATTACAGTAGCATTTTCTATTAAATATTCAAGTTCTCTTATTCTTGATTCTACTTGTGATTGTTTATCTTTTGCAGCATGATATTCAGCATTTTCAGATAAATCACCAAGTGCTCTTGCTTCTTTAATAGCATTTATTACTTCAGGTCTAACATTAACTGTTAAATCTTCTAATTCATTTTTTAATTCTTGTAAGCCTTCTTCTGTTACAAAGTGTTCTTCTTTAGATGTCAATTTAATCACCTCTTATTAATAACTTTTTTAAGCATGAAGAAATAATACTACATTTTATACATTTTGTCAACGAACATATTAAATTTTTTTATTCATCAAAGAAATTTATTCTAATTAAATCATTTTTTTCTACTTTTTTCATGCATGGAATTCTTAATATTTCTTTAGGATGTCTAGCAGCATCTATCATTTCTTCTTCTGTATTTTTAATATATTCAACCTTTATATTAAATGATTCTTTATTTGGCCCAAATATATTAATAATATCCCCTTTTTTAAAGAAATTTCTTTGCTCTAATATAATTTCTTTTGCTTTTTCATCATAATCAAGGACTACGCCTAAGAAATCTTGATTAGATACTTCATCTCTTCCTATATAGTATTGTTCTTTTTCAGTAGGAAATGAATTAAAATATTGATCTATAGTTTCTCTATTAGCACATCTATATAATTCTTTTTCTAATTTTTTATCATATTTATAATTCTCTTTATCAGATATATATTTATCTATTACCATTCTATATATTCTAACTAAAGTAGCTATATAATATATAGATTTCATTCTACCTTCTATTTTTAAAGAAGTTACACCCATATCTATTAAATCTGGAATATATTTTAAAAGAGATAAATCTTTAGGAGAAATTGCAAATTCATTATCTGATACTTTCTTTTTATATTCATCATATAAATCAAAAGTCCATCTACATACCTGAGCACATCCACCTCTATTTGAATCTCTATTAGTCATATAATTTGAAAGAAGACACCTTCCAGAGAAACATGTACACATCGCACCATGTATAAATACCTCTGTATCTATTTTTTCATTAATTATTGCTTTTATAGTTTCTTTATCACATTCTCTTGCGAGTACAACTCTTTTTACTCCTATTTTTTTATAAAACTTAGCTGCCTCATTATTTAATGTAGAAGCTTGCGTACTTAAATGAAATTCTAATTTAATATTATTTTCTTTTAGTAAATCAAGTATAAATATGTCTGATGCGATTATAGCATCTACATTGGCATTTTCAAGTTCTTTTAAATAATCTATAAGACCATCAAAATCATCTTCATGAAATACAATATTTACAGTTACATATACTTTTGCATTATTCTCATGAGCATATTTTACTCCCTCTTTTATTTCATCAATTGTAAAATTAGTAGCATTTGCCCTAAGTGAAAAATTTTTACCACCTATGTATACAGCATCTGCACCATAAAAAATAGCCCATTTTAATTTTTCTAAGTCACCAGCTGGTGCGAGTAGTTCTATCTTATTCATCTTTCTTCACCTTATATATAGTTTTATTATTTAAAAAACCATTATCAGTTTCATTAAACATATTAGAATCAATTACTTTTTTTAATTTTTCAGCAAATGCTTCATCATTAGGATGATTTTTAAGTGCAACAAATGCTTCAATTATATTATAAAAACTATTTTCATTTATCATATAATCATCTAAATAAATCATACAATCAATATTATTATTTATTAATTTTTTATATTCCATTATTCCATTTAATACTTTACTTGAGAAAAAATTAGTATAATCAGATTCAACTATTGGATAAAATTCTTTAGTTATTTTTTCATACATATAATACTTTTTATTTGAATCTTTATTTATATTAAAATTATTAAAATAATTTGTTATTAAACTTCTTGAAGAAGTTGCCATATTTGTATATCCAAACAATTTAATAATAGCTTTAGAATTAGTATTTTTTGTTATTTTAATAAATTCATCAAGTGTTATTTGAGGGGTAATGATATAGCCATATAATCCCCTTTTTTCGTAAAAATTAATACTTTTTGAATTTGTTACCATTTTACTATGCCATATTAATTTAATATCTAAATTATTTTCTTTTACTATATTAAAAACAGCAATATCAGAAAATATTATTGCTTCTATATTTAATTTGCTTAATTTTTTTAATAATTTTTTTAAATCATCTATTTGATTATTAAAATATAATTTATTTAACATTATATATACTTTATGATTATTTTTATTTATGTCATCAATTACTTTTTTTAAATTTGATTCTTTAATGTAATGATTAAAATTTTCACTAAAATTTTCAATTCCCATAGCAAAACCATCAATTTTATTTTCTGAAAAAAATTTAAAATTTTCCTTCGTAGGCAATGATACTATTATATTATTCATCTACTTCACCTTTTTTATATGTAATTGCAAGCCCATCTCCAACTTTGTAAAATTTAGTTTCATACTCATCATTTTCTTTTAAAAATTCTATATATTTTATAAGTTTACCAACAAGTTGTCTTAGATTTCTATTTTCAATTTTATCATAGTTTTCTACATGTCCATGAAATTCGATATTATCACTTATAACAAATCCATCATCTACTAAATTTTCTTTATATTTATTAAAGAAATTTAAATATTGACCTTTTGCTGCATCAATAAAAATCATATCATATTTTCCTTCTAATTCTAAGTTTAATGCATCACCTAATATTAATGATATTCTTTTATCTAAATTACATTTTTTAATATTTTTAATTGCTTCAATATATTTATCTTGATCTCTTTCTATTGAAACTATTTCAATATTTTCATCTACTAAAGCCATGTTAATAGCTGAATATCCTATGGCTGTTCCTATTTCTAAGATTCTTTTAATATTATTTTTTTTAATAAATTTACATAAAAAAGTCATGCTTCTTTTCTGCATGATAGGTACAGAATTTTCTTCCGCATATTTTTCCATTTCTTTAATTACATCATTATACATCTAAGCACCTCTTAATTTTCTTTTGTTAAATACGATAAAATAGCTTCAATCATATTCCATTCTTCTTCAGTATTTATTGATTCAAGTATTTTTTTAGAATCATCAATAATATATGAAGATGCATATATTTTTTTACTTCCATCTTTATATTTAGTATTATCAGTATATATAAGATAATTTTTTTCTTTTGTTTCTAAATCACATAATATATCACAAATAATTTTATTACCATTTTCATCTATATATGTAAAATTATTATCATTGGATAATATATTCATACTTATACCTCTTTTCTGTCTAAATAACTTTGAAGTATTATTGTAGCTGCAAGTGCATCAACATTTTCTTTTCTTTTTTTTCTAGAAGTATTGCCTTTTATAAGTACATTGTTAGCTTCAACAGAAGATAATCTTTCATCTTGAAGAATAACATTAATACCATTACTTTCTAGCATTTCTTTAAATTTAAGACTTCTTTTGGCAGCATAACCTAATGTGTTATTCATATTTTTAGGTAGTCCTAAAACAACAGTTGTAATATTAAATTCATTTATAATTGGTAATAATTTATCTAAAGCATCTTTATAATCTTCTTCTTTAAATTTAATTAGATCATATTTAGATGCGATTATACCTAAATTATCAGAAATTGATATACCTAATGTTTTAGTTCCTAAATCCAAACCTAGTAATCTCATTTTGATATATAATTTCTAAGTAAAACTTCTACAATTTGAGTTCTTTCTAACTTAGAAATTTTCTTTCTAGAATCATTGTATGAAGAAATATAACCAGGATCTCCACTTATTAAATAACCTACTATTTGATTTATTGGATTATATCCCCTTTCTTCTAAAGAATTATAAACATCTTTAATAGTTTCTTCAACTAAAACATTATCTATTTCAGATACATCAAATAAAAATGTTGTGTTAGATTCCATAAAATCACCTCATTAATCATATAGTATTATAACATAAAATTAAATAAAAAGAAATATAACCATATTAATGTTATATTTCTCGTTTTTCTATTATTTTTATAATTTTTTTATTTAATGAGTCAATATCTTGTTTAGAATCAATATTATTTTTTTGATTAATTAATATTTTATTTAATTGTAATAGTAAATATCTTCTTTTTTTATTCATATCTTCTGTATTTTTTATTTCTTTTTTATAATATTTTTCTTTGTTACCTATAAAATCAAAATTAATTGAATTTAATTTTTCTATTCTCTCTTTAGTTAATATAGATGTCGCGTATTTAATTGTTCCGTTCTTTAATTCATCACCTTGATTAAAAATTAATCTTTGTTTATTAACCCAATTCCCAAGTTCACAGTCTTCATAGAATTCACCATAAACAGGTAATAAATTGTCATGTTCATCCATATATCTTTTTAATGATTCAAAATGTAATAACCATTTATCTTTCTTTTCTTTTTTTATAATTTTAACTGGTTTAGATTCTTTTTTTATAATGAATCCTATATCATTTAATCTATCTATTCTATCTTTTGATAAATATTTAATTTTTGAATTAAATTCTATTTTTATAGAACCATCTTCTTGAACTAGTCCATTTTTAAAAATATTCCTTATATTATTAACCCATGAACCTAAATCATGATGTTTATATATTTCATTTATATTTGGATATCTATTATATTTATTTACAAACTCATTTAATAAAGTAATATTATTATCAAACTGTTCTTCTAATGATTCTTTATTCCAATTAAAATTATTAGAATTTAATTTATCTATTTGGTCCCTTGTTAATACATATATTTTATATTTAATAGATCCATCTTCTAATTTTTTACCATTATTGTATATATTTCTTAGAGTATTAATAAATGGTTTAATTCTTATACCTTTATATATTTCATTAATTCTTGGATCAATATTAGATGATTGTTTTAAATAATCAATAGTAATATCTATTTTTTTATCAAATTTATCAATACTAGCCATATTAACCCCCTTTTTTTGTGTGTTATATTATACTTAAAATTCAAAAAAAGTCAAAAAAAAGACTTAAATCTTTTCTGCTAAATAAATATCATTTTCATATTTTAATAATTTAACTTTTATTATTTTATTTAAGTCTTCTTTATTTCCTTTAAATTTTACTTTACCATAATTGGATAAATGTCCAATAACATATTCATCATCTATAGTTTCAGAAAGTACATAGTCTATATTATTAATATATTTTTTATAATAATTATTTTTTAATTCTTCTGAAATATTAATCAATTCTTTTACTCTTTGTTTTTTAATATTACCATTTATTTGACCATTCATTGATGCAGCTTTAGTTCCTTCTCTTTTTGAATATGGGAACACATGAAGTTCAACAAATTCTATTTTTTTAATATTTTCTTTTGTTATATTAAAGTCTTCTTCTGTTTCATTTGGGAATCCTACAATAACATCAGTTGTTATTGCCATATCAGGTCTTATTTCTCTTATTTTATTAATTTTATCTATATAATAATTAATATCATATCTTCTATTCATTAATTTTAATATCTTATCACATCCAGATTGAAGTGGAATATGTATATGATTTACTATTTTTTTACTATTTCTTAACACATTTAAAAATTTATCAGTTAGTTCAACAATTTCTATTGATGATATTCTAATTCTTTCAAGTCCATCTATTTTCTCAAGTTCTAATAATAAATCAGAAAAATCATATTCTTTTAAGTCTTGTCCATAATGCCCTGTATGGATACCTGTTAAAACTACTTCTTTATATCCATTTTTTACAAGTGATTTTACTTCATCTATAACATACTCTTTTTTCTTACTTCTTACATTACCTCTTGCATAAGGTATAATACAAAATGAACAATAATTATTACATCCATCTTGTATTTTTACGAATGCTCTTGTATGATTTTCAAATTTATCTATATACATATCTTCAAATGTAGTATTTTCTATATTTTGAATATTTATAAATTCTTCTTTATCTTTTAAATATTTTTCAACAAGTTCAACTACTTTATTTTTATCTTTATTACCTATTACAATAGATACTCCATCTATATCTTTTATAATATCTGATTTCATTTGACTATAGCAACCCATAACTACTACAATAGCATTTTTATTTTTACATGCTTGTCTAATTATCTTTCTAGATTTTTGATCTGATGTATTAGTAACACTACATGTATTAATAATATAAATATCTGCTTTATCATTAAAATCTACTATTTTATATCCTTTTTTCTTAAATTCATTTATTAAAAATTCTATTTCATAAGCATTAACTTTACATCCAAGTGTATAAAAACCAACTTTCATATAATCACCTTCTTTTTTAAAAGAAAAAAACAATAATAATTATTGTTTTAATATATTATCATAACTTTTTTATTAGTCAAGATTACTTCTAAATGTTTTTAAACTAGTTAAAAATGTAATATCTTTTTGTAAATCTTCATCTGTATATTTATTTTCATTTACTGGTATATCTTCTAAGTCAATAAATTCATCTATTTCTTTTTTTTCTTGATTTTGTTTTTTTATTCCATATATAGGAGATATTACTTGAGATGCTTTAAATTTTTTTGAATTATCACTTTTTATCTCTATTTTATCTTCTTTTACTTCTTCATTAATAGTTGCTTTTTCTGTTTTATAAATTATTTTTTTAGCACCTGCTTTTCTAACAAGTTCATCATAACTTATAATTGCATTTTTTTCTTCTTCTTCTTCAAACTTTGTTAAATCTATTGGTTTTGGATTATTAATATTATCCTCTAAAAGATTTGCAATTTTATCAATTGAATTATTATCAGAAACTACTTCTATAATTTCTGGATCTTCCATTACTTCAATATCTTCATTAACAGCTTCTATGAATTTTTCTTGTTTTTGTTTTTTCTTTTCAACAACTATATTTTTTATACTATCTTCTTTATTATTTTTAATTTGTTTATTCATAGTTTTTGTATATCTATCAATCGGATTAAACATTTTATCATATTTTTCGTTTCTTTTTTTTGTAATATGATTAATAATAAAAATTGAAACTAACATAAGTGCGACTAATATAATTAAAAACAAGAGTATTTGACTACTATTATCCATTTGTGAATACATATAAAAAATATTATCTAACATCATATTAATCACCTTCTAGTTCATATTTTATAGCACTCATAATAAACATTGGAGCTGTTTCACATCTTAAAATAGTATTGCCAAATGTTACTCCTTCATATCCATTATCAAGCAAAAATTTTTCTTCATTTTCAGTAAGTCCGCCTTCAGGACCAACCACTATAATAATCTTATCATAATTTGTCGAATTTTGTAATATATTTTTCATAGTTTTTTTAACTTTTTTTGTTGATGCGACTAGTGATATATCATAATCTAATTTTATTAAATCTTCCAATTCCTTTATAGCATAAACCTTTGGAAGCATATTTCTAAACGATTGTTCGGCTGCTTCTTTAATTATTAAATTCCATCTTTCTAATTTTTTATCTAATTTATCAGTTATTTTTACTTTACTTCTTTCACAATTATAAATTATAAAATCATATATACCTAGTTCGGTACATTTTTGAAATATAAAATCTAATTTTTTTTCTGTTACAAGTGGTATAGCTATTGTTACTTTTTTAGAAAGTTCATTATTTTCATTTATTTCTTTTATTATTTTATAAGTAACATCTTTTTTTGTAATATTATCTATTTCACATAAATATACTTTTTCATCATATACTATTTCAATATTATCTGTTTTCTTCATTCTCATAACATTTATTATATGATGTTTATCTTGAATTGTTATATTTAAATTTTTATCGATTGCGAAATATCTTTGCATATTTATACCCTCACTAGTAAAATTATAAGATAATAAAAAAAAATAGACAAGTTATTTTACGAACAAAATAAAATCTTGACAATATTTTACTAGTAAATTTTGTCATATTTTGGTATACTAATAATATAACTAAAGGAAGTGGATTTATGAATAATAATGATAATTTAGATTTTGAACCAAATAACATATATGAAGAACCAATAATAAATGATATTGAACCATTTGTAAGTGATGTTAATAATACACATTTTAGTATGCTTAATAGATATGGTGAAAATTTAACTAAAAAAAGGTATATTACTAATCCCGCGATTGCAAGAGATGAAGAAATAAATAAAATGATATTAATACTACTTAGTCCAGAAAAATCAGTTGTTTTAACTGGTAAAGCTGGTATTGGTAAAACATCTATTGTAGAAGGTTTAAATTATAGAATACAAAGAAAAGAAGTTCCTAATGCTTTAATGAATACCCAAATATTTAAAATAAATACTTCTTCTCTTCTTGGAACATATAATGATGAAGGAAATGAAGAATCTAAATTACAACTTTTAATAAATGAAATTATGGGTAAAAAAGATATTATATTATTTATTGATGAAATACATTCTCTTGTTACTGCATCTAAAAATGGTGAGGTTGATTTTTTAAATATGTTAAAACCAGGTTTAGATAGAGGTGATATTAAAGTAATTGGTGCGACAACTACTAAAGAATTTGAAGAATATTTACTTAAAGATAAAGCTTTCCTTAGAAGATTCGAAAGAATTGAAGTAGATGAACCAAATCAAGAAACAACTACTAAAATAGTATGTGGTACCTTAAGAAAAATTGAAGAAACTACAGGTGTTAAATGGCCATATACTAATTATTTACTTGAACAAGTTGTTAAATTTTTAGTAAATATGACATCTGAATATAAAAGAGTTTATGAAAATGGATCAAGATATCCAGATGTAACACTTGCCTTATTTTCTAAATGTTTTACATACGCTAAATTTGAAAATTCTGACAAAGTAACTTTTAAACATATATACCAAGCTATTAAAAATTGCAGTAGTGTATATCCTGATGTAATAAAAAAAGAAATACCTGTATTTATTGAAACTTTTAAAGAATATTTAGATAATGAAAAAGTAGAAATTAATTAATTTCTACTTTTTTATATTTTTATTATATTACTTATTTTATTTATTACTTTCTTTTCTATTCTTGATATATAACTTTGAGACATACCAAGAAGTTGTGCGACTTCTTTTTGAGTAAGTTCCTCATTCCCATTTAAACCATACCTTAATATTATTATTTGTTTATCTCTTTCATTTAATTTATTTATTTCTGATAACATTATTTTTTTCATATCACTTTCTTCTATATCTTTAGTAACTATATCGGCATCTGTACCAAGTATATCTTCAAGATGAAGTTCATTTCCCTCTGAATCAAAAGAAAGTGATTCGTCAAGTGATACATCAGCTTTTCTTTTTTTGTTTTTTCTTAAATACATAAGTATCTCATTATCTATACATCTAGATGCATATGTCGCAAGTTTTATATTTTTATCATTTTTATAAGTATTTATTCCTTTTATTAATCCAATCGTTCCAATAGATACTAAATCCTCTAAATCTATTTTAGTATTTTCATATTTCTTTGATAAAAAAACTACTAATCGTAAATTATGTTCTATAAGTATATTTCTGGCAGTCATATCTCCACTTTGAAATAATTCAACATATTTATATTCATCTTCTTTAGAAAGAGGTTCTGGAAGTATATCCGTACTTCCTAAAAAGAATACTTCATTATATTTTTTAAATATACTTCTTAACATCTTTTTTATTAAATTAATCATATTATCCCTCCAATAATTTTTCGTTTAATATACAATCTACTCCATCAATATTTATATTATCTGTTAAACCTAATAATAATTTTTTTCTTATACCTATTTTTTCTATATATATTTTATCTACTTTAATACATTTAAGTAAGTCATGAGATGAAATTGTATTATAAGGGACAAATATATAATTCTTATTTATATTTATTTTATCTTTATCAACTAATATAATTGGCCACCCTTTATATGGATCAATTAGTTTATTTCCTGTATCTAAAAATCCATTTAATGAAATTTTATTTTTGTTAAAATATATGTCGATTTTATAATATTTATTATAGTTAGTTTTTAATTCTTTTATATTTTTTATATAACTAATTAATAAAAAAATTGATAAAATAATAGAAATAATAATATTAATTTTTATATTAGAATTAATAAACAATAAACCTTCGTTTATGTTAGATAAGGAATTATTAATGAATGTTAAAAAGCCTCCTAAAATCATACTTATCAAATACATATAATATATATTTTTAAAAGTATATTTTATATTTTTATAACCAAATGAAATAATAATCATAAAAATACTTACTATAAGTTTATACAAAAATAGTTCTATTTGATTCATTCGAATAAATAATATAATTAAAGTAAAACTTCCAAATAAAGAACCTAATATAATTCTATATAATTTAGTATTTCTTTTTAATATTAAAGATGTAGATATAAGTATAATAAAATCAAATATTATATTACATAAGAAAATAATATCTAAATAAACTTTCATATCTCATCACCAATATAAGTATAAAAAAAACGACTTATAAATAATGTCGTTTTTTTATTATTTAAATATTTTTTTAAATTTTTTTAATATATCATTATCATCTAAATTAGTTTTAGATAATTCTTTGAATAATTCTTTTTGTTTTCTATCAAGTTTAGTAGGAGTTACTACTTTAATAATTATATATAAATCACCAACTTTTGATGAATTTATATAAGGAACCCCTTTTCCTTTTATTCTATGTTTATCTAAATTTTGAGTCCCTTCTGGAATTGTTAAGACTATGTCTTCATCCATAATAGAAAGTTCTTTTTTACATCCAAGAGTAGCTTCAACTATATTAATTGGAAGTTCCATATAAATATCATTTTCTCTTCTTTTAAATATTGGATGTTCTTCTACTTTAAATTCTACATAAACATCTCCATTTGGTCCACCATTTAAACCTGCTTCCCCTTTTTCTTTTAATCTTATTTGATGCCCAGTATCAACACCTGCGGGTATATTAACTGATAATGTTTTTCTTACTCTTACTTTACCTTTACCCCTGCAATCAGAACATTTTTCAGAGAATACTTTACCAGAACCATTACATTCTGGACAAGTTGTTTTTGAAACAAATGATCCAAAAAGTGTATTTTGCTGACTAGTTACGGTTCCACTTCCATGACAATTTGGACAATTTTTTTCATTAAATCCACCTTTACCATCACATTTATCACATGTTTCATATACATCTAAAGTAATATCTTTTTTACATCCATGAACTGCTTCCATAAATGATATATTCATTTGATAAAGTGAATCTTCACCTTTATATGCCCTTTGTGATTTAGATGATCTATTTCTAAATCCAAAGCCTTCACCAAACATACCAGAAAGGATATCTCCTAAATCGATATCATCAAATCCAAATGATGAAAAATCACCTGAGAATCCTCCATAACCTCCAGAACCACCAAATCCAGTATTACCATTTTGATCAAATGCAGCATGACCAAATTGATCATAAGTTTTTCTTTTCTTTTCATCTGACAATACTTCATAAGCTTCTTGAACTTCTTTAAATTTTTCAGGTGCATCTTTATCTTTATTTAAATCTGGATGATATTTTTTAGCAAGTTTTCTAAATGCACTTTTTATTTGTTTATCATCGGCATCCTTTGATACTCCAAGTACTTCATAGTAATCTCTTTTTGCCAATTTACTTCACCTTCTATTCACTCAAAATTTTAAATTGATTTAATATATCTTCAAAATATTTAATAGTATCCTCAATTACTTTTTTATCAGTCATATCAATACCTATAGTTTTAAGTTCATCAAGTGGATACATAGAGCCACCTAATGTTAAAAATTTTAAATATTTTTCTTTTATTTCATCATTACCTTTTAATATTTCATTTGCTATATAAGTTGCTGCACATATAGAAGTAGCATATTTGTATACATAAAAGAAATAATAAAAGTGTGGTATTCTTTCCCATTCATATTTTATTTCTTCATCTAATACTACAGAATCACCAAAATATTCTTTATTTATATTATAATATTTGTTACATAAATAATCACTTGTTAAAATTTCACCATTTTCTACTGCTTCATATATTTCTTTTTCAAACTGTGCGAACATTGTTTGTCTAAATAATGATGCTTTATAAAGTTCTAGTAAATTATTTAATACAGATATTTTTTCTTCTTTATCATTTGAATTATTTAAAATATAATTGGCAAGTAATAATTCATTAACTTGAGATGCGACTTCTGCAACAAATATTTTATATCCATGATATTGGTATGGATTATTTTTACATGAATAATATGTATGCATAGAATGACCAAGTTCATGAGCAAGTGTACTTACATCATTAAGTCTACCTTCATAATTTAAAAGTAAAAATGGTTTGGTAAGATAACTACCTGAAGAATATGCTCCTCCTCTTTTACCTTTATTATTATAAACATCAATCCATCTTTCATTAAAAGCACTTTCAAGTACTTTAATATAATCATCACCTAAAACTTTCAGTGAATCAATAACAAGTTTTTTAGCTTCTTCAAAAGTATATGTTTTATCTTTTTCATCTATTACAGGTGTAAATATATCATATATATGAAGTTCATCTAAATTAAGTAGTTTCTTTTTATAATTATAATAATCAAATAAAGGATTTAAATTATTTGAAACAGTAGTAATTAAATTATTATATACATCAACGCTTATATTATCATCAAATAAAGCTGAAGATAATGTACTTTTATAACCACGAAGTTTTGATAAACAAACATTAGCTTCTACATTGTTAGATAAACACTTAGATATTGTATTAGTATATTTTTTATATGTTTTATACATTGAATCAAATGCACTTTTTCTAATATTTCTATTATTTGATGAAATATATATTGAATAATTACTATCAGTAAGCTCTATTTCTTTTCCATCTTCTAATTTAATATTGTCATATGTAAAATCTGAATTAGTAAGAAGTGAGTAAATATCTTCAGAATTATCAAATGCTTTTGTAAGATGAGATAATGCTTTTTCTACATTTTCATCTAACTTGTATTTTTTGGATCTAAATAAATCTGATAATACAAATTCATATTCTTCCTTTAATTTTGGATAATCTTTATAAAATTCTTCTATTTTTGAATAATCATATTTCATAAGTTCTGGAATAATAAAACTTGTTATTTTAGAATATTCACTATCTAAATTAATAACTAATCCATAATATTTTTGATATTTATTATTAGATGTATCTTCATCATTGTGTAAATGTGCATATGAATATAATTTTTCTAATTTCATCTCAAGATTATCTGTAAGTTTAAGAGCATTATATAAATTCTCTGCCGAAGACATTATAGTTTTTGAATATTTATCTACCTCTTTTATTTCTTCTTTTATAGATTCTAATTCTTTTAAAAATTCATCATCACTCTTGTATATACTACTTAAATCCCATTTATACTTATCATCAATTTCACTTCTAAGTTTTTGTTTTTCCATAGTATCTCCTTTATTTTAAATTAGAAAGTTCTAGAATTATCTAGAACTTCTAATTATTTTTCTTCATACTCTGCATCTACTACATTGTCATCTTTTTTATCTTCAGTAGTTGTTTCATTATTATTTGCTTGTTCAGCTTGAGCTTTTTTTGCTGCTTCTTCATATACTTTTTGACCAAGTGCCATAGCTTTTTCATTTAATTTATCTTTAGCTGATTTCATTTTATCTATATCATTAGATTCCATAGCATCTTTTGCTTCTTTTATAGCATCTTCTGCTTCAGATTTTTCTTTATCATCAATCTTTCCTTCTAAGTCTTTAATTGCCTTTTCTGTTGCAAATACTAATTGTTCAAGTTCATTTTTAGTATCTACTTCTTCTTTTCTTTTTGCATCTTTTTCTTTATTAGCTTCTGCTTCTTTTACCATTTTATCTATTTCTTCATCAGTAAGTGATGTAGAAGCAGTAATTGTAATTGATTGTTCTTTATTAGTACCTAAATCTTTAGCTTTTACATTTACTATACCATTTGCATCTATATCAAATGTTACTTCTATTTGAGGTATTCCTCTTGGTGCTGGTGGTATATTTGTAAGTTGGAAGTTACCTAAAGTTTTATTATCAGCAGCCATTGGTCTTTCACCTTGAAGAACATGTATATCAACAGCTGGTTGATTATCAGCAGCAGTACTAAATACTTGTGATTTACTTGTTGGAATAGTTGTATTTCTTGGAATTAATACAGTCATTACTCCACCTAAAGTTTCAATACCTAAAGAAAGTGGTGTTACATCAAGTAGTACTATGTCATTAACTTCACCAGTTAATACTCCACCTTGAATAGCTGCACCCATAGCAACTACTTCATCTGGGTTAACTCCTTTTGATGGTTCTTTTCCAAGTTCTTTTTTAACTATATCACTTACCATTGGTATTCTTGTTGATCCACCAACAAATATTACTTTATCTATATCATTTTTAGTTAAATTAGCATCCTTTAAAGCATTTCTAACTGGTTCAATAGTTGATTCTACAAGATCTCTAATTAATTCTTCAAATTTAGCTCTTGTTAAAGTTGTTTCTAAATGAAGTGGTCCATTTTCACCTTGTGAGATAAATGGTAATGATATTTGTGTAGATGTTACACCAGATAAATCTTTTTTAGCTTTTTCTGATGCATCTTTAATTCTTTGCATAGCCATTTTATCTTTAGATAAATCTATACCATTTTCTTTTTTGAATAAATCTACTAAATAATCAGATACTCTATTATCAAAGTCATCTCCTCCTAGTTTATTATTACCTGATGTTGATTTAACTTCATATACTCCATCACCAAGTTCAAGAATTGATACATCAAATGTACCACCACCAAGGTCATATACTAAAATTGTATTTGCTTCATCTTGTTTATCAGAACCATATGCAAGAGAAGCTGCAGTTGGTTCATTGATAATTCTTTCTACTTCAAGTCCTGCGATTTTACCTGCATCTTTAGTTGCTTGTCTTTGTGCATCATTAAAGTATGCTGGAACTGTAATAACAGCTTTAGTTACTTTTTCACCTAAATAACTTTCTGCATAGTCTTTAATATAACCAAGTATCATTGCTGATATTTCTTGTGGTGTATATTCTTTACCATTTGCTTTTACTTTTTCATTTGTACCCATTAATCTTTTAATTGAATAAATTGTATCTGGGTTTGTTACCATTTGTCTTTTAGCAGCATCACCAACGATTATTTCATCACCTTTAAATGCTACTACAGATGGTGTAGTTCTATTTCCTTCTGGATTTGCTATTACTGTAGCATTTCCACCTTCTAATACAGCTGCACAACTATTTGTTGTACCTAAGTCAATACCTATTATTTTACTCATATATATCCTCTCCTTTATTTACTAACCTTAACCATTGCTGGTCTTATGACTTTATCTTTATAAGTATAACCTTTTTGCATTACTTCAATTATTATATTAGGATTAGTTCCTTCCTTTTCTTCAGTCATTACTGCTTGATGAAAAGTAGGATCAAATTCTTTATTAATACAATCAATTTCTTTTACTTCGAACTTATTTAATATACTAATTAGACTAGTATATATCATTTCAAAACCTTTTTGATAATTTATAATATCAGCATTATCTGATTTTATAGAAAGTGCTCTTTCAAAATTATCAATTGTTGGAAGAAGTTCAAGTATTAATGATTCATTTGAATATTTTAAAAGTCTAGATGCTTCTTCATCTTTTCTTCTTACAGTATTAAGCATTTCTGCTGTTACTCTCATATTCTTATCATTTAAAATTGATATTTGATTTTGAAGTTCTTCTATTAATTTCTTATCTTTACTCTTATGGTCTTTCTTTTCTTTTTTATTCTCTATATTTTCTTTTTCTGTTACTATTTTTTCTTCTTCCATATTTATTCCCTTTCTATGCAAGATTTAAGATAATCAAGAAGACTAACAACTCTATCATAATCCATTCTTTTAGGACCTATAATAGCAAGCGTTCCTTCTTCACCTTTAGCATTATACTTTGTTTTAATTACAGTTAAATCTTCATCAATATTATTTTCTGTACCAATATAAACATTAATTCCACCATCTTCTTCTTTTATAGAAGATACTATATTTTCATCATCAAACTTATTTATTATCTTTTTAATTTTATCTGCATTATTAGAGAATTCTTCAAGTTCTAGAATTTTATTTTTACCTTTCATAGTCATATCATCTTTATTCTTTAAATCACTAAAAGCATTATAAAATGCATTATATATCATTTCATGATTTTGAATATATTGACCAATAATTGGTTTAATTTCATATTCTAGTTTTTCAGATACTTCATTAATTGGAGTACCTACAATTAGTTTATTAATTAATTCAACAGTTTTTCTAATTTCTTCTAAATCAGAATTCTTTAAATCAATTTTTTTATTTTCTACATGCCCATTATCAGTTATAACAATAGCAAGTAGATTATCAACTGAAAGTGGAACTACTTCTACTTTCTTAAGTCTTGATTCATTATTTTCTAAGTTAATTGCAGTATAATTTGTAATTTCTGATATAATTTCTAAACTTTTTTCAATAGCATCAGAAAGTACTAAAGATTTATTTTGAAATATAGTTTGAAGATTAAGCATATCTTCTCCAGTCATTTCTTTTGGTTTCATTAAATTATTTACATAATACTTATAACCATTTTCTGATGGAACTCTACCAGAAGATACATGCGTTTTTTCTAAATAACCAATATCTTCAAGCTTAGCCATCTCTGCCCTTACAGTAGCAGATGAAATATTTAATTTATCACATATTGATTTTGATCCAACTGGAACTGGTACTTTACTATATTCTTCAATTATCAGTTTTAATATTTCATTTTGTCTATTACTTAGCAATATCATCACCTCTAATCATCAAATACAACTCCATTATAACACTAATTTTAGCAATGTCAATAGTTGAGTGCTAATTTTTAAATTATTTACATAAAAAAAAGAAGAATATTTTATTCTTCTACACTTAAGACAGATAAGAAAGCCTCTGGTGGAAGCTCTACACTTCCAATAGTTTTCATTTTCTTTTTTCCTTCTTTTTGTTTTTCTAGTAATTTTCTTTTTCTAGAGATGTCTCCTCCATAACATTTAGCAAGTACATTTTTTCTATTTGCTTTTATGTCACATCTTGCGATTGCTTTTCCATTAACAAATGCTTGTATTGGAACTTCAAATAATTGTCTTGGTATTATTTCTTTTAATTTTTCTACAGTAGCTCTTCCTCTTGAATAAGCATTTTCTTTATGTGTAATAATTGAAAATGCATCTACTATTTCACCATTTAATAATATATCCATTTTTACTAAATCACTTTGTTTATATCCTATGAATTCATAATCAAAAGAAGCATATCCTTTTGTATATGATTTTAATTTATCAAAGAAATCATATACTATTTCAGATAGTGGAAGTTCATAATGTAAATTAACTCTTGTTTTATTTATGTAATCCATATTTATAAAATTTCCTCTTTTGTTTTGACATAGTTCCATAATTGGACCTATAAATTCTGTTGGAGTAAATATATTTGTTTTTATATATGGTTCTTCTATTTTACTAATTAAACCTCTTTCTGGAAGTGAACTTGGATTATCTACTTCAATTATTTCATTATTTGTTTTTAATACTTTATATATAACAGATGGTGCGGTTAATATAATATCTAAGTTAAATTCTCTTTCTAATCTTTCTTTTATTATATCCATATGAAGAAGTCCTAAGAAACCACATCTAAATCCAAAACCAAGTGCCTTTGATGTTTCAGGTTCAAAACTAAGTGATGCATCATTTAATTTTAATTTTTCTAAAGCATCTCTTAAATCATTATATTTATTTGTTTCTATTGGATATATACCTGAATATACCATAGGTTTTATTTCTTTATAACCAGGTAGTGCTTCTACATTATCATTATCATTTAATACAATTGTATCACCTATTTTAACAGATGATATATTTTTTATTGATGCGCATATATATCCTACATCTCCTGAAGATAATTCATTTAATTTTAATGTTTTTGGAGTATTTACTCCAATTTCTGTTACATCATATATATCATTTGTAGATTTAAATTTAATTTTATCTCCTACTTTTATTTTTCCATCAACTATTCTTGTTTGTATAATAACACCTTTATAAGAATCAAATATACTATCGAATATAAGTGCCCTAAGTGGTTTATTTATATCACCTTTTGGATATGGTACTTTTTCTATAATAGTATCAAGTAGTTTATCTACACCTTCACCTGTTTTACCAGATGTAAGTATTATTTCATCTTTTTCAAAACCAAATACTTCATTTAATTCTTCTATTCTTTTATCAATATCAGCATTTGGTAAATCTATTTTATTAATAACTGGTATTATTGTTAAATCATTTTCTAAAGCTAAATAAGAATTAGCAAGTGTTTGCGCTTCTATTCCTTGTGTGGCATCCACAACTAAAATAGCACCTTCACAAGCTGCGAGTGATCTAGATACTTCATAAGTAAAATCTACATGACCTGGTGTATCTATTAAATGAAGAGTATAACCTTTGTAATCTAATTTAACTGCATTTAATTTAATGGTAATACCTCTTTCTCTTTCAAGATCCATACTATCAAGCATTTGATCTTTACTTTCTCTTTTTGATACTGCGCCTGTTATTTCAAGCATTCTATCTGCTAAAGTACTTTTACCATGATCTATATGAGCAATTATCGAAAAATTTCTTATTTTTTCTTGATTCATGTAATTCACCTATAAAACATTATACACTATTTTTATTTTTTTTACTATAACTGCTTTACATTATAATTTGTATATAATTCATAATGATCAAAGTCCATATCATTTGGAAAAACAATATGTGTTACAAAGTTCCCAGTAGATGCATCAAATGCAACTTCCAATGATTTTGTATTTATATTTTCTCTTATAGAGTTTTCTTTTAGTTCTTTTTGATCAAATGGTTTAAAATTAGAATAATTTTTAAACATACTATCAAGTTGATCACATATTTTATATATTTTTTCACTATTATAATAATAAGCATGTCCACCTGGTATTATCATATATTTTATCTGTTTATTAATTAAATTATTTTCGTCTAACATCATTACTATATTTGAAAAAATATTATTTGCTTCTTCTTCATAAATTGAACCAGATAAATTTGAATAAAAATGTCCTAAAGCTGCAATTTTATCAAATTCATCATATAATAATACCCCAATACAAGTGGCAAGTGCGCTTGTACAAATTATAGTTTTATCATCATTTGTAATACCAAAATCATTTATATTTACTATTACTGCATTATTCAATTTATCACTTCCTTATTATAATTATAATATATTTTTTTATTATTCTATCATTTTTTCAAAAAAATTAAATGTTTTTTCAAGTCCTTCCATCATACTATAATCAATGACATCTGATAATGTATTACCAAGTTTTGTGATTTTATTATTATAATTCTTTTTACTTGTAGATAAATAATTTTTTATATCTACTCTTTTTCCATTTTTTATATCTTCTTCGAATTGTTTCATTTTTTCATTTGTAAGTGTTGTTTTTTCTTTATTTTGATATTCGTAATAACCATTATTTGATGCGATATATAAAGATACAAATAAAGTAAAAAGTGCGAACATTATTGAATTAAATACTTTTTTAGGATTTATTTTCATATATTATTCTCCTTTTATATAAGTTTTAATTATGTCTGATAATGCATTTACTGTATTAGTTAATTCTTCAATAGTATTTTCTTTAGCACCTACTTCTATTAATATTACTCCTTTATTTAAATCTTGATTATATGAATCAGGCCAATTAGGAGTCGGTCTATAATAAATACCCCTAGATAGTCCAGGATATAATTTATCTGATATATCATCAAGCGATTTCATTATACTTTCATTTTCTTTATAATTTGGATTAGTTGTTCCTAAAACAAATAATATTCTGGCATATTTTTTATTATCTATAGTTGTAGTTGATATATCTTTATTAACAGAATCTCTATGTATATCTATAAAATATTTTAAATTTTTATATTTATTCATAACATTTTTTAAAAATATTCTAGTAGATGCATAAAATGAATCACTCGATAAATTTGATATTTTAATAAATTCTGATATATTTGTATCTTCTACAATAGTCGGTATATCATTTTTATTTAATTGATCTTTAAGTAAATATGATGTCATCATTACATTAGGAGTTATATTATCATGTTCAAGGCCTTGATTTGAATATGTTTCAAGTTGATGAGAATTATAAATATATACTAAAGGATTATCTACTGTCTTACTAGTATTATCTATATAAGTTGTTATTTTATTATAGTTATCTTCATTATAATCATCTTCTCCTGATTTAGCATCCTTATTATCTTTTTTTACTTCTATATTATTATTTTTAAATTTATTATCAAGTAATGTATCTGGGTTATTTAAATCTACTTTTGAAAGTAATTTTATACTTTCTTTTATAATAAAATTATCAGTATTTTTAAAATATGATTTATTAAGTAAATAGTTTAAATATTCATCTTTAGTAACATTCTCATTATTATTAATTAAATATCTAATAGTAAATATAAAACTTACACCTACAATTAAAATAAAAAAAAGAAATTTTAATATTTTCATATTTAATTTCTTTTTAGTATTATTCTTTAATTTAGCTTTTTTCATATTCATCACCTAAATAAAGAATAAATCAATATATGTAATAAATATGTCGAAAGATATAAATATTTTTAAATTTTAAAAAAATCAAAGTTATTCATTAACTTTGACTTCTTCTTTTAATATTTTTATTAATTTTTTATGGTGTAATTTACTTACAATGTTATTATTTGGTAGTTGAAGTAATAAATTTTCATATTTTAATAATTTTTTAGAGTAGTAATCATTAAATAATTCATCTTTATTTTCCATAAGTCTTGGTCCAAAATATATTTGTTTATAATCATATTTTTCTACACCTGGGATAAATTCTATTATTGTATAAATAATATCTTTATCTTCTATTAATTTTTCTCTTGATATTTTATAACCTAATTTAATAATATATTTTCTTAGTTTAACTATATCCGTATTAGATTGAATTATTATTTTTTTTACATTTTTTATTTTTTCTTGATTACTTAATATTTTTTTAATTGTATAAAATCCCATACCTGATATTACAATAGTATCATATTCTTCTGTATCTGCGACAGTTAATCCATCACCTATTCTAACATCTATTTTTTCATCTAGATTATGTCTTTGTATTGATCTTTTTGCTTGTTTAATAGCACCTTCAGATATATCAGTGGCTATTACATTAATATTTGGATATTCTTCTTTTAAATAAATATCTAAAAGAGCATGATCACATCCTATATCAATAATTTTATCATTTTCATCTATAAACTCGGTTATAGCCTTTAATCTTTTTGAAGTTCTCATATTAGTCCACCAAATAATCCTTTAATTTTTTACTTCTTGATGGATGACGAAGTTTTCTAAGTGCTTTTGCTTCTATTTGTCTTATTCTTTCTCTTGTAACTCCAAATATAGTTCCTACTTCTTCTAGTGTTCTACATGTTCCATCTATAAGACCAAATCTAAGTTTAATAACTTGTTCTTCTCTTTCTGTTAAAGTAAGTAATAATTCACCTATTTCATCTTTTAATACTTCATTAATAGCATATTCTTCAGGTGATAATGTTTTATCATCTTTTACAAAATCACCTAAGTGTGAGTCTTCTTCTTCACCTATTGGTGTTTCAAGTGATAGTGGATCAAGTGATATTTTAATAATTTCTCTTATTTTTTCTTCTGGCATATTAAGTGCTTTTGAAAGTTCTTCTTCTGTTGGTTCTCTATCTAATTCTAATGTCATTTGTCTTTGAACTCTTTTTAATTTATTAATTGTTTCTACCATATGAACAGGTACTCTTATAGTTTTTGCTTGATCTGCGATTGCTCTTGTAATTGCTTGTCTAATCCACCATGTTGCATATGTAGAAAATTTATATCCTTTTGATGAATCAAATTTATCTACTGCCTTCATAAGACCTATATTACCTTCTTGAATTAAATCTAAGAATGATAAGTTTCTTCCTACATATCTTTTAGCAATTGATACAACAAGTCTAAGGTTAGATTCAGCTAATTTACTTTTAGCTTCTTCATCACCTTCATCAATTCTTTTAGATAGTTCAAGTTCTTCTTCTAAAGAAAGTAAACTTATTTTACCTATTTCCTTTAAGTACATTCTAACTGGGTCATTTATACTTAAATTTTTAGGAAGTGATAAATCATCATTTAATAATTCTTCTACTGAAGATACATCATCTTCTCCTTCATCTTCATCTGATATTTCCGAATCAGCAACTACTTCTATATTATTATCATTTAAAAAATTATATAAATTATCTAAACTTTCAGCATCCATTTCTAGACCCTTTAAAGCGTCCGCTAATTGTTCAAAAGTTAAGAAACCATTTTCTTTTCCTTGTTTTAATAATTCTTCTTTTCTTTCTTCAAATGTTTTTATTTCGTTCATATTACTTACTCTCCTTCATTTTTATTTCTACTATTTGTTGTGCAATTTCTTTTCTTTTAATTTCGTTTGTTTCATTTTTTAATTGATTGGTTAATTTATTTATTTGATTATTATATAGACTTTCTTTTATTACATTAAAATAATTATCTATTGAATCTTCTAATTCCTCTTTTGTATAATTTAGATCATCTATATTAATAATTAAATTTATTAAATCTTTTTTAGCTTCTAGATATATTACAAAATCATTTATATTAAAACTATTAAACTTTTTATAATAAAGTACAATTTCATTAGCAAGTTTTCTATCTAGTTCATCTGGTAAATATGATAAATTATCAAAATAATATAAAATCATATTTGTATCATGTATCATTCTATATAATATATATTTTGATGCTTTTTCATATTTATTTGATTTTACATTTCTTTTTTCTTTATACTTGATTTCTTTATTAGTATTTGTTTTTATCTTTGATTTTATAATTTCTTTATCTACATTTGTTAAATTTGATAATTTAGTAATTTCAATATCTCTTACTATATCATCATCTACTTTTTCAATTTCAGGTATCATTAAATTAATATAATTTGATATATCTTTACCATTTGAAAAATCAATATTTTCTTTTAATGAATTTAATTTATAATCATATACATTAATTGGATGAGATAAATGATACAACATTTTATCTTTACCTTTTTGAAGTATATACTCATCAGGATCTAAATTATCTTCAAGTCTTACTATTTTAATATTATCCATATTATTACCAAAATTTTCTAAATAGCTTTGAGTAGCTTTATTACCAGCTTCATCACCATCAAACATTAAAATTATATTTGGAGCCATTTTATTAATTAAATTAGCTTGAAATTTAGTAACTGCGGTACCCATTGTTGCGACTACATTTTTAATACCAATTGACCAAAGTCTTATTACATCCATAAAACCTTCAACTATTATAATACTTTTTTCTTTTCTTGCAAGTGCTTTTGCATTATGATAGTTGTATAATAATTCACCTTTTTTAAATATTTTTGTTTCCTTTGTATTTATATATTTATTTTCACTTGCTTTATCATATACTCTTCCTGAGAAACCAATTACTTGTCCTTGTAAGTTATAAAGAGGAAACATAATTCTATTTTTATATATATCATACATATTATTTGAACTTTTATAACATATAGCAGATTCTATTATTTCATTATCAGTAAAGCCTTTTTTATTTAATATATTATATAACTCTGAATCATTTGGTGATAGTCCAATATTAAATTCTTTTATAATTGAATCATCTATTTGTCTATCAGTTAAATATTTTTTAGCAGCTTTACCATATGTAGTATTTAAGTTATTTTGATAAAATTTATAAGCAATATCATATATATCATATAATCTATGATATGTATTATCTATATAAGTTTTATTATCAGTTTTTATATCAATATCTATGCCTGTTTTTTCTGCAACTATTTTAACAGCCTGCATAAATGATATTTTTTCATATTCCATAACAAAATTAAATACATTACCTGAATTACCGCAAACAAAACATTTATATATTTGCTTATCTGTTGATACACTCATTGAAGGATTATGATCATCATGAAATGGACATATTCCAAAATAATTTTTACCTTTTTGAACTAAAGGTACATAATCACGAATTATATCAACAATATTTGCTTTTCTTTGTATACTTATTATTTCATCGTATGGTATATTATTTGTCATAAAAAACCACTTCCAATATATATATTCGTCAAAAGTTATTAAAATTCCCCTAAAAAAATGAAAAAAATTTTATATTTTACGCATATTTTACACTTTTTTGAATATTTTTATAAAAAAGGAGCATAATAATGAATTATAAAGTTATTACTATTATTAGTATTTTTTTAATATTTATATTTTCTTTTCTATATCATAATATATATGTTTACTTTCCAAATACATTTACATCTTTATTATTTCCAGTGAATGAATCTATTTTTGAACATATGAAATTAATATATTTAAGTTATCTATCATCTGCTGTTATTGAATATTTTTTATTAAAAAAGAACAAATTAAATATTAATAATTTTAAAATGAGCATATTATTTTCAATTGTTTTTAACATAGTATTTTTTCTAATAGTTTATACTCTAATATATATAAATACATCACATAGTTTATTTATTACTCTTTTATCATATTTTATAAGTATTTGTTTATCTAAATCTTTATCATATTTAATATTAACGAGTAATAAAGATTATAGTTTTATAAATAAATATTTTTATATAATTATATTTATAATATTTTTAATATTAATTTATTTTACTTATAATCCTCCTAAGAATTTAATATTTATAGATAAAGAAAATAAAAAAATAGGACTTAGTAATTATTACTAGTCCTATTTATTCTTTTTATTTTTACTTTTTTTCAAATCAGGAATTTCTATTGTATTAGATAATTCTTCTTCTACTTTTTTATCTTTTTTTACTTTTTTAAATATTTTTTGAAGTACTTCTTTTTTAGATAAGTAATACCCAAGCACTATACCAAGTGTAAATGTTAATAAAGCTGAAATTGTAAACATTATCCATTCTCTCTTACTTGTAGTATCAGGACATGTTTGTACTATTTTCTTTTCTTGTTTAGATCTTATTACATTTAATGTATATGTTTCCTTATTTTGTTCATCTTCACTTGTTATATTTATTTTTACAGGATTTCTTCCTACTTTAAATTTGTTATTACCATCTATTTCTACTTTTGCATTTGGATTTTCTGGTTCTGCAGTTATTTTTAATTTTGTTATTTTATATGGAACAGTTAAAGTATATTTTTTTAATTCCTTTGCAAAATCTAAATTAAATCCTTTAACTTTTAAATTTGTTAAAAATGCGCTTGCTTTTAAAAGTTCTTCGTCTGTTGGTGTTAATTTAAGTGTTACTTTTATCATATATGTTTTAGTTGTTTTTCCATCTTCTGCAGTTACAGTTATTTTTATATCATTATCGCCTTTTTGTAAATTTTTATAATTTTCAGAAATCATTATTTTTGCATTTGAATCAGATGCGATAGCATTTACTGTAATTTCTGTTATATCTTGTATTGTTGATGAGTATTCAGTAACATTCTTATCAAATTTAGGACTTATTGTTGCATTTGGTATTTTAAGTGATGAAAGTGATGCATCTGATGAGAAAGGTGCAACTTTTACAGTAGAACTTTTCAAGTCACATGTTTTATCACTAATTGTTTTGCAATTTTGTCCTAATGATAATGCAGAATCACCTGGAGATTTTGCAGTTAATACTATAGTTGCTATTGTTGCATCTGATGAAATTGGACCAGAGCCGCTATTTTTAATTATTGATATTGGATTAGATGAATTAACAGTTGATAATCCACTACCATCAACAGACTTAACACTTAATTTTGAAGAATCATAATTTAAAGTTAAATTATAATCTTGTATAGAATCAGTTCCTATATCGCCTGCTTTTACATAAACAGTTACATCTTGTCCTGGTTTTATTGTATCGGCTGATCTTTCAACTTTAATAGAAGCCGCAAATGCTACCTTAGGTACTAATAAAAATGCAACTAAAAAACTTATAATCGCTAAAATATTTAAAAACCCTTTTTTCATTCTTTTCCCTCACTTTATATTAATGATTTACGTTTATATAATCCTACACCTTCAATACAATAAATATTTAATGTAGCTTTATTTTTTATTTTTATAAAACATAAACCATTTACTATGACATCTTCATTATCATTAACTTCTATTTTAGTTAATTTTAATTTTTTACCTCTTTGATTTGTCATAGTATTTATTCTATTAATAATTATATCATTTGATAAATAAAATGTAAAACTATTTTTACCACCCTTTACATACTCTATACGAAGCATATCGTCTACTAAAAGAGTTGTACCTTCACTTATTTGATATGTGATTGGTCTTATTTCAGAATGTGGCATTACCTTTTTTAATTTTTTTGAATCTATGAATTGTGAAATATTATCTTTTTCAATAAATCCTGGTGTATCTATTAAAGTAATATCTTGATTTATTTTTATTTCATTTATATTTATTGTAGTAGATGGAAGTATTGATGTTGTAATCATTAAATCATTATCTGAATAGTTTTTGATAAATTTATTAATAAGTGTCGATTTACCTGAATTTGTATTTCCACATACATACACATTATTACTTGTTTTATATTTTTCAATTAATTCTTTTAATATATCTATATTATAATTAGTTTTACTACTTATAATTATTGTATCTACTATATTTTTATTGAAATTATATTTATTTATACTAGATCTTATTTTATTTTCTTTAACGCTTTTAGGAATAATATCATATTTAGTTATTACAAGTATAATTTTATTATTAATATATTTATTTATCATATCTATTGATTTATTTATATTAAATATATCTACTAAAAATAATACTAAATCATCTGTTTTATTTATATTCTTATATATATCAATATATTCTTCACCACTTGTATTAACTGTTTTAAATTCACCATAGTTAATTAATTTAAAACATCTTTCACAGTAATTAGCACTTTGTAATTTATCTTCTTTTATATACCCTATCTTTTCTTTATCTTCTGATTGAAGAATACTTCCACAACCTAAACATTTTTTAGTCATAATATTTTCCCTTTACTAATATATTTTTTTTATTATAATTTCTTAAAATAAAACCTTCAAAGAATCTCCAAAATTTTGTATATACAGGTTCATTATCATTTATTTTATCTACAAATATAATAAATAAATCATTTCTTTTTGCCCCTATTACATCTGTCATTATTTGATCACCTATGAAAGCACATTTATTTTTATCATATTTTTTTAATACTTTTTTATAGTTTTTATTTAAAGGTTTCATTGATGAATAATAAATATCTACATTTAATATATCTTTTACTTTAAATAATCTTTTTGAGTGAGAATTTGAAAATAAAAAACATTTAAATCCCATCTTTTTTAAATTATTAAATAAATCTATTGATTCTTTTGATGGTATATCATCTTGATATGAAATAATTGTATTATCTAAATCAAAAAATAAATATTGTATATTTAATTGTTTTAATTTTTTATAATTTATTTCATATATATTTTTTTTATACATATTTGGTTTTAAATTCATAATAATCACCTTTTAAAATTATACTTAAATAATAAATAAAATCAATATTATTTATTACTTATTTTTATATATTCATCCTTAGTCATAAGATTTTTATAATGTTTATTATTTAAAAATTTTTCATTTAAGAATTTTGTTTTATTTATAAATATAATTCCAATTAAATAAAATGGAATAAAGAATAATATTATTATTAATATTAATAAATTGCTATTTAAAAATCTATTAATAATATTTGATAATGTGAAATTATATATAAAATGTAAGAATGTAGGAAATAATAGACATAACATTAAATTTAACACTCTTCTTTTTGTTCCCCAGGTGAATTTTTCTTTTCCCATAAAATAACCCATTGATATACCACATATTAAATGAAGTGGGACTGTTGTTATACCTCTTAGTATAGCAAGTGATTTCATAGATTGTATATTTGGTTCATTAAAAACATATATTAATGATTCTAATGCAGCAAATGAAAGTGCGATTAATGAAGAATATACAAATCCATCATATATATCATCAAAGTTTGAATTTTTAGATAAGAATAAATAAAGTACAATTAATTTAGAATATTCTTCAACCAATGCAAGTATTAATATTTTAAATATATTGTTAGTATTGTAATCAAATAAGCCTATTGAAATTATATCTAATTTAGGAAGTAATACTTGTCCAAATAATAATGATAAACATATTGTAAATATGCATGATATTAAACATAAAAATATTATATAAGTAGGTTCTTTAGATTTTCTATCTGAATACAAAATTAAAATTATAAATATTATTGTAGTAAAAAGTGATAAACCTATTATAGAAATATAATTTAATAAATTCATAACTACCTCCTATTATTATAATTATAACAATTTTACATTTATTTTATTTGTTTTTATTTTAATTTTACTATTTGTTTACAAAAAAAGTATTTAATTACTTAAATACTTTTCCTATTAAACTATTTTTATCTTGTATGCCATTTAAATAATCTTTAACTGATATTCTTTTCTTTCCTTCAAATTGAAGTTCTAGTATTTTTATTTCTCCATCTTTTGTTTTTACACCAATTGAATCATTATAAATATTAATTATTTCTCCACTAGATGCTTGTTTATTTGTATTTGATATTAATGAAGTATATATCTTTACTTTTTTTTCATCTAATGTAGTATAACCAACTGGCCATGGATATAAACCTCTTATTTGATCATACACTTCTTTAGTAGTTTTATTGAAATCTATTTTTTCTTCTTCTCTTGTTATATTATAAGCATATGTCACTTCATTTTCATCTTGTTTAATTCTTTTATTAGTTTTATTTAAAATACTAGGTAATATATCAATTATCATTTTACTTCCTAAAACGCTTAATTTATCAAATAAAGTTCCTGCATTATCGTCATTTTCTATTTTTATTTTTTCTTGATAAATAATATCTCCAGAATCCATTTTTTCATCCATATACATTATAGTTACACCTGTTGTTTCATATCCATTTATTATAGCTTTATGAATTGGTGCACCTCCCCTTAATTTTGGAAGAAGTGATGCATGTATATTTATACATCCATATTTTGGATAATTTAAAAGCTCCTTAGGTATTATTTGACCATAAGCACATGTTATTATAATATCTGGTTTTAAATCTAATATTTCTTTGTAATCTTCTCTTATTTTTATTGGTTGAATAACTTTTAAATTATTTTCTATGGCAAATTCTTTTACAGGTGAAAATTTTATTTCTTTTTTTCTTCCTACCATTTTATCTGGTTGGGTAACCACACCTACAATGTTGTATTTATTATTTAATTCCTTTAATGGTAATACACTAAAATCAGGTGTCCCCATATAAACTATTTTTATATCATCCATTATTTCACCTTCTAAAATAAATTAATTACATCTTTTATAGTTATTAATATCATTAACCCCATTAAGAATATAAATCCTGCGAAATTAACATAAGTTTCAAATTTTGGATTTATTCTAGAACCTTTGATCTTTTCTATAATTAAAAATACAATTCTACCACCATCAAATGCTGGGAATGGAAGCAAATTCATAAATCCTATATTAATTGATAGATATGCGGTTAAGTATAATATCATTTGAAATGAGTTTTTAACACTATCAACTACTCCATATATACCAACAGGTCCTGATAAACTATCTACGCCTAGTTTACCAGTAAATAAACTTTTAATAACTAAAACCATAGATTTATATATTGAAACAAATTTTTCTTTTCCATATTTTAAAGCTGGTAATAATCCTTTTTGTCTTTCTATTTTAACGCTTATACCATAGTAATAATTACCATCTTTTTCTTTTTTAGGTTTAACATTATATACTTTTTCACCTGTAGTATCTTTTATAGTTATATTAACACTAGCTTGTTTATCTTTTTCTGTTGCGAGCGCTAAATATGTTTGTATATCATCATAATTTTTAACTTTATTATTATTTATCTTTATAACTTCTGATCCATCTCTTGCTCCTGCAATATATAAACTACCTGTTTTTGGCATATTATCTAATATATTAGTAGTATATATACTTCCATATATTAGCCCAATAACAAATAATAATACGAATCCTAAAATAAAATTATTTAATACACCCGCAAACATAATTAAAAATCTTTGCCATATTGGTTTATTATATAATTTCATATTATCTGGAACTTTATTATCAGTTATATCTTCTTCTCCTGCCATAGCGACATATCCACCAAGTGGTATTAATTTTATCATATAATTTGTTTCATCATTTTTTCTTTTAAATGAATAAATTTTAGGTCCAAATCCTATAGAAAATTCATATACATATACACCAAATTTTTTAGCAAATAAAAAGTGTCCTAGTTCATGAATAAAAATAATTACTCCAAGTATTAATATAAAAATAATTATTGTCATAATATATCTCCTTTACATAAAATTAATTAAAATAATATAGCCTATTATTACAAAAATAATGCTATCAAATCTATCAAGTATTCCTCCATGACCAGGCATAATATTTGAGAAATCTTTTATTCTATAAAATCTTTTTATTTTAGAAAATGCTAAATCACCTATTTGGCCTATTAATGATAAAGCTAATGTAAATAAAACTATTATAGTAAAATATTCACCTGGTGATATTATATAAAGATAAAAAGCAGATGGCAATATTGTACCAATAATACTACCTATTATAGAACCTTCAATTGTTTTATTTGGAGAAACACTTTCTATTAATTTATGTTTACCAAATATTCGACCACCTATATATGCGAAAGTATCTGTTAATATTGTTATTAAAAACAAATATATTAAAACATTTATATCTCTTTGTCTTATTAGATACATATAAGAGAAAAATACTATTATTAACATAGAAAATCCACTTAAGAAAAATGTATCTTCTATATTATATTTTTTATCATCTATAAAAATAGCTAAAATTAGATATATAAACATTGGAATTAATAATTTTAATACTATGTTTATATCTACAAATACTAATATACCCACAATAATATATGATAATATTTTAATTAAAAAAGGAACATTATCTTTTAGAGATAATACTTCTTTAATAGCTAGTAAACTAATTATAGTTAAGCCTATTTTAAAATAAATACCTCCTAATATTACAAGTGGAATAAAAATTATTAGTGCGATAATAGCACTTATTATTCTTTGTTTCATATTATTACCTCCTTATTCACATTATTACCTTTAATATATTATATTAATAATTATTTATTTATATTTGGTTGTTTACTTAATGCATCTTTAGCAGCTTCTTGTTCTGATTCTTTTTTGCTTTTATGTGTACCTCTTCCTAAAACTACACCATCCATTACTACAATAGATGTAAATACTCTATTATTAGAAGGACCT
Organism: Bacilli bacterium; assembly: GCA_017459965.1. Taxonomy (GTDB): domain Bacteria; phylum Bacillota_I; class Bacilli_A; order RF39; family UBA660; genus CAG-433. Next base: position 255,308 of record JAFUBW010000014.1, read on the forward strand.
TCTTCTTTTTCTAAAATATATTCGCAAGCCTTTCTATCTGATTGTAATAATTCTTGAAGTTCTGATTTATAATCATGAAGATAATAATCTTCTTTATTTTCTATTGCTTTTATAACTATGTCATATACTATTTCTTTTGCTTTAGAAATTCCATATGTTAAATAAGTCGCAGCTAAAAAAGCTTCAAATACATCTGCAAGTATAGCTTTTCTTTGTCTTCCTCCAGTAGATTCTTCCCCTTTTCCTAGTCTTAAATAATCACTAAAGCCTAATTTTTTAGAATATTCATATAAAGCATTTTCACAAACATAACTTGCTCTTATTTTTGTCATTTCGCCTTCTTTTAAATGTTCACTTACATATAAATATTCACTTACTAAGAAATCTAATATTTTATCTCCTAGAAATTCTAATCTTTCATAGTCTTCACCAGTTTTATGTTCATTAACATATGATGAATGAGTAAATGCTCTTATAATTAATTTATTTGATAAATCTATATTGTATTTTTCTTCAATATTCATATTCTTCACCAATATCATTTTAACATAATTTGACTTAAAATTAAATATTAGTATGTTATATTAGTAAAATTTGTGTTAAAATTATATTAGGTATGTGATTAATATGAATAAATTAATTATAAAATTAATTAAAATTTATCAACAAACTCCTACAAACATTCATAATGCTTGTAGATTTACACCAACTTGTTCTAATTATGCATTAGAAGCTTTTGAAAAATATAATTTTTTTAAAGCTAGTTATCTTACTATAAGAAGATTATTAAGATGTAGACCTTTTGGAAAAGTTGGATATGATCCTGTACCTGAAAAAGAATACGGAGGTAATGATGAAAAAAATAATTAAAATATTTAGTATACTTTTTACAGTTATATTATTAAGTGGATGTACAACAGAAGACTCTATGGAGAATATAGATATTTATACTAGTATTTATCCTATTGAATATGTTACAAACGTTTTATATGGAGATTATGCTAATATAATAAGTATGTATCCAAATGATGTTAATCCATATGATTATAAATTAACAGATAAACAAATCAATAATTATAGTAATTCGGATTTAGTTGTTTATAACGGTCTTGATAAAGAAACTGATTATGTAGTAAAAATGTTAAATAAAAATAAACGATTAAAAATTATAGATTCAACTGCAAAAATTGAATATTCAAATAGTATGGATGAAATATGGATTAATCCTTCTAATATGATTACAATAGCGCAAAATACAAGAAACGGTTTAAAAGAATATATAAATAGTAGTTATCTTCAAGATAAGATTGAAGAAAATTATGAAAAACTAAAATTAGATTTTTCTACTATAGATGCTAATTTAAAAGAAACTGTTACTAATGCTAAAAATGTTAATATTATTGTAGCAAGTGATGATCTAAATATATTATCTAAATATGGACTAAATATAATATCTATAGATGAAAATGAATTAACAGATAAAGAACTTGCAGATGCTAAAAATTTATTAAAAAATAAAACAGTTAGTTATATATTTGTAAAAAAAGGTTATGAAGAAACTAAAACTATGAAAGATTTAAAAGATACATATGGAATTAAGTATTTAGAAATTGATACATTAAATAATTTATCTTCAGATAATAAAAATAATAATAAAGATTATATAACTATAATGAATGATAATATAGACAAATTAAAAGAAGAACTTTACTAAGTTCTTCTTATTTTAATGCTTCTAATAATTCAGCTTTTTTCATTGAAGTGTAACCTTCAATTTTTTTATCTTTTGCTAATTGTTTTAATTGGGCAACTGTCATTTTTGATAAATCTTTAGATTCTTCTTTTGAAGTAGTTACTTTCTTTTCATCAACTTTTTTAGCTGTAGTTTCTTTTTTTGGAGCTGAAAGTTTACCATTTAATGCATCTTTTGCAGTTTTAACTAGTTCTGCAAATGCTTTTTCATCACTTATTGCAAGTTCTGAAAGCATTTTTCTGTTAATAGTAATATTAGCTTTATTTAATCCATCAATAAATTTTGAATAGCTAATATCATTATTTCTACAAGCAGCATTTATTCTTGTAATCCATAGTTTTCTGAAGTTTCTCTTATTTTGTCTTCTATCTCTATATGCATATTTACCTGAATGCATTACTTGTTCTTTAGCAGTTTTGAATAATCTGTGTTTACTTCCAAAATAACCTTTAGCTTGTTTTAATATTTTTTTATGTTTAGCTTTAGTTACTTTTCCATCTTTAACTCTTGCCATAATATATCACCTATTATCTCATTCTATCTATAAGTCTTTTCAATCTTTTTGAATCTGCTTTAGATAGTTCTTGAGCCTTTCTTAAATTTCTAATTCTTTTAGTAGCTTTCTTAGATGTTAAGTGTCCTGATCCTTTTTTCTTATATTTTACAGAACCACTATTTCTTAAAATAAAATTCTTTTTAGTTCCTCTATGAGTTTTTTGTTTTATTTTTTTCATATTTATTTACCTTCCTTTTTTATTGGTGAAATGAACATAAACATATTTCTCATTTCCATTGTTGGTTCTTTTTCCATTACACCATAGTCTTTTACAGCTTCATAAAAACGAAGTAATACATCTTTACCTAGTTCTGTATGAGCCATTTCTCTACCTCTGAATCTAATATTAACTTTTATTCTATGACCTTTTTCTAAATACTTAGTAACTTGTTTTACTCTAGTATTAAAATCATGTATATCAATATTAACAGATAATCTAAATTCTTTTAATTCAGTATTGTTTTCTCTTTGTCTTTTTGATGCTTCTTTTTGTTTTTTGTTTCTTTCATATTTGTATTTATTATAGTCCATAAGTTTACAAACTGGTTTATCACTACCTTGATTCATAAGTACTAAATCAAATCCTGCGACATTAGCAAGTGTAAGTGCATCTTCAATAGATTTTAAACCTAATTGTTCTCCTTTTGGCCCTATTACTAATACTTCCTTAGCTTTTATTTGCTCATTAATAAGCATTTCCTTTTCTTTAGCTATTTAAAACACCTCCATAAAAAAATGAATACCAATGTATTCACCTATATCAAAGACAATATAATATATAATTATTTTGGCCTTTGACCTACCGCTTATTTGCAGTCAGGTGAGATATACATCTTCTTTCCTTTTTCAAAACTACGATATTGATTATATACTATATTTTATTATTTGTAAAGTGTTTTTATTAAAAAAAATAAATCAAAAAATTTGATTTATTTTATAATAAGTATTTAAAATGTTTTATAATATACAGCAGTACAATTAATAGTATTTGTTGTAGATGCGGTTGAACCATGAACAGCAACAAGCCAAGCTCTAGATGTAATATAAGTTGCATTTTCTACATAAACAGACCCTATCCATCCAATTGTTGAACAAGAACCATTCCAATGAGAAAAAGTATATCCACTAACAGTGGGTGCTGTAATATCAGCATATTTACCTGGTGTTCTAACTATTTGTGCTGAAATAGTTTTTGTAACTAATAAATTACTCAAACTCGTCCCATTCACCTTCACCGGATTTCCTCTAAGATCTATTGTACTACCATACAAGGCTAATGGTCCAAAATTATTCCATGTTCCAGTGGAATTATAAGAGACCAAACTAACATTTTCAGCTGAATCATTATATAAAAAAGCAGCTCTAGACACACCAGAATGATCCTTAACATAATACCCTCTATCTGCAGTACTTGAATTAGTTCCAACAACTGACCTATCACCATTAGCCGTAAAATGTCCTTCGAGCGCGCCTATTCTACTATCAAGGGAAGAATAATCAGAAGCATTTTGATAAAGTTCATCAATAGCCCCTTGAACATTATCAGAAGAAATACCAGAAGAAGAATTATCAAAAGAAACTTCAGAAGAAGAATATAAATAATTAGCAGCAAAAACAGAAATAATACTACTAAAGAAGATAGAAACAACACCAATAAGAAAAATAATTCTTTCTTTATTATATGAAGAAAGAACCTGGGTTTTATTAAAATGTTTAAGACTCATATAAAATACCTATAATATCTAATATTACTCCCCCCCCCGGGGACACTTTTTTTATAAAAAATAAAAAGCAATAATTAATTTATTGCTTTTCCATTAACATATAATTTATAACCGTTAAAATCTATATTTGAATTAGATGTATCTTCATTATCTAAACTTGTTATATAACTATTTGAAGTTAATTTTATTTTTGAAGATTTATCTAATTTTAGTGTAATACTTTTTGCAGTATTATCTTTATTTATATTACCTTCAAAATAAGATGAATTACTTAAAGAAATATTAAGTGTTGATATTGAATCAACTACTATATTACCTTTTGCATCTTGATTAGTCATATTAAGAGTTACATTACCACCATTACTTCCTGAATTTCCCCAAGAATCTTTTTGAATTCTTAAGAAATTACCATTACTATCATTATTAACTATTGTATTATTTTCTAAATTTATAGTTGCTGTTGTATTAGTTACATAAAGTGTATCACCATTATTAGTAGTTATTTTACTATTTTTTGAAGTAAATTCTGCTGTACCACTATCTGCATCTCCACTCATAGATTGATATAAGAATATATTTTTATAAGTAGTTGATTGTCCATTTAATGTTGTATTACTATCAGTAAGTTCTACATTATTTAGTTCTACTGAATTTTTACCTTCAATAACTACACCTTCAGATGCTTTTGATATTAATTTTGCATTACTTACTTTTATATCAGCAGTTGAATAGATTGCTGGTGATCCTTTACCTGTAGTTGTGTATGTTCCTTTATTTACTGTAACATTACCACCACCTCTATCTGATCTAATAGCTGCAGATGAAGTACCAGCTGTATTAATAGTTAAGTTAGTAGCATTCATTGTACCTCCTCCTGTTGTCATAATACCTCCTGAATTATCTTTTGAAGTAGTAATTGTTGAATCACTAATATTAACTGTTGTACCATCAGAAGAAGAATTATTTGTAGTAGCTGAACCTCCATAACTAAATACTCCATTAGCACCTGTAGCATCTGTTGATACTGTTATATTTTTTAAATTTACAGTTGCACCATTTTTTGCAAGTATAGCAGAATTTGTTCCATAAAATGATGTATTATCACCACCATCTGAATCACCAGTTTTATTTACTTTTATATTCGAAATATCAGCAGTTATATTACCTGTTATTAATATTGCATTTTCATCTGAATTACTTGATTCATAATTTCCTTCTGTTATTGTTTTATCCTCAGTTATTTCTTCTTTAGATGAATAAGTAACATTACTGCTTTGATTCATATTTGTATTTTGATTATTACTTGTTGTATTATTAGATACTTTTTCACTTAAAGTAATACCTAATACAGATAAAATAGTAGAAAGAATCACTACAGATAATATATATATTGTTTTTTTATCAAAATTTTCTAATTTTTTCTTATTAAAATTACTCATAATTAAGTACATTATTAATATTGATAATGTAATACTTTCAGATATTATTAATGTATAGAATAATAATGAATTAGAATTACTACTTTGTTGATTATTATCCATTGTTGACATATCTTGAGGTGTATTATTATCATTTGATGAATTATCGGCTGTTGATGTATCATTTGATGAATTATCGGCTGTTGATGTATCATTTGATGGTTTTTCTGGTGGTGTATTTGTATTACTATCACTTGATGAATTATTCATATCTGGTGGTGTCCCCATTTGCATAGATGGTCCACCTATCATTTGATTATTATCATTTGGTGATAAATATTTCATTGTAAAAAATGTACCTATTGATATTAATATGATTAATAAAATCATGATAATATTTTTTAAATTTCTTTTCATAACTTATCTCCTTATATTATTCAACATTTTGATTTGATTCATTTTGTTTATCTTCATTATTTTGATTATTTTCTGGCATTTGATTATTATTTTGTCTTTGATTATTTCTATCATTTGGCATATTATCCATAGATCTAGAAAAATCTCTTTGAATCATATTATTATTCATTTTATTATGCATCATTGGTCTAAAATTTATAACATTAAACATAATTGATATGAATAATAAAACTGATAATACTATAATAACAATATTTTTTGTTTTATCGTTCATAATCTCCCTCCTTTTTCTTAATGATACATAAGAATTATGGGTAAATTATGTTTAATTTATGTTTTTTTTATAAAAAAATAGCATTGACAAGATGCTATTCTAGTTTGAATCAATTTATATTTAGTCAGAATATAAATTGCTTATTATGGAGTTTTCTTTCTCCTATATGATCATATACTTAATAGAAAATAAGACCCCTAAAGGCATTCACCAAAAAATAAAATACTTTAATACTACAAATATTTTAACAATCATCTATAATATAATTATTAATAATATTATAATTAATACTTTAGATTATTATAATAAAAATAATTATATAATGGTTACTATATTTAAGATAAATATAAAATAATCAAATATAGATATCTTTTCTATTAAGTAATTTAATTATAATATTATAAAAAAAATAAAACAATAGATATATCTATTGTTTACATTTTATTTGTCATATTCATCTAAAAATGAATGTTTGTCTTTATCTTTTACATAACCAAGTACACAGTTTAAATTTACATTATCAAGTGCCTTAAATATATTATGATCTACATCTTTATTTATTTTTCTAAGTTTTTTAATTAATTCTTTCATTTCAAGTCTTTTACTTGTTCCATCATTTATCAGTGAACATCCTTCTGTAAATCTACAAGCACAATTTATAAATGTAAGTTCATTAAAATTTTTCCATGCAATTATATCTTGTTCTTTTACTAAATAAAGAGGTCTAATTAACTCAAGTCCTTCAAAATTATCACTATGAAGTTTTGGCATCATAGTTTTAATTTCAGAACCATAAAACATAGATAAAAGTGTTGTTTCTATAACATCATCAAAATGATGACCTAAAGCAATTTTATTACAACCAAGTTCTTTTGCTTTGTTATATAAAAATCCTCTTCTCATTCTAGCACATAAATAACAAGGACTTTTGTCTATTTTTTCTACAACATCAAATATATTACTTTCAAATATTTCTATTGGTATATTAAGTGTTTTAGCATTATCAATAATATAATCTCTATTATATTGATTATAACCTGGATCCATTACTACATATTTTGCATCAAATGGAAATTTACCATGTCTTTGAAGTTCTTGAATACATTTAGCAAGCAAAAATGAATCTTTACCACCGGAAATACATACCATTATTTTATCATTTTCTTCAATTAATTTATAATCACTTACTGCTTTTACAAATTTAGAAAATATGTCTTTTCTAAATTTTTTTATTATAGATCTTTCTATTTCTTTATATTTTTCCATTAGTCATTTCCTTATAAACTTTATCAAATGCATCTAAAAATATATTTATTTCTTCTTTTGTAGTAAGATGAGAAAAACTAATTCTAAGAGATGATAAAGCTAGATTTTTATCATTTGTAATAGCATATACTAATTTTGATGGTGTTTGAGATGGACAACAAGATGTTTTAGTAGAAATATATACATCATAATCTTCTAACTTTTTAGCAAATTCAAGTGATTTAATATTATCTATTGCAATATTTAGGGTATGAGGTACTGAATCTTTAGTACTAATTATATGCACACCTTTATATTTAGATAAATTATCTTTAACTATATTATTAAGATTAGTTATATATTCATATCTATCTTTCATAGTTGAATAAGCTTTTTCTAAAGCTTTATCAAGTGCTACTACCATAGCTGTTACTGGTGTCCCACTTCTATATATAGTTGTACTTTTTCCACCATTTATTATAGGTACTAATGATACATTTTTCTTTTTTATAAGTGCACCAAATCCATTTATACCATAAAATTTATGTGGGGCGATTGTCATTAAATTAACATTTGTTAAATCTATATCTACTTTACCAATGGCTTGTGAAGCATCTGTATGAAAAAATGTATTTGGATATTCCTTTAATAACTTTCCTATTTCTTCAATAGGTTGTTTTAAACCTATTTCACTATCAACTGCAATTATACTAACTAATATTGTATCTTCTCTTATCATATTTTTAAGTTCTTCTATATTAATAAGTCCATCTTCTTTTACTGGTACTACATCTACTTCAAAACCTAAAGATTGCATAACTGAAAGAGGTGCAGTAATTGAATTATGTTCAAGTGGTGAAGTTATTATATGTTTTCCTTTTGATTTATATCTTTCACATATACCTTTAATTGCTAAATTATTAGATTCACTAGCACCTGATGTATAAATTATTTCTTCAGGTAAAACATTAAATATTTTAGCAATATTTTCTGTTGATTTATCTATTATTTCTTTTGCTTCTTTTCCAAGTTTATGTTCTGCATTTGGGTTTGCAAAGTATTTTTTGTTTGCTTCATAAAAAACATCTAATACTTCATTATCTACTGGTGCATTAGCTGCATAATCTAAATATACCATTGTTACATCTCCTTTATTAAATTTTTTTCTTTTCTTTTAAAAATTTCTAAATCACACAATTTATTCATTTCACTATTATAATTATATATAATCGTATTAATATTAGAAAAATCATCAGCATTATAAAACGGATAATATAATTTTCCATAATTATCATCAAGTACTACTACATAATTTAAAATAAATTCGTCATTAACTAAAGTTATATTAATTTTCATATATATACTATCATATAACTGTTTTATAAAAATATATTCATAACTCTTTTTAATACCATCTTTATATTCTCTTTTACTAAATTTATTATTAATTAATAATTCATCCGTAATATTATCAGATAAGATATATTTATTAATATTTATTCTCATAATATCACCTCTTAAATATATTTTAATTATATCATAATAAGAAAAAAATACCTATAAGGTATTTTAACATTGTTTTTGTTTAGTGCAAACAGTTTTATTTTCAGTTACACATTTAATAACACATTTAAAATCATTATATGTTTCTTTAATCATTTCATCAGTCAATTTCATGTAAGGATCAGTTTGTTTTTTAGAAATACCTGTAGTCATTTTAGTTGCCTTACCATTTACTACTGATACTACATTAGGTGCATATATTCTTTTTTCATTAGTTTCTATTTTTTTATTTTCTTCATCAGTTAAATTATAATCATCAAGTACATCATTTAAATATGTAAGTAACTTATAATAATCATCTGTTCCTTTTTTATCTGTTACTACATTACCTTTTTCATCTATTTTTAATGTATCTCTAATATCAAGTACATCGACATAATATATTGTATCTAATTCTTGATCTTTTGCTACATCTATAAGTGTAGGTACTACACTTCTACACCAAGGACATTTATTAAATCCAAAATATACAACAAATGATTCTTTATTATCCATCATTTTTATAATGTCTCCAGCACTCTTATAAATAAATGGATTATTCTTATCTATTTTTATATTTCTAACCTTTTGATCATTTATTTTAGTATTATTTAAACTTTCATATTCTACTTTAAATTTATATGCATCTGAATTTTTATCGACACAACTAGTTAGAATAAAAATACTAAATATAGCTATTAAAACTACTAATATCTTATTTTTCATTTTTCTTTTTACCTTTTTCTAAAACTTCTATTCTTTCTTCTAATATAGATATTTTATTTTTATTAACAAAATATACTATAATAGCTGATACAGCAGATATAATAACGCTAAATACAGCAAGAAAAGCAAATGTACTATCATAATCTTTTTCTTTTGTATTTGTTCCATCATTATATTCTTTCATTACATCGTATCTATCTTCTTTTTTAGTTTCATATAATTCTTTAATCGAAGCTTTTATATCTTCATCATAACTTTCTGTATAACCATTAAATACTTTATCACCTATAATTACAAATGGTACACCTTCTGCTTTTTCATTCATAAATGAAGCAACATTTTGCATAAGTTCTGCATTATCTGCATCATTCCATACTTCATAAGTTTCTACTTTAAAATATTTACCATAATCATCAACAATACTATTCATAAAAGTTAAGAATTTTTTACAATATCCACATCCTTTACCTCTAAACATATAAATAGTTATTTGATCATCATTTTCTTTATAATTAGAAAAATCATGGTCTATTGCTTCTTCTGTTAAAGCTTCATCAAGATTTAATGTATTATATGTTTTTTCTTCTGCAAATATAGTTGTTGGTAAAACAAATAAAACCATTAATATTACAATTAGTAATCTCTTTATATTTTTCATATTATACTTCCTTTCTTATTTACTAACAAAATAATTATATCACAATTAAAAAAAAGAAATCAATATATAAGATTTATTTTATATCTTTATCTACTATTTTAAAACTAAAATTATATCCATCATCTGTTGATATATAAAATGTATTATCTCTATAAATATTTTCTCTTATTTGAGGACTTTCTATTAAATATAGATATTCTTCCACCGTTAATAAATATTTTTTCTTTTTTAGATATTGTTTAATTTCTTCACTATACATAAAATCACCTTTATATATTATATTCAAATAAAAAAAAAGAGTTTAATTAACTCTTATATAAATAGCAATCTTTGCTATGAGAATTAATTATACCTATTGCCTGAAGATATGAATAAATAATTATTGTTCCAACAAATTTCATACCTCTTTTTTGTAAATCATTAGATATAATATCAGAAAGTTCATTACTAGTTACATTATAATCTTCATATATTACTTTGTTATTAGTAAATGACCAAATATAATTATTAAATGAACCATATTCTTTTTGTATATTTTTAAATATTTTACTATTATTGATTGATGCATTTATTTTTAATTTATTTCTAATAATATCTTTGTTATTTATAAGTTCATTTATTTTATCTTGACCATAATTAATAATTTTATTAATGTCAAAATTATCATATGCTTTATTAAACGATTCTCTTTTATTTAATATACATTCCCATGATAAACCTGCTTGAAATGATTCAAGTATTAAGAGTTCATATAATTTTTTATCGTTATGATTTTCTTTTCCCCATTCTTCATCATGATATTTTACATATAATGGATTATTTAAATTTACCCAATTACATCTTTTTATATTCATAATAATTTCCTAATAATATTAATATATTACATATTAGTATTATAGTCCAGAATACTGAAAATCTTTTAATTAATACCAATTCTAATATTAAACATATTAAACTAATTGCTATACCTATCAAACTAATTATAACACTATATCTTATTTTTGATTTTTCTTCTTCTCTCATATTTTACTCCTTATAATAAATATCTATATCTACTGGTGTATCAATACCATCTATTTTACCATTACTTGCCATTTGCCACATTATATATTTTCCTTCATATGAAGTTTTATCTGTATAATGTGCAAGCCAAACATTATATGTATCATTAAACATCCATACATTATTTAGATAATTCATACTACTATATAGCATAGTATCATATCCATATTTTTTCATTTGTTTATCAAATGTTAAATACACATTAGTTATATCATACATACTTACATTATATTTAGAAATACTATCCCAATTTTCCCAATCAAATACTACTGGAAAATCTAATTTTTTAGTATTTAATATTTTATTTGTCCAATTTGCATGTTCAAGAGCTTTTTCTTTTGTAGTGGCAGTTGTGTAAATATATACTCCTACCTTTAAACCAGCTTTTTTGGCATTCTTTATATTATTTCTATAATAAGTATCTTCTGATATATCTTTATCAATATCAGTATTAACACCCATTCTTATTATTACAAATTCACATCCTGCATCTTTTACTTTTTTAAAATCTATATCTTTCTGCCATTTTGATACATCTATACCTATCATTGTTTTTTTATTTTTATAATTTTTTACTACATCCGAAAAATTTAAATATTCTATATTATCGTTATTAATATTTTCATTAGAAGAATTATTTTCTATCTTTTCAATTATATTAACTGTAAAATCTTTATCACTTACATTATTACTGCTATCTTCAAGTACATATTTTAAATTATATGTACCAACAACATTATAATTAATGTCCCCTTCTATATAACATTTTACTTTACTATCATAATTATCTATATAACTAATTTTATCACAAAAGTCTACATCTTCATCTTTATAGATTGTTAATGTTGAAGATGCATTTAAAAATTTAGGTTTAGTTGTATCTACTACATTATAATTAACATCATATTTATATTCTCTTTTTTTATTTTTATATGTATAAATAATAGTTACTTTATTCTTACCTATTTTAGTAGTTTTTAATATATCTTTTTTATTTATTATTTTAGTATTTGTATCTTCAATTAAATCTTTTAATTGTATATTTTGACTATATATTTCATATGTTTTATCATTTGTTTTTATATATGCATCTTTAGGCATTTTATATGGATCATAAGAACACCCACATATAAATAAAATTAATAATATTGATATTATTTTTTTCATATTAGTCTCCTTATAATATTTTTTTATTATCATCTTCGATTAGCATAATACTTTTCTCTTTTAAGTCATATATTAGATTCCATATATCATCAGATGGATATTTTTTTTGCTTATTAATAAGTAAAAACAAATGATTCCATGCATTATATAAATCTTTATCAATAACTTCTATTCTATGAAGAAGTTCGTGACTTTTTTTACCTAAATATGCCCCATTTTCTATAGTAGCATCATCATTTTTATTTTCTTTTCTTAAGGTTTCTGCTTTTTTTATATGATGATAACTTGGTTTATTTTCTTGTGTTATCCTAAAACCCATCCAATCAATATATTGACAATTCTTTTGATAATATATTATTTTCATTTGTTTTAAAATTTCATTATTTAATTTAATTGTTCTTCTCATAGTTCCTACATATTCATTTTTTTATTTTCTTCATCTTCATAAATTATTTCACCAAGCATTGGATCATATACACCTGTTTTTGATTCTGCTGGTTCAAATTGTGGTTTTATCAGTTCTAATAATAAATTGCATTCTGATACCTTTTTATTTTCTTGTATAAGTTTTTCTAAATAACCTAAGACTGCAGCCATAGAAAGACTACTACTTATTTTAAGTTCTTCCTTAAAGTTATTTAATGTTTCTTCATTTGGATTATCTAAATAATCATTTGCTTTAATTGCTAATTTAAAATTACCTTCCATTTCAATAGTATTTTGTTTCCATGGATTTTTAATATCAAATTCTTTATTCATAAACACACCTCTTTTATTAATTATAACATACTTTTATAATTTACTATGTTCAAATTTATATATATTTACATGTTCTTTATCTATATTATATATGTTAAATTTTTTTAATAAGTCTAATGTAGTCATTTTTTGAGTTAGTACTTTATTAATATTTTTAGTTATTATTTTTGGATTTTGTTTATATAAATGGAATAAATTTAATGCATAATAATAACTTGTTAAATATTGACCATATTCATATCTTATAAGATTATATCTATTATCTATTTTGGATTTATCTTCTAACTGTCTATAAATATCTTTATGATTTGATAAAAAGGATAATCTGTATTCTTTCCATTTATCATGTAAATCTTTAAATAAGGTATTGGATACAAGCATTTCATAAAAAATAGGAAGTACTTCAGAAGCTATATCTATTAGTATATATTCATAATAATTTGTATCTTTTAAGGAATGAATTAATTCATGTCCTATCCATATTGGAGATAATTCAGACGTTTCACTTGGTACTTTTATTTCTAATACTTTGCCTCTTTTTATTTTATTTGAATCTAAAACATTATAGGATATTATAGTTCTTAAATCATTTGCAGGTAAATCATCATATGTATAAAATTCAATCTTATTTACTTTATTAATATACTTTCTATTAAAAACAGTAAGTGATTTAATACCTTTTTCTATAGCCATATTTATATTCATCGTTTCTAAATTAATTGGTTCATATTTTGTATCTAATGTATCAGATACAAAATCCATAATTTGTATTTCATTATTTGATGGAGTAAGAGATCCATATACACTCCTTTTATACATTCGTAAATCAAGATAATCTATTTCTTTTTTCATTCTTTCACTTCCTATAAAATTGTTCATTATTTTACCATATATACTATATATAGTAAAGAAAAAGTAATCTAATGATTACTTTTTAAATGATTTAAATATTGCATTTATTAATTTAGTTATTAATCTTCCTTCAACTCTACTTGCAACTCTCTTTCCTACTTTTAAATAAGGATTATTTCTTCTTTTTCTTTCTTCTTCTTTTCTTTTTTTCTCTTGTTCTTTTAGATTTTTTTCTTCTTCTTTTTGTTTTTGTATTATTTCTTTTTCTTTATTTTTTTCTTCATTAATTTTTGTTATTTTTTCATTTGCAGATTCATCATCTATATCTTCAAAATATTTATCATAATACTTACTATTATTAATAATTCTCATTCTAGATGTTTCATCTAGTACACCTATCATACTTTGAGGTGGGAGTATCATAACTCTTTGAGCGATTTCAGGTTCTCCTTTTTCGTTTTGAAAACTAACTATTGCTTCACCTGTACCAAGTTCTAATATTGTATCATATGTTTTAAATTCTGGATTTACTCTAAATGAATCAGCTGCTGCTTTTGCAATTTTTTGTTCTGCTGGGGTATATGCTCTTAAATTATGTTGTACTCTATTACCTAATTGTTCTAATATACTACCAGGAATATCAGTTGTATAATGAGTTATAAAGTATAAACCTATTCCTTTTGATCTAATTAATCTTACAATTTTATCAATTTGTTTTAATCTAAACGAAGGCATCTCTCTAAATAAGAAATATGCTTCATCAAAGAAGAATACAATTTTTGGTTTATCTATATCACCTACTTCAGGCATGCTATTATAAAGTTTAGTAAGTAAACATAGCATAACTGCAGAATATAAATCTGGATTTTTATATAGTTCTACAGCATCAAGAATATTAATTACACCTCTACCATCTTCTAATACTGTTACCCAATCTTTTATATCAAGTTCTGGCTCTCCAAAAAACTTATTTAATCCTTGATTTTCTAAAGTAGTTAAACTTCTAAGTATAACTCCAATACTTTGAGTAGTAATATTACCATAATCTAATGTATAATTTTTTCTATTTTCTCCAATATAGTTTAAAGCACTTTTTAAATCTTTTAAATCATCTAATTCTAAATTTTCATCTTCTGCGATTTTAAAAAGTAAATTTAAAATACCTTCTTGTGCTTCAGAAAGTCCAAGCATCAAAGATAAAATATCAGGCCCTACTTCAGATACTTTAAATCTAATTGGTAATCCTTTTTCTCTATAAACATCCCAAAATCTAACTGGATAATCCTTTACTTCAAAATCTACTAATTTTAAATTTTCTACTCTTTTTGATATATTTTCATTCATATCACCTTTTTGAGCTGTACCTGAAAGATCTCCTTTTACATCTGCCATAAAAACTGGTACACCTGCATCTGAAAAACTTTCAGCCATAACTTTAGATGTTATTGTTTTACCTGTTCCAGAAGCTCCTGTAATAAGACCATGTCTATTTGCTTTTTCTAAAAGTAAATAACTTTCTTCTTTTTCATTTTTACCTACTAATATTTTATTATTAATATACATATGTTACCTCCTATACTAATCACTAAAATCTGTATCTATTACTATATAAAAATTATATTTTGAATATTTTTCTTTTAACTCTTTTTTAATTTTTTCTACTATTTCTTCTTCATTAGATTCCTCAAAATTAAAGATTAAATCAAAAGTAATATCATTTTCATCTTCGTCTACATAAAAACCATGTATTTGAATTATTGATTTATATTTTTTTATAATACTATTTATATATTGTTTTATTTCTTTATATTTTCCCTTATCATTAGATGCATATATTCCAATAGTCAATATAATTCCTAATTTATCATATATATCTATAGTTATTTTTCTTGTTAATCCATGTATTTCTTTAGCTTTCATATTATCATCAACTTGTATATGAGCAGTTGCAATTATTTTATTTGGTCCATAGTTATGAAGTGTTAAATCATATACTCCTTGTACTTCATCATATAATAATATCCTTTTTTTTAATTTTTTTATAAGCTCTGGATCTGCTCTTGTACCTATCAAATCATTTATTGTATCAATTAATATATCAATTGATGATTTTAAAATAAATATTGAAATAATTATACCTAAATATCCCTCTAAACTTATATTAAAAAGTAGACTAATAATAGCAGCGATAAATGTTGAGAATGATAAAAATGAATCACTTATAGCATCTGCTCCACTAGCAATTAAACTTT
Source organism: Bacilli bacterium (assembly GCA_017459965.1). Taxonomy (GTDB): domain Bacteria; phylum Bacillota_I; class Bacilli_A; order RF39; family UBA660; genus CAG-433. The sequence continues at coordinate 271,713 of JAFUBW010000014.1, forward strand.
TTGAATTTAATTTTTCACCTTGTCTTTTTACATAATTTCCAAATGAGTATTTTACTAATACTGCAACAAATATTACAATTAATGAAACTATGGAATATATTGCTTTTTCTGGATGTATAATTTTAAGTAATGATTCTCTAAATGCAGTTATACCGGCAAAAAGAATTAATAACGCTATTATTATTGAAGAAAAATATTCTACTCTTCCATACCCATATGGATGTTTTTTATCAGGTTTTTTATTAGCAAATTTAGCACCTAAAATTGTTATTATAGATGATAGTGCATCACTTAAATTATTTATTGCATCTAATGTTATCGCAATTGAATTAGTTATAAATCCAATAATAAGTTTAAATATAACTAATAATATATTAACAATTATTCCATCAACACTTATTTTTACTATTTTCTTTAATCTTTCCATATGATATCACCATTTTTAATAATTATAACATATAAAAAGAAGATTTTAAATCTTCTTTTTTAATCATTCCCTTTAAATGGATGCTTTATTTTATCTTTAATTGCATTTGCCATAATGGAAGATGAAATATTATATAATTCGTTTGCTTTTTCTTCATCTATATTTAATCTTTCTATTAATAAATTAATAGTTTTTTCTTTATTTTTCTTTCCTATTATAAAATTTTCTTCTATACAATCATTTAATATAATACATTCTTCTTTTGTTAAATTTGTCTTTTTTACTAGTTCTTCTATAAATCTACTTTTATTCATTATCATCACCATACATCCTTCCTTTTGAATCAAGTTGAATTTCATATCCATATTCAAATATTAGTGACATACTATATAAGAATAATATTTCAACAACATCAAATAGTTCTAAACCAAAAGAGAATTCATTATCTACAGGTACATTCATTATTGTTTCTCCAACTGATGATAATACTATACACGCAATCATTAAGTAAGACATTTTTTTAATATGATTAACATTTTCTAATGTAAATGGAGTATCTCCTCTATTAATATTATCAAATAATTTTTCTAAATGACTTAATAATTTTATTAATACTATTAAAAATATTAAAAGTGTTAAAAATCCTAATTCAAACATACTTATTAATACAGGCTTTGAATAATGTTGTAATGCATTAGCAAATTTTTGTACATCTTTATCATGAATATCAGTTGTTGAATTTGTCTTTTGAACTCTTATATTAAATCCTTTATCGTATTCTACTATTTTAATTTTATCAGTTGTCGATATTAATTTACCATCTTTTACATCAATATAATTTATTCCAATTGGAATAAATATCATAGCAAGTATTACAAATACTAGAGCTACTCTAATTACAATTGCACCTATTTTACCAATTAAACTAAGTACTTTACTTATACCTTTCATTTGTTTTTGTTTTTCTTTTTTTAACTTAACTACACTCATTTTAACATCTTCATCTAATGAATCTAGATCAATCATATTATCATTTACTAAATCATTAATATTACAGTGAAATATCTTACAAAGTTCAAGTATATTGTTCATTTCTGGATAAGCCTCTCCAGTTTCCCATTTACTAACACTTTGTCTTGATACTTTTACTTTTTCCGCTAAAGCTTCTTGCGATATGTTTTTTGATTTTCTTAAATTTCTTAAATTGTCTCCAAATTTCATTAGATTTTTTCTCCTTTCACAAATGAGTATACGCTATTTAACATATACAAACTACCAACTTTTAGTTGCATTTTCAAAATGCACTTCAAAGTTTACATTTTAATAATCTTCTCCATTATTTTCTTCTATAAAATTACCGTCTTTATCTTTATAATAACTACTACCATATGGTGAATCTAAAAATGGTTTAATACTATTATCCATATTTATTACTTCTTCTAGAGTATATGCAGTTGAATTTTCTGGGTCATTTATATAATCTTCATCTTCTGTTCCTTCAAAAAATCTCCAACCACTATCATTTGGAATATTATATGGTTGTTCTCTATACATATATCCTATCTTTTTTCCTTCAACTGATACTTTATCTGTTACTAAGCATCTTTCTTTCATATTCATAATTTACGCACCTACTGTTAATGTTTCTGGAAGTGTTGATCCGCCATCAATAACAATTCCCTGTGCGGTTATATAGTTTGATTCATCTGATGCTAAAAATGCTGCTAGTTCACCTAACTCTTCTATTGTACCAAGTCTTTTCATCGGAATAGCATCACCTATTCCTTTAATAACAGATTCTGGATCTTTTGGATCAGATTCAATTGCTATTTTATCTACCATAGGTGTTCTAATATAACCTGGCATAATAGCATTTACTCTTATATTATTATCAACTACTTCTCTTGCAAGGGCTTTAGTAAAACCTATTAAAGCTGCTTTTGTAGTGGCATAAGCAACTTCTCCTGGGTCTGCTACCATTGGTCCTGTTACTGAAGATAAATTAATAATAGAACCTTTATTATTATTTATCATATATGGAAGTACTGCTTTTGTAACATTCCATGTTCCTTTTATATTAATATCAAAATGATAGTCTCTAATTTCATCATCCATATTCATAAATGTTTCTAGTTTACATACCCCTGCATTATTAACAAGTATATCTATTTTACCAAATTTTTCTATTGTTTTATCTATTGCTTCTTTTACTTTTTCTTTATCTCTAATATCAAGTTTAAAACCTATAATATTATCATTATTAACAACATTATCTATTTCATCAGAATAATCTAGTATTGAAACTTTTGCACCATATTTTACAAATACATCAACTATTCCTTTTCCATTACCCATAGCACCACCAGTTACAACTGCTACTTTATTATCTAATTTCATTTATATCATCTCCTATTTTTATTATAACACAGTAAAAAAATCAAATTACTTATTTTTACATATTTTATAACTATTATCTATTAATTTATATATATCATTTGTATCTATACTATTATCCAATTTAATAGTTATCCAACTTTTTTTATTCATATGATATCCTTCAAATATTTTTTTATTATCAACAATATTATCACTATTCATTACATTAATTATTTCTATTTTTTTAGATGAATTAAGACCTAATTTATCTTCAGTTATATTCATAATAATTGCATACCACTTTTTATTAACTTTATTTCTAAACACTCCATAACCACTAAATTTTTCCCATAAAAATTCTGGCTTATCATTATATTTTTTATTTATATAATCTGTAATTTCATTTGCTTGTTTACTAAAAAAATACTCAATTTTAAAACATTTTTCTTTTATATCATTTAAAATATTTATATATTTTTCTTTTATAAGTGATGAATAAGCTCCATTATTATCTAATCTAATATTAGTATATTCTTCATTTGTATCTATATCAAATAGTTTGCCAATAACAATCCCTTCATTATTAACAGTTATTTGTACATTAAAATTATCTATTTGCTTACTATAAATATAATTATCCTTTTCTTTTTTAAAACCATATTTTAATAACAAATCAAAATCTACTTTAGTTTTACTAAAAATTTTTTCTTCAATACTCATATGTAATTTTTTATTTATTTTTAATATAATTATTTATAGTTATATAGTACATTATTAATGTAAACGATATAATTATTCCACCTATAATATCACTTATCCAATGTACTCCGGACATTATTCTTCCAATAAATACTCCAAATAATAATATTAGAGTTATTATATTTGTTATATTAATATATTTTTTATTAATATATTTTTTACTTAATATTAATGATGATATGCATACACAAAGAGCAAGTATTGTATGTGAAGATGGATAGGATGCTTCTAATTTTCCATCTATTAATATTGGTCTATAATTAATTTCTAATTTTTCAAATAAAGCATATACAAATAATATTATTATATAAAATATTCCCATTAAAATTATTTCTTTGTCTACTTTTTTAATAGATTTTCTTTTTATTAATTGATATATTCCTATAATTCCATAGAATAAACAAATAATAAATACTAATAATCCAAATATTTCAGTTATTTTATATATTTTCATATCTGATCCAATTAGATTTTTAAATAAATTATTAATTGTAGAAAAACCTACACTTGTATTATTTGGACCAATGTTTTTTACATCTACATTTTTTACTAAAATTGTATAAATTATTGACATTAATGTTAAACATATACATATTATTATATTTTTTTTCTTCTTCATATTATCACCTACTATAACAATTTTATCATAAATAATAAAAAAAAGACAATATGTCTTTATCTTTTTTGAAATGTTAAAAATGTATCATCATCTATTAAAACAAGTTTCCCTTTTTCATATTTATACTCTATTTTTTCTTTTTCATTTTTAAAATATTTTTTATCATATTTTAAATTTTCTTCCTGATCGCCTATTTTTATAATAGCGGTATTATCGTCCTTAACTTCAAAGGAATAATCTAAATTTAATGAATCTATTGTTTTTTTATCATAAATTTCATCATCATCTTTTAATTCTATTATTTCATAATTACCTACTATAGTATCTTTTTTTTCTTTTTTATTTTTTACCACTTTTTTATTATTACTTTTCTTCTTTTTTGTAGTTTCGACTGCAGTAGTTTTTATTTTTTTTGTATTTGTTTTTTTATTATCTTTACAACCTGTTATTACAAAAATACCAAGTATTAATATTAATATGCCTAACAAATATTTTTTCACAACCATACCCTCCTAAAATCATTATAGCACATTACATTATTTTTATTACAAATTTTGTTTTAATCTAAATGAAAAATTATAAAATCCTAATTTATAATATAATTTTAAAGCTGTTTCATTATTAGAAATGACATTAATTGATATTTTATTATCATATTAAACCTCTATAAGTTCATAATTCCTAGAGCCAAGTCCAAGTTCTTCAGCATACTCTGTTATTCTTCTTCCTACTCTAGAATCAATTCTTTCTTTTAACCTTCTTTACCTGAATCATTAGATGACCAAACTGAATCTAAGAATGCTTGATCATTTGCTACTGGATCAAGTGATGCGAATATACCAATATCCATCATTACTGGATCTCCTTGATGAGCATCACAATCACAATCAAGTGATAAATTATTTGCAACTGTTATATATATTATTTGTTTATTATTTTCTTTTAAATAGTCACTTACTGCTTTAGCGGCTTCTGCCATTGATTCTATAAAATCAACTTGTTCGTGTTTACTTGACCAACAAAGAATAGGACTTTCAGTTTTTCCACATGAATGAATATATGCTTTTCCTTTTCTTGAAGCTATACCTATAGATTGATTTTTAAGATTTGCTCCAAATCCACCCATTGCATGTCCTTTACCATGAGCAAGATTAATGATAGAATCATAATTTTTAAAATTTTCTCCTATTAAATCATATTTTAAATGTTTACCATTTATAACTGGTATTTTAAAATCACTTTTTTCATCCATAATATCTACATTAGCAAAAGATGTAAAACCATGCTCTTGTGCAACTTTCATATGATCTTTAGCATTATTTCTTTTACCAGGATAAGCTGTGTTACATTCAAGTATTGTTCCACCTAGTTTTTGAACAAAAGGTCCAATTAAATCAGCTTTCAAGTATCCTTTAGAGCCTGCTTCACCAGTAGATACTTTAACACCTATATTTCCTTTTAATTCTACACCTAATTTTTCATAAATTTTCATTAATGATTCACTTGTTATTTCTTTTGTAAAATATACTTTTGATTTTTCCATATTTTCATCTCCTTATTTTTGATGTACATCAATTTGATTAAATGGTACTTCAATTTTGTTTTTATCTAATCCTTCTATTATTGCTCTTAAAGTATCTCTTTTAGCTTGATATTTATTTATAGGATTACATTTAACTTGAAGATAATAATCTATACTTGAATCTGATAATTCAGTTATTCCTTTATATATACAATCAATAATAGTTTCATATTCTTTAGTTAATTTAATAATATCATCAACTGCTTTTTCAGCATTTTTAAGTTTAACTTCATATGGCATTGGTATTCTTACATATATAACATCTGATACTATTTCTATTTGTTCAATATTTCTATTTGCAATTGATACTATATTATTTGTTCTAATATCTTTAACTTTTGTTGTTTTTAATCCTAAAGCAAGTACTTTACCTTCTATATCTTTATATTTAACTACATCTCCTACTTGGAAATAATTATCTGATAAAATTGTACTACCTCTAATTATATCTTTTAAAAAGTCTTGAATAGCAAGTCCAAATACTACACCAAGTACTCCAACACCTGCGATTATTGAAGTTATATTAAAATTAAATATTTGAAGTATAGATAAAATTGCAGTTATTATAAAGAAATATCTTGTTATACTTTTAATTAAATTAACATATGTTTTTATTTTATTTTTATGAACTGCTTTTGATAATTTCTTTTCAAAATGATTAACAATTATATTAATAATTATTTCATATAATAAAACATTAACTAATATAGCGATTAATGACCAAAATATTTTTATTACTATTGGATTATTTATAAATAATTCTAATTTTTCCATTTTTTATCTCTCCTTTATACACATGTATAACCACCATCAACTGGAAGTATTGCACCTGTTACATAACTTGCTTCACTGCTTGCTAAAAATATAGCAGCAGCATTTAGTTCACCCTCATTACCATATCTTTTCATAGGTACATGAGTCTTAGCAAATTTTTGAAATTCTTTTGTATTAAGTACATTTTTTGTAAGTTCTGTATAAAAGTAGCCTGGGCATATACAATTTACTGTAATATTATACTGTGCAAGCTCAGCTGCTGCTGCTCTTGTAAAGTTTATTACTCCACCTTTTGATGAATGATATGCAATTGTAGGAATTTCTGTATTTCCAACTAGTCCATACATTGAAGATATATTAATAATTCTTCCATAATTATTATCTCTCATCATATTTGCAAAACCTCTAGTTACTTTAAACACACTAGTAAGATCTGTATCTATAGTAAACTGCCATTCATCATCTTTCATATTTAAAACGTCATTATTTTTAGATGCTCCTGCACAATTCACTAAAATATCTACTTTACCAAAAAATTTTTTTGCTATCTTTACTGCATCTTTTATTTCATTTGTTTTAGTAACATCACACTTAATAGCTATTACATTTACTCCTGTTTTTCTAAGTTCCTTTTCAACTTCTTCTAACTTAATTTTATTTCTAGCAATTATTACTAAATCTGCTCCTTGATTTGCAAATGCAAAGCTCATTTGCTCTCCTAAACCAGAAGATGCACCTGTAATGACTGCTACTTTACCACTTAAATCAAACATAGTTTTCTCCTTATTCACCTTATTACCTCCCATTATTATTCCTTATATAATTATTATTACATTTTTTAAAATTTAAATCAATTAATAAAGAAAAAAAATTGATGAAAATCATCAATTTTAAAAATAAAATATATCTTCAAATTTTTTATCAAGTGCGATTGCGAGTGTTAAAGCAAGTTTAGCTGTTGGACTATATTGCCCTGTTTCAATTGAACTAATTGTATTTCTTGAAACACCTACTAAATCTGCAAGTTCTTTTTGCGATAATTTCCTCTCATTTCTAATTTCTTTTAATCTATTTTTTAAAATTAATTCTTTTTCCATAATAATACCTATAAAATAGTAGATGTACTAATTAAATTAGAAATATAGGAATAGATCATAATTACAGCTGATAAAAACCAAATAATTCCACATATTATTTCAAATTTATTTTTAGTTTTAATTCCTTTAATTCCAAATACTATAGCACAATAAAGCGCAATCATTGAATACCAACCATAATTAGTCTTACCTGTGATCATAATTCCTAATGCATAATAAATAGTTGCTAAAAAAACCATTGCAATAGCAGCTATTTTTACTGCTTTGTTTTCTGCTTCTATACAAGCTAAATCCTTTTGTTTATTTTCTTTTCTTGCTTTTTCTAATATTTCTTCTTTTTTCATTTTTACCTCCACGCCAAGTTTACTTGGTAAATTAATAATATCATATGCAAAGCTTACTTGTCAACATTTTTTTATATTTTTTAAAAATATTACTCCTATATATACACCAAGTGTATTTAGTATTAAATCATCTATATCCGTTTCTCTACCTGTGAATATTTGTATAAACTCTATAGATAATGATATTAAAAAACCTATTAATACTATTTTTTTATCATTATATCTATACAATAATTTTATAAAGAATCCTATTGGAATAAACATAACTATATTACCAAGCAAACTAATTATTAAATAATATATATTACCTTTTTTTAATTCTATAATAGTATCATATATTATTTTAAATGGAATTAAATTTAATCTAACTTTTGATACAATTATATTATTATTTGAATCATATTTAGGAATAATCGTTTGAGAAAATAAACCCACTAAAAAAAGATAAAATATTAATAATAATATTTCTCTTTTTAAATTAAATATTTTTGTTTTTTTATATATTAAATATCTAACCAACATAAATATTGGAATAGATATCAACATATAAGGCATCATATTTAAAATGTAAGAAATTATTACTTTCATATTTTACCTTTCTAATTATAATTTTTTAATTTTTCAATAGCAATTCTTCTTGAAAAATTATATTCCCTTACAGAATTATTTTTATTTTGATTATATATATAAACTAAATAATCTTTTAAAAATTTTCTTGTATAAGAATATTTACCACTTCCATCATCCATATTATCATACAAATCACATAGTAAAGTAATATTATCAGTAGAATAATTTTTAAGATAATCTACATCTATCTTACCTGTTTTATAAAACCTATTAATATTATTTTTAGCTATAAAATAATCAACTGGAGATAAAGATAATAAAGTATAAATGCTGATGATAATAATCATATATGGTTTTAATATATTCATTTTTGAATTAAATATATAAACTAAAGTTGGAATAAGTAATATCACTTCTGTCAATAAAGTTACATACACAAGTAGTCTTAAAAGTGTATAACCATATGCTGATTCATACATATACATTCTTAAGAAAGATGATACTATTATTATAAATGTTAAAAATACCATAATAACACTCATTATTTTATTATATTTTGTATCTTCTTTTGATTTTTTAGATATTAGTAATATAGATAAATTTATTATTGATATAAACATAAGTTGAAAGAATCCACTTCTAGCATACTCGGCATAATTTATATTTGTTAATCCTTGATGAAACATAAGTGATCTTATTTGTATAAAATCAAATACTACATATATTATATTTAAAGTTGTAAGAAGAAGTTTAATTGTATAATTTTCAATTTTTGATTCCTTTTTACTATTACCTTTTTTTTCTTTATATTCGTATAATAAATAATTTATAGTAGAACCTAAATAAGTAAATAATAAAATTATTAATATAATTCTATCAATTATATTACCTATTGATATTTTTTTAAATAAACTAAAGAAATTCCCAAATATATTACTAAATAACATATCTGCGCTTGATAATAATAGTAAAACTATAATTACAATAGGAATCACTATAAATATAGATTTAATTTTCTGTTTACCATTACTTGATAGATGAAGTGCGTCTTCTATTTTTAGTTTAACTACTCTATATAAATTACTTATTTGAGAAAGTGGTAAGAACATTAAGTTAATTACATTTACAAATACTTCACTTATTTTAAATGTAGGATTTATAGTGAATAAATACATTAATAAAAATAAAATAGTCATAATAAATGTATTAAATACTTTAAAGAAAGTATTATCGTATACTAAATAGAATATGGATAACAAAATAATTGGAATCATAAATAATAATCCTTTTTTATTATTTATTTTTTTATTTTGTTTTAATACATAATACATAAATCCTAAAAGTGGACCTACAAATAAAATAACATTTATTCCTAATTTTTTTCCATAAAATAATATTGAATTATAAATACATAATCCTAAAATATAAATAATTAAATTTGCCATATTAATTCTCCTTTTTATACTCTAATATATCTCCTGGCGTACAATCTAATACTTCACATATTTTTTCTAAAGTTGAAAATCTTATTGCTTTTCCTTTTCCTGTTTTAAGTATGGATAAATTTGCAGGAGTAATACCAATTTTATCTGATAGTTCATTAAGTGATATTTTTCTTTTTGCCATCATTACATCTAAATTAACAATTATCATTTTATTACCCCCCCTTATATAGTTAAATCATTTTCTTGTTTATAATTTGTAGCTTGTCTAAATAATTCTGATAATATATAAAGTGCGATAAATACTCCAAAAAATAAACCAGTAAGGAATATAAGTACAATTATATAATTTACATATGTATTGCCTATAATAAATATCATAAATAATAAATCTATAAACCAAAGTATACTCATTATTAAAGATATAATACTTCCTTTTTTTAATATATTTACGTTATCAAAATTAAATGGATTATTATTTTCTAATGAACTAAATAATTTAATAAATTGATAAGCGAATAAAACCATTAATAAACCATTTGGATAAATCACAAACATAGAATAGATTGTTTTACTTGTATGATTTAATAGCATTGGTGATATTACTATAATTGGTATTGCTACTATAGTTCCTATAATTAATATTATTTTTAATATTTTTCCTAATTTATTCATATCTTCTCCTATCATCTCTTTTTTACCTCCTAATACATCATTTTATAATAATAAAAATTATCAATTATTTTTTCTGTATAAAGTGAATCATCACCATTATGGTAATAATAACCTTTACCATTTTTCTTTAATTTGTTTTTTGCTTCTGGAAGATCTAATTCTTTATATTTTCCATCAAATGAATAATAAAATCCATAATATTTAAATGATGTTAACATAGTATCGTTAAAATATAAAAATTCAATATAACCTCTTTTTTCATTAGGATATATTTTTACTTTAAACTTATTTAATTCTTCAGGATCATCATAATTATTATCACTTATATATTTTAATAATAAATCTTTATTATCATAAACATATTTTATTATTTCTTGTTTTTTATTTTCTTCTTTTATTGAATCATATATTATACTTATGACAAATAAAGATGACAATATTGTAATTATAATAATCGCCAATATTTTTTTATTATAATTCTTTTTCTTTTTTGTTTCCCTTTTATTATCGATTATTACATTAATAATAAATAAAGCAGTTACTATTAAAATAATTTCTTTTATCATAATGACTCCTTGTAATAGATTATAAGCTATATATTTTTGAAAGTCAATATATTTTTATTGTTTTTCGATAATCGTTTACAAATTAAAAACTTCTATTTCTAGAAGTTAATATTTTAAATTATATTTTAAAAATTCTTTACAATTACCATCATCATATGAATAACATGGATATACATATTGTTCTTCTTTAGATGAATCTATTTCTTTTATATTAATAATTTTTATATACATAATATTATTATATTCATAAGTAGTCTTTTTAAGTACTCCTTCTATTTCATACCATGTATTATCCTTTATATTATTATCATCTTGTTTTACATAAAATGAAGCAAATGAAGAATCAGCTGCACAACATGTTATTGCATATTTTCCAATTTGAAAATATCCATCTGGTGTGTATTCTGCATCCTTTAAAACTAAACCTTTTACTTTAATTGTTTTATTTTCATACTGTTTATAATTATCATATGGATAAGTAATATAATTAGCTAGATCCATATATGTTTTATCAATAACATCAAAATATATATCTAAATTATCTTTATCAATATTAATTTCTTCTTCATCATCTGCTTCTTTTATTACCTTTTGTTGTTTTGGTTTATCTTTAACAATAGTTTTCTTTTGTGCATATGTTGTTGATAATTTCCCATCACCACATAATACTATCATTATTATTGGAAGAAGTAATATCAAATCTGATATTTTAAATTTATCTTTTTTATCTTTTATTAATATTATTCCCATTATAATAAGTGGAAGTATTGATATTTTTATATATATTTGCATATTAGGTGCTAAAAATAATTTTAATTTATCAAATATAATTACATATCCTATTATAAATGAATAAAGTAAACATATTATTCCTAAAAATTTTTTCATATATACATCACCCCTATCATACTAAATATAAATATGGTGATAAATATAAGTGTTATTAAAGTTATAACAAAACTCTTTTTAAAATTACCACAAAGTACAAATGTATTTTTTATATCTATCATAGGACCTAAAAGTAAATATGCTAATATTGAAGTTTTACTAAATGAAGTAAGCAAAGTTCTTCCAACAAATGAATCTGATGTAGAACAAAGAGAAATTAAATATGCAAATAACATAAGTACTAGTATAGATAATACTTGATTATTATTAAAATAAGTTAATATTCCTCTTGGTAATAATACTTGTACTATACTTGCGATTAATGCACCTATCATTAAATATTTAACAACTTCAAACATATCAAGTGCAGTATGAACAAATATATCTTTTATTTTATATTTAACCCCTTTTGGATGAATATGACAATGTTCACATTCTTCATCTAAATTGTTAATAATAACTTTTTTCTTATTAAATATAATACCCATAATTATACCTATAATTAGTGATATTAATATTCCAAATAATAATCTATACCAAAATATTTCTGGATTAGTCCTATAAAATGCATAATATGTTGAAAGAAGTACAACTGGATTAATTATAGGAGATGAAAGCATAAAAGAAATAGCTACATTAATAGGTACTTTTTTCTTTATTAATCTTTTAGATACTGGTATTACTGCGCAATCACAAGCTGGTAAAAATAAACCTAAAAATATTCCAACTATTGATCCTAAAATGGGATTTTTAGGAATAATTTTTTCAAATGTTTCATCTTTTATAAATGTTTCTATAATAGCAGATATTAAAGAACCTAAAAGTAAGAAAGGTAAACTTTCAAAAAATATTGAAATAAATATAATTGCGATATCTTTTATCATTAAGACCTCCTATACTATTAAATCAACTAAAATACCAACTATTACCCCTGTAAAATATATTATAGATAAAACTAATAAATTTTCTTTTATATTTTTATTAGTTTTAAATAAAAGTAATATACCAAGTCCTGAACCTGTTAAAAGTCCAGATAATAATGTACCTACTGTTATTAATTTTGATAAATAAAGTTCTGTCATAATTACACTAGATGCACAGTTTGGAATTAGTCCTACTAAACTTGCTAGAAAATATGTAAAAATGTTTTTACTTAAAAGTATATTAGATATTTTATCTTCACCTATTTTTTCAATTAAAAATCCAATAAGTAAATTAGCAATTAATATAAATAAACCTATTTTAAGTGTATGTTTAATACTTGATAAAATAATTCCATCTTTTTCACATTCACAATGTTCTTCTTCACACATTTCATGAATATGTTCATGTTCTTCTTTTCTTTTAAATATTAAATCTACTAAAGTACCAATAATAATACCAACTAATACTTTAAAACCAATTATTTTTAATAGAAGTAATATATTTGTATGTTCACTAATCATTATTGGAAGCATTTCATCACTTGTTGATAAAAAAACTGCCACAATTGCTCCAATTGTAATAACTCTGCTTGAAAAAAGTCCTGCAGCCATTGAAGAAAATCCACATTGTGGGAGTGCTCCTAAAATACTACCTACAATTACTCCATATTTTTTATTTTTAGAAAGCATATCTTTATTCTTATGACTTAATTTATGTTCTATAAATTCTAGTAATATAAAAGTAATTAATAAATATGGAAGTATTTTTAATGTATCTAAAACTGAATCCATAATAATATCTAACATAATTTCACTCCTTTTTGACATTTACTACATAATCCATTAATGATAATTTTTTCTTTATTTAATTTAAATTTATGTTCACTTTTTATATGATCATAAAGTTCATTTATACAATCACAATCTATATGTTTTACCATTTTACACTTTTCACATTTTAAGTAAAAATGATTATCTTCATCACATTTTTCTAAATATTGATAATATGTAATATTATCTTCATTTATTTCTTTTGTAACTAAGTTATCTTTTTCTAGTTTTTCTATAAATCTATATATAGTTGTAAGTCCAACTTTTTTATCTAAATCATCATATATATCTTTAATAGTAAATTCTTTATTTTTTTTCTTTAATACATCTAATATCAAATCTTTTTGTTTCGTATTATATGACATAATTCACCTCTAATTTGAAAATCATTTTCATATTCATTATATCATATATTTTTAAATATGCAAGAAAAAAACAGAATTTATTTCTGTTTTTCCTTTAAATTAGTTATAGCCTTTGTTGTCATAAGAGATGTTATTGGTATTACAAGAAGACAACCTGATATAGAAAACATTATTCGTATAAATTCAGATGCAAATGTTTTTGAATTTATAATATCTAAAAATGAATAATGTCCTTTATAATACCATATTACAAGTGTCATGAAGTCTGCTAAAAAAGCAAATAAAAGTGTATTAACTGATGTACATAATATATCTTTTCCTATGTTCATTCCAGATATAAATAATTCTTTTTTAGATAATTTTTTATTGTTTTCATATACTTCAAAAAGTGCGGATGATATAGCAATTGAAGCATCAACAGTTGCACCTATTAAACTTATAAGTACAAGTGATATTGCAATATTTGTAAAATCAATTTTAACATCGTATGAAAACATATTTATCTCTTCAAAAGATTCATAACCAAAGCCCGCTACTCTTGATAAAGTTGTCATTATATATATTAAAAGTGCAAGAATCATTAATACAATTATTATTGATTTAAATGATGTCTTTGTTTTTAAATTTTCTCCATTTACAAAGAATAATATTATATAACTCATAGCAAGGCATCCTACTAGCGAGCAAACTATAGGATTAAGTCCAATTGCAATAAAATAAAATAATATCATTAATATTAGAAAGTTAAAAAATAATGATAAGAATAACTTTACTCCTCTTTTTTTATCTATATAAATCATTAATAAAAATAATAATATTATTAGTATTGTATTCATTATTTAACCTCCTTAAATATCTTAATTGATATAAAAGTAGTTATTGGTATTGCCATAATTATGCCAATAGATCCTACTAAAAATCTAGAAAGTTCTAAAGAAAAATTAGTAGATATATAATTACTTATCGAATATCCATTTCTAATAGCTAAGACAAATATAGGAAGTCCTGCGGCAAGATATGTAAAAAATAATACATTACTCATAGTACTCATTATATCTTTACCTATTTCTTTTGCTGATTTATTTAAGTTTTTAACAGATATATTTTTATCTTTATCAATAAGTTCTGATATAGATGATGAAATAGTTATTGCTACATCCATAACAGCTCCCATCATACCTATTAATAGTTCTGGAAGTACTATATCTTCTGGTGGTACTGTTAAAAAACTTAGTTCATTAAAATTAATTCCTTTATAGTTAGTTAATTTAACTATTATTAAAAGCATTAAAAGTGATGTTATTGTACATATAAATACTGATATAATCGCAGATATTGTTTTTTTATTAATTCCCCCTGCAATAAAAAGTGAAAGAATAGAAAATATTATTGATTCAATAACAACTATAAATAGTAAATTAATACCTCTAAAATATAGATCTAAACCAATATAAAATATTATCATATTTAGTATGACACTTAATACTGAAAGAAGACCTTTATATTCTCCAACTGCATATATAAGTATTAAAAATATAGATATAAGTATTGATATATAAAAATCTCTTTTAAGTCCATCAATAGTTTTATTTTTAATGAATACTTTATCTCCTACTTTATATTTATCAGTTACAACAGATGAATAAGCTTCTTCATATTCAACTGTTTTTATCTGTCCTTTATTCTTTCCATTTGTAATAACACCAGTAATTTGTCTATAATAATATTTTTCTTTTAAACCAAGTGTATTTTCCATAGTATCTTCTTTTGTTGTTTTAATAATATTTATTTTCATTATTTCTTTATTATAAATAAAGTCATCATTATAAATAAATATTACACTTAATAAACATAAAATTGTTATTATTAATAATTTTATCTTTTTCATATTTTCACCATTATAATTATATCATATTATCATAAATAAAAATACAATTGTTTTTTGCGAACAATTGTACTATTTTATATTAATTAATAAGTAGACTTATTATATAATTAGTATGAATACATTTGAAATATATCAGATGTTTTTCCCTTTTCTTTTGAAAAGGAGGTGATGTATCATGACTAAAAGAGAGAAATCTCAATTTTTCATTATACTCCTTCTATTTATTATTATATTTGTATTGTAAATAAGACAATAAAAAGCACCTGATATAGCAATTAGCTAATCAGGTGTTTACACAATTTAGGGTAAGCATTTGATTTTGAGCTATCAAATGTATCCTTTTTTATTTTATGAAGAATTCCTTCATTACATACATATTAACATAAATATATATTATTGTCTAAATTGTTAATTAAGTTTTTTTAATATTTCTTCTAAAGAAAGTTTCTCATTTTCTAACTTTCTTTTTTCTTCTTCAACTAAATTAGCTGGAGCATTATTAACATAACCAGGATTTGATAAAAGTTTTTCTCTTCTTGAAATACTATTTTTTAGATTTTCTATTTGTTTTAATCTATTTTCTTTATCAGTTTCACTTTCTTCTTTTTCATAATAAATAGTTGCTTTAATTAAATCAGATGAAACATTATATGATTTAATATCTAATTCTTCATTTATTAGATTATCATTTAATCTTAGTACATCAATAACTAGTTTATTATATATACTATCTTCAAATTTAATTTTTAAATCTTTAGAAATATTATTTTCTGTTTTTATATTTCTAAATTTCTTAATGAAGTTTATTTGATCTTCGATTATTTTTGCTTCTTCATTAAAGATACATTCTTTATTATATTCAGGATAAGTACTTATCATAATAGATTCACTATCCTTTATTGGTAACATTCCATATATTTCTTCAGTTACAAATGGCATAAATGGATGAAGAAGTTTAAGTATTCCTGTTAAAACATAACATAATACTGATTTAGTAGTATTAGAATTACTATTAAATTTAGCAAATTCTATATAACTAGAACAAAAGTCATCATAAACAAAGCTATATGTTTCAGAACCAAATATATTAAACTCATATTTATCCATATGCTTTATAGATGATTTTACTATATTTTCATACTTTGTTAGTATCCATTTATCTTCATTAGTTAAATTATCAAATGTATACTCTTTTAAATCTTCTATATTCATAAGTACAAATCTAGATGCATTCCATAGTTTATTAATATAATTCCATGTTGATGACATTTTAGTTTCATCAAATCTAAGATCAGTACCAAACGCACAGTCTGTATTTAGATAATATCTAAGTGCATCTGTACCATATTTTTCTATCATATCAAATGGATCTATACCATTACCTAATGACTTAGACATTTTCCTTCCTTCTTTATCTCTTACAAGTCCATGAATAACGCAGTCTTTAAATGGTCTTACATCTGTTAATTCTTCAGATTGGAACATCATTCTAGATACCCAGAAGAATATAATATCATAACCTGTAACTAGGCAATCATTTGGAAAATACTTTTCTAAATCTTTTGTTTTATCTGGCCAACCAAGTGTTGCAAATGGCCAAAGAGCAGATGAGAACCATGTATCTAATACATCTTCATCTTGAACCCAATCATCACCTGGTTTTTCTTCACCAACATATATTTCATCATCTTTATAATAAGCAGGTATTCTATGACCCCACCAAAGTTGTCTTGATATACACCAATCATGGCAATCTGTCATCCAAGCTTTTAATGTGTTTTCAAATTTCTTTGGAACAAAGTTAACTTTTTCATCTTTATCTTTTTGTATTTCAAGTAAGTTATTAGATAATCCTTTCATGTCAACAAACCATTGTTTTTTTACCATAGGTTCAACCATTACACCAGTTCTTTCTGAGTGACCAACTTCATGAACTAGTGGTTCAATTTGTAAAAGAAGTCCAAGTTCTTTTAAATCCTTAATAACTTCTTCTCTAGCATCTTCTCTAGTCATTCCTTGATATTTTTTAGGAACATTTTCATTCATAGTAGCATCATCATTTAAAATAACTATTCTCTCTAAATTATGTCTATTACCTACTTCAAAGTCATTAGGATCATGAGCAGGAGTTATTTTAACAGCACCTGTTCCTTTTTCCATATCCGCATGTTCATCTGTTATAACTGGTATTGGTTTATTAACAAGTGGAAGTATAACATTTTTACCTACAAAATCTTTATATCTTTCATCTTTTTCGTTAACTGCTACTGCAGTATCACCAAATAAAGTTTCTGGTCTTGTGGTTGCTACATCTATATATTTATCTGATCCTTCAAGAATATACTTGATATGATAAAATGCACTTTTTTCTTCAAAATATTCAACTTCTTCATTAGATAAAGATGTCTGAGCTTGAGGATCCCAATTTATTATTTTTTCTCCTCTATATATTATTCCTTTATTATAATAATCTATAAATACTTTTTTAACTGCTTTAGCAATACCATCATCCAAAGTAAATCTTTCTTTTGAATAATCAAGTGAAATACCTAATGCCGCCCATTGTTTTCTAATTATATCACCATGTTCATGAGTCCAATCCCAGCATGCATCTATAAATTTTTCTCTTCCATATTCATACTTATTTATGCCTTTATCTTTTAATCTTTTAACAACTTTTGCTTCAGTAGCAATAGCAGCATGATCCATACCTGGAAGCCATAAAGTATCAAAACCTTTCATTCTTTTATATCTTATGATAGCATCTTGAATAGCAACATCATATGCGTGACCTATATGAAGTACTCCAGTAACATTTGGAGGTGGTAAAACTATAGAATATGGAGTTTTATTACTATCTGGATCGCATTTAAAATAACCTTTTTCTTTCCATATTTCATATTTACCTTCTTCAACTTTTAAATGATTATATTTAGTTTCTAGCACATTTATCATCCCTTTCTTATAATAAAAAAAGACAAGTCATCCTTAAAAGGACGAACTTGTCGTGGTACCACCTTTATTCATAGTATTTCTACTACCTTAAAGTCTTAATGCGACTAACAGCATATCTTACTACTTTTTTCAGATACACAACTTGCAAGCTACCTTCAATTACTCTTCATTAAGAAAGGCTTTCAGCCAGTGACCTTTCATCTCTAATAATTACTAAGTAATCTACTCCTCTTGGTCTTTGTCTTTCAATATACATAAATTATATCATTTAATTAATTTTTGTCAATAAGTTAAGATATAGATAAATTATTTATTAAATTATTTATTAAATTATTTATTAATTTATCATCTAACTTAGTTGCTTGATGAAATAATAATTTTAAACTATCATTATTTTTCCATATTGATGTTCTATAATAATATTTATTATCGCTTTCAGTTATATAATGAACTAAATATGTATTATTATCTATTTTTTTACAAGTAAAATCATAAATAGTTATACTTCTATCTTTTGTACATTTACTTAAATCTTTAAGAGTTATTTCTTTATTATATAATAATCCTGATTTACCACATTCAACAAAATCATCATCTATTACATTATTTAACCAATTAATATCAGATATTTTTTCATATTTAAATAAATCTTTTTCTAATTGTAATATTTCTTTATCCACTATTATCACCTACTTTATCTTTTTAATTTTTATTTCCATTCTATTATGATATCCATCATTTTCATAAAACTTAATAGCATTCTCATTATAAGAGAAAACATCTATTCTTATATATTCACAATTTTTAGATTTAAAATATTCTTCCATTTTATTTATAAGTAGTTTGCCTATTCCTTTACTTCTTATATTTTTAGATACAACAAGTTCAGTTACTTCACCCATTTTTGGACATTTATAATCCAAATAATCATACTGATCATATTTAACAATACATCCCATTATTAAACCTACTACCTTTTTATCTTTAAGTGCTAGATAACATATTCCATCATTATTATTTATTTCTTCTAAATCAAGTATAGCCATCCTATCTCTATATTCTGGATGTAACTGATCAAGTTCATCTTTATCAATAGATAAAATATATTCTTCAAGTTCTACAAGTAAATCTTTTACATATTCTAGATATTTATCTTCATATTCAATTATATTACACTCTGTCATAAGCCCACCAATCAGGTAGTAATTCTTCCAGTTTTACTATTTCTTTAGAATCAATATCTTTTAATATTTCAATATTCTTACTATCTTTAGAAAGTTGCATCATATATTCTCTACAAGCTCCACAAGGTGAACCAACATTACCTCTTGAATCAACACAAACAAGTTTAATTATTTCATTTTCACCATGTGTAATCATATTAGCTATTGCATTTCTTTCACCACACATACCAAGTGTAGATGCCGTATCAATACATACACCAGTATAAATATTATGGTTTTTAGTTAAAATGGCAGCCCCTACACCACCTGCAGATATTAAACCAGATACATCTCTTGGATTTCTTACACTCTTTGCCTTTTCCAATAATTCATCCCATACTGTATTTTCACTATATAAATATTCTATATGTATCGCATATACACCACTTTTTTTAATTTCTTCTTTATAACCATTTATACTGTTTATACTTTTAACAGCTTCATTAAAATCATTAGTAGAAGATAATGTATATCTAGTTCCCTCTAAAGTTAATAATTCTTCAATAGTATTATAATGATTTACTTCTTTTACTTTTACATAAAATATACCTAAATTATTACTATTAAATTCTATAATATCATTTACTTTTAACTTACTAAAGTTTTTATTATTAGTATTTGCCCTTATTTCTACTCTTTTAGTTTTATTTTTGATAGCAAGGGCTGCTCTATCATTAATATTTAATTTCATTTTAATCTCTCCTTTATTAAAAAAATTTCTGCAAAGTGCAGAAATTAATTTATAAAGAAATATATTATAAAGACATCCAAAAAGGAGTATTGATTAATTCTGCACTACAAATAATATGTAAATTTTTCATATTAATCATCCTCCTTCCTTTGAATAATTTACAATATTAATATATTATAATTATTCTTTTTTGTCAATGTCTTTTAACGCTAGTTTTTTAGCAAATTCAACAGCAAGTAAACCTATTTTTTCTTTTTCATCCAAGAAATCTGTATTACCTAAAGATCTCATATCCCATTTTGCTGAATCTAAATTATCTGCGGCATAGAAAAATTGAAATACATCTTTTTCTCTAAATTCTGAAAGTGCACTAATTGCAGAACATTCCATATCTACACATATACACCCTTGTTTTTTTCTTTTTAATACTTTATTTCTTGTTTCTCTATATGGAGCATCAGTTGTCCAAACTTTTCCTTCTATATAAGAATAATTATGTTCATTTAATAGTTCAATAAATTCTTCTTTATACTTTTTATTTACCTTTATTTCATCACTTGCTTTTTTATAATGATAACTAGTTCCTTCATCTCTAATTGCACTATTTGGAATAATAATTGCTAAATCTTTTATATTTTTATCAAGTACTCCACATGTCCCAAATACTACTAGTTTTTTTATTCCCATTACAAATACTTCTTCATACTCTACTATACATGTAGGAGCACCTACAAATGACATAAATAAAGCAAGTTCTACTCCATTATAATTAATTTTATATATAGGATGTTTCCCATTACCATTACTTATTAAAGCAATTTCTTCACCTTTAAAAGCTTCTACTAATCTATCAAATAGTTTTTTAGAAAAACAAGTAACACCTACTTTAGGAAATCCAGGTATAACATTTTCTACTTCATCTGGATCAAATGTAGATGTCTTTGTTTCATCAAAATCTTCTAATATCATATTTACACCTTCTTTTTATATTATATTTCTAATAAATAGAATATTTCTTCATATTCATCTTCACCAATTGTTAAATTTTTTCTAAAAACTTCTTTTGCACCCATATATTTATAAAAATCATTAGTTGGATTTCCTTTTAGGCATCCAATTATCATTTTTTTGTAACCTTCTTTTTTTAAATTATCAACAGCAAAATTAAATAGTATTTTACCATAGCCTTTTTTCTTAACATCATTTAATAAATATATTGCACATAATTCACCATCATTTTGATATTCTTCTTGTCTTGATTTACCATATCTAACCATGCCCAAAGGCTTATCATCTACATATAAAATATATCTTTGATTTAATTCTTTTTCTTGTTTTATTATATTAATTTGATTTTGTATTTTTTCATCAATATTATTATCAAGCTTATCTAAAAAATCTTGATTAACTATTCCAACATAAGATTCTTTCCATGATTTAAAATTTACATACATATAATCTTTTACATTATATTCATTAACTTTTTCTATCTTATACATAATTTACCTCTTTTAATCAATTTTTTATTAAACACACTTTCTTATTTCTTTTTACATATGTATAACATGTGATTACTATAACCTTGTAAGTCTTCTCTTTCACATGTTGATAAATGATACTTCATCCAAATATCAAATTCTTCCTTTGTTAAAGAATCTATTTTTTCTTTAACATGATTTGTAAAACCATCGGTTGCAACATTATGTAATAATTCAACATCAAATTTATTCATAATATTTTTAAATTCTGATATATAAAATGGTGCAAATACACCTTCTGGATATCTAACTAATTTAAAGGTATCATTATAATCATTTGGATATCCATTTATTAAATGATTATCCATTAATACCCAATCAATCATTATTGAATCACTAGTTAAATATGCTATCGCGATTATTCCTTCTTTTTTGGTAACTCTAATTACTTCTTTAATTGCCTTATTTATATCATTATCATCATATAAATGATATAAAGGTCCTAAAACTAAAGTTACATCAAAGGTATTATCATCATATCTACTTAAGTCTAATGCATCACCTTGATGAGCTTCAATATTCATATTTTCATTTATTTTCGATTTTAATATTTCAACATTATGTTTAACATATTCAATAGCAGTTACATCATATCCTTTTTCTGCATAATAAAGAGAATATCTACCTGTACCCGCACCTACTTCTAAAATTTTATCACCTGGTTTTAAATATTTATCAATATATTTGATTGTAGTTAAAAACTCTACTCTACCATGTTGACTAAGTAGTCTTTCTTCTTCATCACATTCCACAGAATAAAAATTATTTAATATTCTTTCTCTGTCATTTCCCATACATAACCCTTCTTTCCTTTTATTCGTGTTTAATAAAAAAGCCACGAATAACCATTCGTGACTCCAATTGTATTGTGTAGGTTCTTCACCCGAGACAGCTCACATGATAATAAATAATGCTTATGTCTCCTCACTTGCTTTAAATTATACACTATTTAAAATATTTGTCAATTTTTATTTTTTATTTACATATTTTTTTTAATTGTTATTGATCATATTATATAATTCTAATACTTTAGAAATATATTTATTAATATTATCAGTATTATAAATCTATGAATTTATATTTATATTTATATCATAAGCATCTTGAGTAACTCCATAATATAAAATAATAATTATTTTAAATATAGTTTTTAAAAAAACTAAAACTTATTAACTGGATGGATTCCAAGAATACTCATACCATTTGATAATACTTTTTTAGTGGCATTCAATAAAGCTAATCTTGAATTTTTTATTATCTCATCATCTTCAGATAATATAGATACTTGTTCATAATATCTAGCAAATTTTTGTGATATGCTTTGTAAATAGTTAGTAATAACCACCGATTCTTGAGTATTAAATGAATTTGTTATTACATCTGGAAAGTCATATAAACTATTTATCAAAGAGTGTTCTAGTTCTTCTTTGAATTTATAAATTTGACTATTGTCAAAATTATAGTTTGATTTTTCTAAAATAGAATTAATTCTTACATAATTATATAATAAATATATAGCTGAATTTCCTTGAAAATCTGTTGCAGTTTCTAAATTAAAATTAACTGTCTTTTTTCTATTTACATTTAACATATTATATTTAATACAAGAAGCTGCTAAGTCAGATACAAGTTCTTCTGATACACTATTACCTTTTTCCTTAAACACTTCAATTATTTTTTCTTTTGCCTTTTCAATAAATTCTTCTAATAAAACTACTTTACCTTCTCTAGTTGCCATCTTATCACCATTTAATAACACAAAATCATACGATATTAATTTAGGTGCAGGATATCCAAGTATATCTAATGCAGATGCGATCTGTTGCATATAAACTTCTTGATCCTCTCCCAAAACTATCAAATTATTATCTGAATTTCTCTCTATTTTTGAAATAGTATATGCAATATCTCTCAAAGGATATAAAGATGTTTTATCTTCTCTTGTTAAAACTAATACTGGAGATTTAGTTGGTATATTATATCCAGTTAAATCAACATATAATCTTCCATTTTCATCTTCCTTTAACCTTCCAGCAGTCATTAATTTGTCAAGAATTTCTGAAGTTTTATTTTCAAAAACATAATCAGATTCATGAGTAAAATTATCCCATTTAATATCTAATTTTTTAAATATATCTTGTTGTCCCTGAACACAAATATCAGTTATTCGCTTAAATTTATCTCTAACTTCTTCATTACCAGATTCTAATTGATATAAATAATTAAAAACTTGTTTTTCAATATTCTTGTCTGTTTTTACAAGTTCGTTAATATCAATATATAAGTTTAACATATCCTTAAAAGTAATATTATCTATATTTCCAAGTTTTTCTACGCCTACTAATAACATAGCAATCTGCTTTCCAATATCATTTATAAAATAATTTGCCTCAACATTATATCCTTCAAATTTATATAATCTAACTAAAAAATCGCCAATTATACTATTTCTTGATCTTCCTATATGTGGTGAAGCATTAGGATTTATTGATGTATGTTCTATTAATAAATCTTTTCCTTTACCAAAACCTTTTGAACCATATTTTTCATTACTTTGAATTTCTTTTAATGTTTCGTTAGCTATAAAATTTTTATTAACAAAAAAGTTTAAATAAGGCCCTACAACATTCATTCTTGATATAATATTTTCATTTAATCGGAGCATTTTCAATATCTTCTCCGCCTTATCATGAGGATTATTACATTCTTCAATATTAATAGTAAAACAAGGTAAAGCAAAATCGCCCATATCTTCTTTTGGTGGTCTAACTATATCAATATTTTTTAAATCTATTCCTGCACTATTTAATTCTTCTATTATGTACTTTTTAAAATCAAACATCATTTCCCCTCTTTCTTGGCATATTATTCTATAATAATATATTATTTTTGTCAAGAATTATAATATTTTGCTAATTTCATAATTATAAATTATTATTTGGTAATTTATTAATAATTTTCTCAAATGAGCTATCATAAGGAATTGGTAATTTTACATTATCTAAAACTCTAATTATCATATCATCTAATTCAATAAACACGCATAATGCTTCTACCAATTCCTCATTTACATCATTATCTAATTTTTTATATTCATTTAGTATAGAATTATACTCATCTTTATTTAGACAAGTTTCCATTTTTATAAAGGCCAAATCCCATTCTTTTATTCCAATTTTTGCTCCTCCAGCATCAATTATTGCAGATAATTTAAACAACCCATCATTATTACTAACCAATATATTATTTGGATTCAAATCAAACCAAATTAATTGTGGAATTAATTTAGAATCATATTTTTTTATTATTTTTAATTTTTCTTTGGCAATCTTTATCATATAATTATAATCTTCTTTTTCTATTTTACCTTCAATTGCATCAGAAAATCTTTTTAATTCATTTTCTAAATATAAACTGAAAGATTCATTTTCAAAAACTTCATTATCTGTTATCCAACCAAATTTATATTTAACAGGAACACCATGAATTATTTTTAGAACTTTTGCAAGATCTGATGCAATATAATTCAATTTAAATTTAGCACATTTTCGCAATTTATCAATTGTATTTCCTTCTTTATATTCTGTTAATAAACATGATTTTTCTGTTTCTACTGAATAGGATAATGCATTTGCTATATATTGTGTGTGTTTATGATTAAAAATCATATTTAAAATATCAAATTTTTTCTTTGCTTGATACATTGTTCCATCATAATATTCTTGATAAATATATTTTTGATATTTGTTTTCAAGTAAATAAGTTTTACATCTCAATCCTCCAAATAATTCAGTTTTTTGATATTCATCAATGTTAATATTTTGTAATTCTTCAACTTTCTTTCTTTTAATTTTGCCAGTACCAGTTGTTGGTAATTCAGATACAATTTTAATATTTCCTATAACATAATCTTTTAAATTATTGTTTATGTAATCATATAAATCTTCAATCACATATTTTCTTTTTAAAATTACAAATAAATCAAAGTAATAAAAATTTGCTATTTCATTGTAATTTGTTTTAACATGTACTCGACTAATTCCAGAAAAATTATATAATTTATTTTCTAAATCACGTAATTGATTATCATCAAAACGCAATGCCTTTAAATCACTAAATCTTCCGGCTATGTAATAATAACCATCCTTATCTCTTCTAACAACATCATTTGTATTAAACCAATTATCTTTTTTTACTTGTTCTCTCAATCCAGGTATACCAACATAATCCTTAAACACCATAGGTCCTTTAATCCAAAGCAATCCCCAATCACCATTTTCAACCGGATTACCTTCTAAGTCTAAAATTTTACATTCTGTATTGGATACAACTTTACCTAAACTTCCGACTTTTCTTTCTGAAGCGCTATAATTAAAATGTGTCAAAGAAGCTGTTTCTGTTAGACCATAACCCTCAGTAATAATGGCCCCAGTTATTTTCTCAAATTTTTTTATACATTCAATAGGTAACGAATCACCTCCAGAATCACATATTTTTAAATTTGATAGATTTATCAATTCATTTTCATAATTATTAATTAAATCTATATACATATAAGGTGAACCTGGAAAAACTGATGGTTTCATTTTTTTATTTATTTCGATAAATAAATTTGAATTCCATTTGTTCATGATTATTAAACTAGCTTTTGATACAATTGAACTTGTTAAACATGCAAACATTGCATAATTATGCCACAATGGTAATACTGTAATTATTTTAGAATTATTGTCTAAATTATATACTTTTCTATATTCTTCTGAAACAAAAGTTATATTTTTATAAGTTAACTCCACACCTTTTGAAAATGAATTACTTGTTCCACTGGTATAAGACACAACTAATGTATCATTTTCTTTCATATTAGATGGAATAAAATTTAATTGTTTATTATAATTATCAAAATTAATTTTTGATAAATTTATTACATTTAATTTATTTTTCAAAAATGATATTTTTTCTATAGTTCTATCATTTATTATAATATTATTTAATCTATTTTTTTTAATAATATCTTCAAGTTCATCATTTTCAACAGTATCACTAATCGATACAACAATTTTATTATTAAGTAAGATTGAATAAAATGCATTTACGAATTCATTGCAATTATCCATTATTATACCTATTTTTTTATCTTTTGATATATCTAAGTTATGCAAATAGTTTGAAAATGATATTATTTCTGACATTTTTAATTCTTTTTTATATAATTTTTCATCTACCATATGAGCTTCAACAGAAACTACATATTCTTTATCTTTAATATTATCTACAATATAATTTAATAAATTTTTCATTATTATGCAACCTCCAATTCAAAAACTTTTTCAAAACGCCAATATACAAGTAACCACCATTGTTCTTGTTCAGTAAAATTGTTAACATCATCTAACACTTCAGATTTTATTAATTTTCTAATTATATTACTTTTGCATATTTCATCCCAATTATCATTACATAATTTAGTAATAATTTCATTATATATTTTTGGTGGTTCTGGAAATGGATATTTCTCTCTATTAACAATACTATCAGGGAGTTTATCCTTAGCATATTGCCTTACAATATATTTTTCTCTTCCATCCTCTAATTTTATTTTAGAGTTTGATTTGTATGCTAATTCAACAATTCTATGATTATCAACAAATGGAACTCTGCTCTCTATACTATTCATCATTGCTATTTTATCTTCTTGAATTAATAAATCATGTAATATAGTTTTCAATGACAAATCACCATAAGAATTTATTTCATCGTCTGAAAGAACTAAGTAATTGTCAAGATAATTATTTAAAATATTAGGAACTAAATTTTTTATATCCACATTTATTTTATCCTTAAATATCATGTTATCAATATAATAATCGTATATTAATGATTTATGGTTATATTTTTCTTTTAAAAACTGAAAAATTTTCCATGTGAACACATAACCTAACCATACTTCATCTGAACCCTGACCACTTACAACCACTGTAAAACCATCATCTTTAGCCGCTTTATAATTAAAATACATTGGAATATAAACTTTATCAATCAATATTTCCTCAACGCCATAAATTACCTTATCAATAACATCAATATTATACATATCTTCTTTTATTAATATATTATGATTTTTAAATCCTTCCTTTTTAGCCAAAATATTTGCATGATTAAGATCAAAATCATTATCAAAATCATAACAAATTGTATAGGTATTTAATTTGGTATTAGAGTAATCATTTAATAATTTACATACAATACTACTATCTAAT
The DNA here is from genome assembly GCA_017459965.1 of Bacilli bacterium. Lineage (GTDB taxonomy): Bacteria > Bacillota_I > Bacilli_A > RF39 > UBA660 > CAG-433. The sequence goes on from JAFUBW010000014.1 coordinate 300,506, forward strand.
CCTCCAGATAAAAATGCTGCAATTGGTACTTGAGATAATAATTTTTTTCTAACAGAATCAGTAAATTCTTTTTCAAAATCAGTTACTAGTTTTTTTGAATCATTATATTGATTAGAAAATTTAAAAGAATGATATTCATGATCTTTAAATTTGTCATCTTTGATGATTACATAATGACCTGGTTTAATACTATAAATATCTTTAAATAAAGTTTGATGTGGATCCATCCATAACTTACAATTTAATGAAATAAGAACTTGATCAATGTTAAATTTTCTTGGTACTTTTGAAAACTCTAATATTGATTTTATTTCACTTGCATATAGTAATTCTTCATCACTATTGTAATAATAAAGTGGTTTGATCCCAAATTTATCACGGACTAAATATAGTTCTTTGGTATTTTTATTGTAAAGTGAAAATGCGTAGCATCCCTCAATTCTATTTAATGTATTATCAAGTCCATAGCAATCTAACATTTTAATCAATACTTCAGTGTCTCCAATAGTATCAAAAGTATATCCATTATTAACTAATTCCATTTTTAGTTCTAAAAAATTATATATTTCACCATTAAAAGATAACACTAAATCTTTATAACAAAAAGGTTGTTTTGATTTTTCACTAACATCTTGTATTTTTAATAATACATGTCCACAACCTACATTACCGTCTATATAAATACCTTCTCCGTCTGGGCCTCTGTGTTTTATTTTCTTTAGCATTTGTTTTATATCTATTTCGGAAACTTCTTTTTTATTTTTATTAATTATTCCAACTATTCCACACATTTTTTACCTCCCATACTATTTCAATAGTATTCCACCATTTATATCAATATTTTCACCATTTATATAATCAGATTCTTTGCTTATCAAAAAAGATATTAAATTATATATATCTTGTGATTCACACAATCTTTTTCTTGTAGATTTTTCTTTAACTTCATCGATTTCCTTTTTAGTATATGATTTTAATGTCAACGGAGTTAGTGTTAAAGATGGGCTTACACAATTAACCCTAATTGAATACTTTTCTAATTCTAGAGCTGAACATTTTGTCAACATAACAATAGCAGATGCAGAACAACAATATGCTGACGAATCACTCATGGGCCTAGTTGCTAGTCTTGAGGCAATATTTATAATTGATGGATAATTTGATTTTTTTAACAAAGAAATTGCATATTTTGTACAAAACGCTTTACCAACCAAATTTGTTCTCACAATTTTATCAAATTCAACATAATCATATTTTTCAATCTTATCCATATAATCATATGCTGCATTATTTATTAAAACATCAATGTAATTATGTTGATTTCTAATTTTATTAAATGCTTCTATTATTTCTTTTTCTATTGTTATATCACATTTAATAAAAATTATATTATCGCTATTTATTTCTTTTTTTACTTTTTTTATTTTTTCAATATTTTTTGACAATATATAAACATAGTCTGTTTCTGAAAATTTTTCGGACAAATAACGCCCAATTCCAGATGTACCACCAGTAATTACTATAACTCTATTCATTAAAAAAACTCCTTTTTAATATTTTTTGCTCATTTTTACTAATAAATGTGTTACCAAAGCTTATATTATCATCTTCACAGTGCCAATCACTTCCAACAGTTGCAATTAGATTATATTTTTTAGACATTTCAATTGAAAATTCTCTTTCACTTGCAGAATCAAACGAATAATATGCTTCTATTCCTTGTATTCCACAATCTTTTAGATATTTTATGTATTTCTCCTTTTCGTCATAATTCATATTTAAGCGTTTTGGATGCGCTAAAACTGCTACACCACCAACTGAATTGATTAATTCAAGAATTTCTTCTACAGAGTATTTAGGATATGAAACATGATATGTAGAATTATTATTTAAAAACATATCATACGCATCAAATCTTGATTGAACTGCACCAAGTTTTTCTAATAAAATGCATAAATGATTAATTAATAGATGTCTTCCTTCTGACATTTTTTTTACATCATCTAACGAAACAAAAATCCCATCATTTTTTACCCTTTCAATACCTTCTAAAATTGCATTTATTCTTAAAGTTCTTTCCTTTTCTAAAAAAGAATTTAATTGATTTTTATTTTTATAATTATAGCATAGCAAATGAAGATATTTTGAATTTTTAACATCATAATATGCCTCAAGTTCTACACCAGGAATAGTAACAATATTCTTTCTTTGACATTCCTTTTTAAATGACTCATACCCTAAAATACAATCATGATCTGTTAGTACAGCATGTGTTATTCCATTTAAATAAAGTTTATTTACTAGATCTGATGTAGTTAAAGATCCATCAGACCAAGTTGTATGTAAATGCATATCAATCATAATAATTCCTCCTTATATTTTATACAAGAATCTACTAGTAAATCCATAGCCTTTTTTATTTTATTATCATCTAGTGTTACACAAATTCTTATTTTATTTCTACCTGTATTACTAATATAAAAATCACTTGCTGGTGTAACCAACAATGAATAATTATTCTTTTTATATTTTTCTATTAACCATTCAACATATTTTTCTGTATCAAATGGTAATTCCAATATCATCGTTAATCCTCCATGTGGACATATGTACTTTATCTCAGTTTTATTTAACTTTTTTTGAATAATATTAATTCTATTATGATATATTTTTTTAGAATTCTCAATTATTTCATCTGCCTTATCCAACATTTTAGAAACAGCAAATTGCTCTACATTTGAAATAGATATTCTACAATCATTTATCATTATAATATTACTATTTAATTCGTTATTATTAGAAATAATATAACCTATTCTCGATCCACATAAATTCAATTTTTTAGAAGCAGAATCAACAACAACTACATTGTTGTCTAAATAATTCAAAAAAGAAATGTATTTATTATCATAAATCAATCCACTATAAACTTCATCAGATATTATAATTAAATTATGCTTTTTAGATACTTCAAGAATTCGCTTTGCAAGCTGCTTAGTTATAATTGCTCCATCTGGATTATTAGGGTTTGCAAAAAGAATTGCTTTAGTTTTATTATTTATATTTTTTTCAAAAAAATCATTATTTAAATCATTCCAACTTACTGCTCTAATTTTTATATTTAACATGTTACAATACATTTTATAATCTGCAAAAAAAGGTTCTAATATAATTATTTCATCACCACAATCACAAATAGAATATAAAAGTTTAATAATCGCATCTGATGCACCTTGAGTAATAATTATATTGTCTTCATCCAAAGAAATATTATTATATAATTTTTTGTAATATCTAGCAACAGATGTTTTTAATTCACATGCACCAGATGGGTCTCCATATTTATTTGTTTTTACATTATATTTGGATAATGATTCAAAATATGTAGAATTTGTATCAAAATCTGGTTGTCCCATATTTAATTTGTAAAATTTTATACCATCTTGTTCTCTCCTTTTTATCAAGTCATTATATTTTGAAAATATAGATTTCTTCATATTTAGTATTCTCTTCGCCAACATTATTATCAACTCCTTTTTTTTAAATTTCAATAATATCTATTCCTTATTAAATTCTAATATTTTTCTCTTTGCTTTTGTTGTTTGTGCTTTATCTAGCCAATCTTTTCTAGGTCCAAATGATTTTGGATCTGTTATTATTTTTACTATATCTTTATTTTGAAGTACATACTCTACTGGAACATATTCATCATTTACAATAGCAGCTACCATAGTATTTCCTAGTTGTGTATGTATTTTATATGCTAAATCTATTGGTGTAGAACCTGCTGGAAGTTCCATTCTATCTCCTTTTGGAGTATATACATATATCTTTTTAGATTTTAATAATTCTTCTTTTACTCTTTCTACAAAATCTTCATTATCTACAAACATTTTATCTATTTGCTTTAATGATTTATAAAATTGAAATTCATCATTTAAATCTTTTTGCATTTCATCTCTAGCTTGTCCTTTATTAATATCCCAATAAGTTGTTAAACCAAATGATGCGATTTTATCCATATCAAATGTTCTTATTTGAGCTTGTACTAATCTTTCATCTGCAAATACTGTTGTATGCAAACTTCTATACATATTACTTTTTGGATTATATATATAATCTTTAAATTTTGAACATAATGGATTATATTTAGAATGTATTATTCCAAGTGTTTGATAACAATTTGAAATTGTATCAACCATTATTTTAAGTGTCATTAAATCATGTATATCATTCATCCTAAGACCATCTTCTAATTGTTGATATATACCATATATATTTTTTGTTCTTATTTTTATTTCATTAGGTATATTATTATCACTTAATATATTTTTAATTGCATTTAACATTTCCGTTAAACATGGCTTACTATCTTCTTCCACTATTTTTAAATTTTCTTTTATTTTTTTATATTTGTCTGGTTTTAAATAACTAAGTGATATATCTTCAAGTTCACTTTTTATTCTATATGCTCCTATATAATTAGCAAGTGGTGCGAAAATATCAAGTGTTTCTATAGAATTTTCTTTTTGTTTAAATGGATCTTTAAATTCTAAAGTTCTCATATTATGAAGTCTATCAGCAAGTTTTATTATTACTATTCTTACATCATCCATTATACTTGTTATTATTTTTCTTGTATTAGCATTTACTTGGTCTTGCTTACTTGAAAAATTTAATTTACTAATTTTAGTAACACCATCAACTAGTTTTGCTACTTCTGGATTAAATTGATTAGATATTTCTTCTTTAGTTGTTTCAGTATCTTCTAAAGTATCATGTAAAAGTCCAGCACATATAGTATCTTGGTCAGCATGAAGTTCTGCAAGTGTATATGCTACATTAAGTGGATGGATTATATACGGCTCTCCACTTTGCCTTAATTGTCCATCATGTAAATAGTAAGCATATGAATATGCTTTCTTTACCATAGGAATAGCTTCTGGATTATATTCTTCTAATTTTGTTATTAAATCTTCTAGTGATAACTGATTCATAATATTCACCTCCAATAAATCAAAAAACCGGCAGCTGTCCGCAAGTCCGCGGAAGTTACCGGTTTAATCCTCTATGACAGAAGAAGATATGCATAGTAAAGAAGTATTAATAAATAGTTTTTTAATACCTATGAGACAATTATCAATTTTAGATATTAATATACTTCTTTTCATACATATCTACCCCTTCTTGAAATAATTTCTCCTATTTTAGTACTTTTTGTAGGGGTTTGTCAAGTATTTTTTACATTTTTTTCCAATTAGTTAACTAAATCAATTCTATGTAATCCATTTTTATCTAATTCATATACGGTATCTATAACTTCATTTATATATTTTCTATCATGAGAAATACTTATTATACAACCATTATAATTTTTAAGTACATCTCTAATAACTGGATTTGAAAGTGGACTCACATTTCTAGTTGGTTCATCTAATATAAGTACATCACATTTGTCTAGTTCTAATTTTATTAAAAATAATTTTGCTTTAGATCCATTTGATAAGTCTTTTATTTTTCCAGTCATTTCCTCTTTTGTAAATTTGATATTACCTAAAAACATTCTAGCATGTGTTATATCTTCTTTTTTACCACTTGGACATATAAAATCTAAAACATTTTCATAGTTATCTAATATATCATCATAGTTTTGTGGCATATAACCTATTTTAATATCATCTCTTTTACTTAATTCTTTATAAATTAGTTTTATTAAAGTAGTTTTACCTGTTCCATTTTTACCTATGATACATACATGAGAATTACCCATTATATTTAACACAATATTTTTAGATAATGTTTTATTATCTACTGTTAATTTATCTATATTTAAATCTAATATAATTTTATTTCTAGGTATATTTACTTTTTCAAAATATAAATTAATGGATTCTTCAACATCAGGCACATCAGTTAAAACTACTTTATCTAGTTTTTTCTCTTGTGATTTTAAAGAATGCATTTTCTTTTTTAAAAGTCTTGCACCATGTGGATCCTTTCTTGAAATAGATGCTTGTTGATTTTCAACTTTTTGTAACACTTTATTTAACTTTTCTTCTTGTATTTTATATTCTCTTTTTTCATTATTAGCGATTTTAGTTTGTTTATCGATTAATCTTAATCTATCATTTATATAAGTATCATAGTCTATTTTTAAAAGTGTATATTTACATTCTGATTTTTTCTTTATTTGTTCAATATGAAGAATCATATTTGCAGTTTTAGATAAAAGTGTTTCATCATGTGATACATATATAATTGGTTTTGGAGTACTTTTAATAAATTCTTCTAACCACTGTAAAGTTTCGATATCTAAATCATTTGTTGGTTCATCTAAAAATAATATATCATTTCCCTCTAATAATAATTTTAATATACTTATTTTAACTTTTTCTCCACCTGACAATATATTTATTTTTTGATTTAATATTTCATCAGATATATTAATTATTTTTAAATATTTATAAAATTCATTTATTTTGTAATAATAATCATTATTATCTTTAAATAAATAATCAAATACTTTTAATTTTAATTCATCATCTGTAAGTGATTGTTTTAAATAACCTATTTTATTTTCTTTTAAATTAATAGTACCTTTAATATCTGCATAATCACATATTCCAAGTATACATTTTAATAAGGTAGATTTACCATTACCTTCTTCACCAATAATGGCTAGTTTATCATTTTTATTTAATATTAATGATAAATCTTTAATTATATATCTATTATTAATTTTAATAGTTAAATTGTTTATTTCTAACATAGTTATGCCTCCTTTTTTCGGCATAATAAAAGTTTATGCCAAACTTATTTAACTATATTTCTCATTTTATCACCTCTTAATTACATAAATTATACTAAATATGACAAAATTTGACAATAAGTTAATAATTTGTTAATATTTACTTGTAGATTTGTAATTCGACCATTCGCGCTTATCTACCGTGAAACAGTTTAACTGTTAGGTTAGTAATGAATTGAACCTTAGAATCTCTTCATGAATGGCAAAATATCACAGTAATTATTTTGTGGTAGTTTTTGCTGTTTGTGAAAGGAGGTTCTTTTTTGTTTACCACATTAATAAAATAAAAGGAGAAGATATTATGAAATTATTTAAAGAAGTTATAAAAGAAAACAAATTTATTATAATATTTTATGTATTTATAGGTATTGTAATAAACTTTATAGATTTATATAGTGTAACTTATTATCAAAAGATTCTAGATGCTTTCCAATATAAAACATTAACATTTACTCCACTTATAATATATGGAATACTTTTAATAACATCCACTATACTTGGTTATATTGAAAACTATCCAGAGCAAAAAGTAAAACATGGATTATATTTTGATTTTAAACTTCAAGCTTTAAAGAAAATGAAAACTATTGATTACTTAGAATATCAAAAAATAGGAACTGGAATACTTACTCAAAAAGTTGAAGATGGATCATCTGCATCAAGAGATATTTTAGTAGACTTTTGGCTTAAAATATTTAGATGGTTATTACCTACTGCTATATTTAGTTTATTCTTTATTTATAATGTTAATAAAAAGTTTGTATTATTTGTATTTGGTGGATATATAATAGTTATAATTGTATCTAATATAATACTTAAAAGATTATATAAACTAAAAGAAAAAATATTAACTAATCAAGAATATCTAAATAAGCATTTAGTTAGAGGTTTTATGGAACTTGTTGTATTTAGAACTAATAAAAAATATGATACAGAAATAAAGGTAACTAAAAATGCGATAAAAAATGTTGTTAATGAAAGAGTTAAAATAAAATTAGTACATGAAATGTTCTTTACTATATTTGCATTTTTAGTAGATATACTGAAGATTGCAATTCTATTTTATGCAGTATTTAATCTTGATGTATCAGTTGGAGGGGTTGTTACTGTTATTGCTCTTCTTTATAAAGCATATGAACCAATCGCAATATTCAATGTAGAATACACTTCTTATAAATTAAATAAAATAACTGTTAATAAATACATAGAATTTTTAGATTCAATTGATGATCAAAATCTTGAAAGCGGAAAAATAATAAAAAATGTAGATGGTAACATTGAATTTAAAAATGTTTCATTTACTTATAAAAATATAAATAAAAATGTAATAAATGATTTATCATTTAAAATTAATAAAAATACTAAAGTAGCATTAGTTGGTGAATCAGGATCCGGTAAATCTACTATTTTAAAACTATTAATGGGTTTAATTAAAAAAGATGACGGGCAAATATTAATAGATGATAATGACCTTTCTTTAATTAATCTAAATTCATTTTATGATCATGTTACATATGTATCACAAGAAGCTCCTATATTTGATGGAACATTAAAAGAAAACTTAGTATTTGATAAAAAAATAGATGATGAAAAAATAATAGATGTATTAAAGTTAGTTTGTTTAGATGAATTTTATGACAAATTAAAAGATGGTCTTTATACTGAACTAGGTGAAAAAGGTATAAGAATGTCTGGTGGTGAAAGACAAAGAGTCGCACTTGCTAGATTATTCTTTGATGAATCTAAAATAATAATATTAGATGAAGCAACTTCTGCGATGGACAATATAACTGAAAAAGAAGTAATGAACAATATAGTTAAAAGATTAAATAATAAAACTATCATAATAATTGCTCACAGACTTGAAACTATTAAAGATGTAGATGAAATATATGTACTTGATAAAGGAATAATAGTTGAAAAAGGATCTTATAAAGAATTACTTAATAAAAATGGTTATTTTACAAAACTATATAAATCTGCAAAATAAAAGTATTAGTAAAAAACTAATACTTTTTATATGCTAGAAACAATATCTTTACTAGCAACTAATACTTTTTTCCAGTAATCATTTTTTTCAAAATTACTAATAACTACTCTTCCTTCACTTTTTAGAGAATGTATAAATTTATTATTACCGATATATAAACCACAGTGACCTGGATATTTATTATCTACTTTTGGTATATTATCATTTAATGATTGTCTGTGGAATAATAAAATATCACCACTTTGTATTAAATTTATATTTTTATTTTCATCAAATAATAATATATTTCCATAATTTGATGTCATTATTTTAGTAGTTGTAGAAAGTCCATAACCACCATCATATATATTTATATTAAATAATTCATGATATAAAAACCATACTAAACCTGCGCAATCAAAACTATCTTCACCATTACTACCATGAACATAAGATTTATGATGTTGCATAAGTGCTAACTTAACAATTTTTTCTCTTAATATCTCTTGTGTATTTGCTTTAATCACCTCAAAACTTGAAAATAATATAACAAAATTATTAATGAGTGTCAATTTTTAAAAATTTAAAAAGTTCATAACTAAATCAATTATTATATCTTTTTCTTTAGGGTTTGATTGAGCAATAAGTAATGTAAGCGCCACTAATGTATTATTATCTATAATTTGTTTATTATCCTTTAATAATATGTCATAGTAGAATAAAAAATATATAAATAAAGTAGCACCTATTCTTTTATTACCATCTATAAATACATGATTTTTAATAATTAAATATAAGAAATTAGCGGCTTTTTCTTGTATAGAATCATATAAATCTTTACCATCAAATGATTGGTATATATTTTCTATAATAGATAATAATCCATTATTTCTTTCTAAAGCAAATAAATTACTTTCTGAATTAAATCTTAATAAATTAATAATATTAATGCATTCTTCATAAGTTATTTTTTTACTATTTATAGTACCTTTAGGTTTAGATATTTTTTTATGATCATAATCATCAAGTAAATCTAATCCCTTTGAATAATCATTTATTACTTTTAATATTCCTTTAGCTTCATCATTATTTAATTCTTTTTCAATTCTACTAGCTATATCAATTAGTTTAATAGACTTTTGTAAATAATCCAATCGTTTTTGATTAATTGAATATCCTTTTAATAAATAATCTTTTAATACTTTATTAGCCCATTTTCTAAATATAATACCATTTTGACTTTTAACTCTATAGCCTACACTAATAATCATATCTAGATTATAATAATCAATATTTCGAGTTATTTGTCTGTTACCTTCTTTTTGAACTGTCGCAAATTTTGCGACAACTGATTCATCAGATAATTCTTCTCTTAAAGCATTATTGATATGTTTTCTAATAGTTTTATAATCTCTATCAAACAATTTAGACATTTGTTCTGTATTTAACCACACTGTCTCATCTTTCATATTTACTTCTAATTTAATATTTTGATTTTCAAATATAATAATTTCATTTTTTATTTTTTTAACTTTATTCATGTTCTACCTCCATTAATCTAAAAATATTTATATTAATTTTAATTTGCATGTTTTTAATCATTCACCTCCTTAAAATAAAAAAAGCGGAATATACCCCTTCTCTTTATAAAGAGGTATACTCCGCAGCATGCAAATTTATTTCCTAGCCTTAAAATAAATAAACCTTAGCGTCCCAAATTGTCATATTAACACTTGGCTAGATAATTAATACATCTTAATAATATCATAGTAAGTTATTATAAACAAGTATTATTATCTCATTTTCTTTTTTTCTGCATATACTTTATATTCATTTTCAAGTTTCATTTTTTCTTTTACTTCTTTTTTATGTTTTTCAAGTAATCCTTCTTCATCTATATTATCTGAATAAAAGACAGTGGTTACTAAATGATTTCTTAAAGTATTAAGATCAGAATTTCTAGGTGCCATGTCATCATCATCTATTATTACAAAATGATCTATTTCTGGATGATTAAATAAATATATTCTTATTTCATCTTCTTTCCATATAGGTGTATATGAATATGAAGAAATATTTCTTCCAATTTCAGGTGTTCTTCCAACACATTTTATATTATATTTTTTAAATAATTCAAAAATTTCTTTTACCCATTTTACATCTGTTTTTAAAGTTTTTTCATCAATCCATTTTTTTACAGATGCCTCTATTACAATACTACAATCATTTTCCTTGCAAATATCTGATAGAATAGATATTCTTTTTTCAATATCTTCTTTAGTATTATTGTGCACTGTATTTATTACTCCATCAAAATCTAAAAATATTACATTCATAATTATCACCTAACTATATTATAACATAAAAAAAAGAACCAAATGGTTCGAATCATCTAAATGGTAGCGACGGAGGGGGTCGAACCCACGACCTTCCGGGTATGAACCGGACGCTCTAGCCAACTGAGCTACATCGCCATTTGAATTAAGCAATATGATTATATCAAAATTATTTTATTAGGGCAATAGTTTTTTTAAAATTAATTAGAAAAAGGAAATTATATTCCTTTTTCTAATAATTCTTCAAATATTTTTTTATTTTTTTTCATTCTTTCATCATCTAGAGATATTTCAAGTGCTTTATTAACATTTTCTAAAGCAAGTTTATAGTTTTCTTTATGATAATAATTAAGTGATAGTAAATCATATATAGTATGATCATAGCTAAATGGTTCATTTATATAACTTTTTGTACTTTTTTCTATTTTTAGAGCATCTATACAATTTTTTTCAACTATATTCCAATCATTTAATATATATCCTAAAAGTGCTTTTTCTACATAAGGATCTCTTAAGTATGGTGCTTCCTTTATCGCTTTATCAAGCCACATATTAGCTTCGTCATATCTTTTTAAATTAGTATAACACCTAGCTATAAATCTCATAGAAGCACATCTTTCATCCTTCCAAGTAGCACTTTTCATGTTTAAATGTCTAATTAAAGTATCAATGGATTCATTATATTTACCATAATACATATATTCTCTTCCTAAATAATGCATATTTCTATCATCATTAGGATCTTCTTTAACTGATAATTCTAAAAGTGGTAAATAAGAACTTCTAGATTTATTTTTATCTGGATAATGATTAACAGTTATTTCATCAGTTGTTAAAAATACTTCTTTTTCTCCTTCATAAGTTAATACTTCATGAACAGGATGAGTCCATTTATAATTATTTCTAATATGAATTTTTTCAATATAGAAATTAACTTTTGGATTATTATATTCATCAAAACTCCAATTATAGTTATATCTAAGTCTTGTAGTATCTTTTTCCCAAATCTCTTCTAATTTCTTTCTCCAACCTTTTTCTATTACTTCATCTAAATCAATACATACACAAATATCAGTATCAAGAGGAACCATTGAAAGTGATTCATTTCTTGCTTTATCAAATCTAAAAGGATTAAACTCTTTTACCTTTACTATAGCTCCTCTTTTTTTTAATTTTTCAACTGTATTATCAGTTGAACCTGTATCAAGTACATATACATAATCTGCTTCTTTAACACTATCCATCCATCTATCTACAAACTTTTCTTCATTTTTACTAATTGCATATACACATATTTTCATTATTTTACTTCATTTACTTGTACTGGTTCTGGACCTGTTGGTCCTTGTGGTATAGTTAAATTAAGAATAAAATTAGGTGCTGTACCTGTAATAGTAGCAGATGCTTCTGTACCAGGATCTCCTGTTGTTACTGTTCCAATAGTTAATGTTGGAGTTTCTCCAGCATCTCCTTGAGGACCAGTGGGACCTGTTGGTCCTATTTCTCCTTGTGGGCCTGTTGGACCTGTTGGTCCTACTTCACCTTGTGGACCTGTTGCTCCTGTTGGACCTATTTCGCCTTGTGGACCTGTTGCTCCTGTTGGACCTATCTCACCTTGTGGGCCTGTTGCTCCTGTTGCTCCTATCTCACCTTGTGGGCCTGTTGCTCCTGTTGGACCTGTAGCACCAGCCGGTATTGTAAAATCAAGTACTACCGCTTCAGTAGTTCCTGAATTTGTTACAGTTGCTGCTGTTCCTGCTTCACCTGTTGTTGTTGTACCTATTGTAATTGTTGCAGGCCCTGCTGGACCAGTTGGGCCTGTTGGTCCTACTACTACATAATTATTTCTTCTATTTTGATTAATTAGTTGCATTATTTCTTGATCTGTTTTACAACCACAATTATTTTTGTTTGAACAATTATTATTCATTCTTTCACCTCCAGTATATCGTATGAATATATTTTTTTTATAAATAATAAAAAGACACAAATGTGTCTTATTTCTTTATAAATTCTACTTCATCATCATTTTGTAAATTATATTCTTTCGCTTCATCTTTATCTATGTGAAGTTCAAAGTATCCATTATCACTTACTTTTATAAAAGCATTAAACATATTATTTACTATTACTTCTTCTCTATCAAATAAACCCTTTTTATCGTTTGTATTAACATGTATATGTCTTTCTTGTCTTATAACGCCTTCATTGATTGTTACTTCATTATTATCATTTATAATAGTAATACCTGGCGTACCTTTTATATCCCCACTTCTTCTTATATATTCTTTTATACCTAAGTAATCTAAATCACTTTTTAAAAGTTCAACTTGATTATATTTTCTAAATGGACCCACTATTCTTACATTTTCTATTATCTTATCATTATATTTAAGTGTTACTGCATCTACTGATGCATATTCACCTATTTGATTTAAATATCTTTTAACAGATAATTCTTCTTTATTAAATAATTTTTTATATACTTCTTTTGTTAAATGAACATGTCTATTACTTATTGCTACTTTTACTTTCATATTACTTCACCTAAAGTAATTATACCAAATATAACTCTTGAAATAAATATTATTTTTTTATATTATATTAATGTGATGAATTATGAATGAAAAAGAACTTATTACTTATTATAATAAATTTAATGAAGATAAAAGATTAAATACTAAACATGGTCAAATTGAATTTTTAACATCCATTAAATATATAGAAAAGTATTTAAAAAAGAATGATAAGATTATTGATATAGGTGCGGGTACGGGAAAATATTCAAAATATTTTTATGATAAAGGATATGATGTTACTGCTGTTGAACTTGTTAAACATAATTTAAGAGTAATCGAAGAAAAAGGAATTAATGCTATTTTGGGTAATGCGACTAACCTTAGTAAATTTGATGATGAAAGTTTTGATATAACTATTTTATTTGGCCCAATGTATCATTTAATATCTATGGATGAAAAAATAAAAGCATTAAAAGAAGTTAAAAGAATTACTAAAACTGGTGGATATATTTTTGTTAGTTACTGCATGAATGAATATGCACTTATTACTCATGGTTTTATTGATAATAATATAAAGGAATCTATTAGTAATAATTTAATAGATAATAATTATAAGATTACTCCAAAAGAAAATGACTTATATTCTTTTGTTAGAATTGAAGATATAGATTATTTAAAAGATATAGTTAATTTAAAAAGAGAAAAGATTGTTTCGCAAGACGGACCTACTGAATATATTAAAAAAACTATTAATAAAATGGATGAAGAAACATTTAATATTTATTTAAATTATCATTTAAGTATTTGTGAAAGAAAAGAACTGCTTGGTTCTGGAAGACATATTCTTGATATATTAAAAAAAGATTCTATTTAGAATCTTTTTTTGGTTGATACATTCTAAGTAATACTATTAACGCAATTACAATTACAATTAATACTATAGATAATATTGGTCTAAATCTAAACCATGCGATCGCGATTATAAGTAGTGCAAGTCCAAGACCAAGTACAATTGATACTATACTAGTTGCTCCACTTACTATATTACCAAGTATTGGTACTTTATTTGCTAAAGTAGTAATAAAGTTAAACATTGAAGAAAATGCACCTATTATAAATGCTACTCCAAGTATTCTTAAGAACCATTTTATATTTTTATTTGCTTTAGTCATACTTTCAAGTATTTGAGTACCTGTTTTATTTCCTTCAACTATTGTATAAATATCTTTACCTTTTTTAGAAGTAAATGCTTCAAATGTATCATCTGTTTGTACACCCATAACACTTACATTTTTAGCATTTGTATACAAATAAGATATTCTAATATCACCTATTTGTGGTCCGTCTTCTTTAACATTTGTTAAATATTTACCATCAACTTTAATATTTTCTTTTGTGTTATTATATTGTTCTACTAATTTTTCATTATTTACTTTTTTATCATATTTTAGTTGTTTAACTAATTCTTCAGGTATGATAAATGCACCCATCTTAACATCATCAGAATAATATTCTTCACTTTCATATGGAATATCCGATGGATTATCATGGCCAGCTTCTTTATATTCACTTGAATCAAGTAAATCACTTTCCCATACTTTTTCATAAGTACATTTAGTTTTTTCATCTTCTTCTGTACATTCTTCACTCCATTGATACATTTCTACATTTCTTTTTAATTTAACTGCTTTTGTAGTTATTGCAAATATATCATCTTTTAAATCATCAAGTGATGTTTCATCAATTTTTCCTTTTGTTGCGATTAGTTTACCTTCATTTTTAGAATCTACTTTATCACTTTTAACTTGAATAAAAGTTTTTTTAGCTTCATTAATCGCAGATTGTGTTTTGACAGCTCTTCCTTCATTATTCCAAAGTATTCCAATACCTACTACTAATAGTATTAAACCACCTAGTACTCCACTTGTTTTTTTAGTTTTATTCATACTTACCTCCTACTTGGTTTAATTATACATAATTTATAAATATAAGTAAAGATAATTATTATGTTCTTTTTGATAGTTCAACTATTTTTCTCCATAAAAGTGGCCCTACTATTCCATTTATATCAAAGTTATAATCTCTTTGTAATTTTTTTATAGATTTTTCAGTAAGTTCATCAAAAACACCATTTACTCTAACACCAGGTATTGAATGATCAAATCTACATATTTTAAGTAAGAATCTTTGAAGTCTTAATACGTCATCACCCATCATACCTCTTGTAAGAAAATAATCAGGATAAAGTTCATTAATATAATCTTCATACCCATCAGGAAAGGATTTTAATATATTATCATATGCATTTTTAAGCACTATCCAATCACTATATGTGAAATTACCTGTAACTGGTAAATTATACTTTGCCTGAAAAGCTTTAACCATAGCAATAGAATTATCATTATAAATACCATTTATAGGAAGCCTTGGAATATCATTATCTAAGAAAGCAAGTGCATCTAAATAGTAATGAATATATTCTACTTCAATACCTGTATCTCCATAGTTTAGTTCATCTTCATAAAGAAAAGTAGCTTCTTCTTTAGTAAGTCCTTCTGAATAAAGATCTGATAATTTTTTTACACTTGTATATACATACTTTATTTTATACCATGTAGCTTTATCTACTATACCTGTAACTGGTAAAGAAAAAATTTCCTGAAATTTTTTAACAGCATTTTCTGTTTCTTCATCATATATACCGAGTGTATTTGTAATATCTGGTATTGCTGGATAATTTCTTCTTATTCTTCTTAAATCTCTTTGAATAGCAAGTACTGGATTTCCTGCTTGACCAAGTCCTATTTCATAACCTGGATAGCCCATTGTAGAATCTCCAACAGGTGCATCTTCAAAAATAGATATATCATTTCCATAATAATATTTTAATATATCAAGTGGACTTTTTCCTTGATTAGCAAGTGATACACTTCCCCACTGAGATAGTCCATCGCAAGTAGTATTTCTTCCATCACAATATTTAGTAAAATATGGTTGTATTTGATTTCCTTTTACAATATAATCATTAAATATTTCATTAACTATGTTATTTATATTTTCATAAGTTGATCTGTTTTCTATATATGTTTGATCATAGGATGGTAATGATGTTATATCAAAGTTATAACCTTTACTTCTATACCATTCATTATATATACGATTCATTGCAAAAGATATAATCGCATATATATTTGCCCTTAGTGCATTATTTGGCCAAGTTGGATAAAGTTCAGATGCTGCGACATTTGATATATAATCAGTAAAAGGTACTGTTATATTTTTAGCATTTTCATTAGGAGCACCTAAATGAACTGTAATATTATTTGGTACAACTGGATATCTAACTGCCATTAAAATCTCCTACTTTCATACTAGGAACTATTATTATATCTTGAATAACACATACTCCTTCATACATTCTTGCATTAAAATATTCCTCTTTTTCATCATAAGTAGCAGTTATATCATAAATAGTATTACTAGGCTTAATCATGTTATTAAGATCAAGTGTTGGTGCGGGTAAACTTATTTTTTCTATCATACCAGAAGAATCAGTATATCCTTCATAAAAGATTACATTAGAATTATCTATTATTTTAGATATAATTATTTTTACATTTGGTATTGGAAGTGCACTATTTGCTGCTGATGCCCTAATTTTTAAATAACCAATTTTTGGATTATCATTTATAAAATTTTGATAAGTATTTGTATTTTTAAAAATCTCATCATTAAAATAATATGTATTCATATTCTCTCCTTTATATAATTAATTTTTGACCTATAGATAAATTATTATTTATTAAATTATTCTTTCTTTTTAAACTATCCACGCTAGTATTAAATTTTCTTGCAATTGAATATAAACTATCTCCTTTAACTACAGTGTATACATTTGAAGATGATGATTCACTAGGTATTTTAAGTATCTGTCCTATAGAAAGTAAATTACTATTTAAATTATTTAATCTTTTTATATTATCAACACTAGTATTATATTTTCTAGCAATGTCATATAAGTTATCTCCCTTTTTTACTGTATAAGTAATGGATGTATCTACAGGAGTATATTCTTCTCCAAAACATTCCTCTATTTCTTCTGATTCAACTCTTATTTTTAAAACTTGGCCTATAGATAAATTATTATTTGTTAAATTATTATCTTTTTTAATAGTATCAATATCTACATTATTATTTTTAGATATTGAATATAAACTATCTCCTTTTTTTACTGTATAATTTATGAAATCTGGTAAACTTTCTTCACCATAATTAGTATATTTTTCAGGTATTCTAAGTATTTGACCTATAGATAAATTATTACTTGTTAAATTATTTAACTTAATAATTTCATCTACAGTAGTATTATAAGTATTTGCAATTTTATAAAGTGTATCTCCTTTTTTTACTGTATACATAAACATATTATCTGGATTGGTACCTGATGAACTTGGTATAGTTAAAATCATACCTATTTGAAGGTTATTTGCATTAACATTATTTATATTAGCAAGATCCATTACTGATACGCCAAATTGATTACTTATTCCCCATAATGTATCACCAGGTTTTACTGTATATGTTTGATTCAAATTATCACCTCTAATAAAAATATATGCATAAAAAAAGACAAATATAATTTGTCCTTTTAATTATGCTATTTGAATTATTACTAAATGAGCTGATACTGGTGATGTACCACCTGCTAATGGTGTTATTGTAAGCGCTGCTGCATTGCCTGCTGGATTTCTTACTGTAATAATTGAATTAATAGTTGTCGTTTCGGCTAAAAACATACCCGATATATCACTTGTTCCAGTTGCTCTTCCAACAACAGTATACTCAATAGGTGCCCCATTAAGTGTAAGCTCTAACTGACCTGCTTCAGTAACTGGAACATTAAAGAATACTTGATAAGTTCCTATTTGTGATAAACTAAATGAACTTGGTCCTGTTCTTATAATATCTGCTCCACTATTTGGACCATCTTGTGGGAAACTTACATCAGTACCTGGTGCTACTGTAGCTGAATTATCAGGTGGCATTAGTGCATAAAAATCAGCATAATTAAATACACCACTTATACCTGCTGGACCTGTTGCTCCTGTGGGACCTATCTCACCTTGTATTCCTTGTGGTCCTGTTGGACCTGTTGATCCTGTTGGGCCACCAGATGGGCCTGTTGGACCTGTTGGACCCAATATATAACATCCACATTTAGGTCTATATTTATAATCATTACAATCTACTCTTTTAATATCATCTCAATTATTAAATTGATTCATAAATTACCTCCTTATTATTTATATCTAAAATATTATATAAGAAGTAATTAATAATGAATAATAAAAAAAACACATTTAATATGTGTTTATTTTAATATGGTGCGAAAGATGGGAATCGAACCCACACATTCAAAGAATACTAGATTTTGAGTCTAGCGCGTCTACCAGTTCCGCCACTTTCGCATAAATAAATTATAATATAAATAAAAAAAGATTTCAATAGAAATCTTAATAACTTATATATACTGGTGTACCTATTTCAACCATATTATATAATTGTTGTACTTTATAATATGGCATATTTACACATCCATGTGAACCATTATATTTATAAATATTACCACCAAAACTACTTCTCCAAGATGCATCATGTAGTCCATATGAAGATCCTTTAAATGCTATCCAATAATTTACAAAACTTTCATAATCTTCACCTTTTAAAGTTACACTTCTAGCTTTATTAAGCACTCTAAATGTACCTGTTGGTGTTCCATTATTTATTCCTGTTACTACTGGTGATGTTAAAACTAGTTCCCCATATTCATAATAATATAAAGTTTGATTTGAAATAGAAACGCTTATATATGGATTTTTTCTTTTTTCTTGAATATTAACAACTATTTTATCAGTAACTTCATTATTAGATGAATCATTTACTATATAGTTTATTTCATAAGTTCCTTCTTTCGTTAAATCAATATTTGATTTTACTTTAACTTTATTAGTGATATCTCCATCATAATCATCAAGTGCTGCATAAGTTGGATATTCGAATTCATCACCCAAATATAAATTAATTTCTCTATCACTATTAATTGTTAAATCAGGTTTTTTAGTATCTTTAACATATACTTTTCTCACCAAAGTTTTATCTACATTTAGATAATTAATTTTTAAATTATATAAAACAACATAATTACCTACTTTTTTAGTATTAACATTATTTTTAATAGTTACCTTATCATTAATTAATTTCCCATTAGATTTGGCAGTGAATCCTTCTTCTACATATTCGTCAACACCAACTTCAAGTACTACTTTTTCATCCCCTTTTAAAGAAAATTCAGTAGTATTCTTTTCTATGGTAAATTGACATATAATTAAACTTACTGTAATAACTGATAAAATACCTATTATAACTTTTATTATAAATATTTGTTTATCTTCTTTAGTCATATTTACACACCCATTACATAAATAATACCATATTTTTCTTAAAAATAAAGAGAAAAATAAAAAAATCTATAAGATTTTTCTTATAGATTTATTTTAAACTATCAAGTTTTTCCTTCATCATACTTCTTGCGGATGATGGATTTGCTTTTCCTTTAGTTTTTTTCATGATTTGACCTACAAAATAATCAAGTAATTTTGGATTTTGTGGATCATATTGATCTACTTGTTTAGGATTTTCTTCTATTACTTCATCTATTATATTCATAATAGCATTTTCATCAGTTATTTGCATCATACCTTCATCTTCAACTACCTTTTTAGGAGTCTTTTTATCTTCTATTACTTTATAGAATACATCTTTACCTTGTTTTGAAGATATAGTTTTTGAATCAATTAAATCTATTAATTCTTTTAACATTTCTGGACTCATATAAAAATCTTTAATAGATATTTCATTATAGTTTAAATATGAAAGTATCATACCATTTACCCAGTTAGCAGCACTTTTTGGATCTGTTCCTAAAGCAACTACTTTTTCAAAATAATCACTATTTGCTTTTTCTTTAACAAGAATATCTGAATCATATTCAGAAAGACCATATTCATTCATATATTTTTTCTTTCTATCATATGCTAACATTGGTATTTCTTTTCTTATTTCTTCTATCCATTCTTTTGATATTTTATATTTTGGAATGTTTGGTTCAACAAAATATTTATAGTCAACTGCATCTACTTTACTTCTCATATGAATTGTAGACATAGTCTCTTCATCCCATCTTCTTGTTTCTTGAATTACATCAGTATCATATGTTCCGTTTTCTTTAGCCTTTGTTTGTCTTTTTATTTCAAAGTTTATTGCATCTCTTACACCACCAAATGAGTTAACATTTTTAATTTCTACTTTAGTTCCCCAGTTATTTGGATCATTTTCATCAAGTTCTGGATCCATAATAGAAACATTAACATCACATCTTACTTGTCCTTTTTTAGTATCGGCTTCAGATATATCTAAATATTGATAAATCATTCTCATATGTTCTAAGAATGCAACTGCTTCATCAGCTGAATGAAGATCTGGTTCAGTAACAAGTTCAAGTAGTGGTACACCTGCCCTGTTATAATCAATAGATGTTGTATCATATAAGTGATTAGAACTTGCAGCATCTTCTTCTAAGTGTAAATTATTTACTCTTAAAGTTTTTTCTTCACCATTACATTCATATTTTACTTCACCATAAATACCTACTGGTATTGGTTTTGTTTCTTGTGTTAATTGATATCCTTTTGGAAGATCTGGATAATAATAATTTTTTCTTTCAAAATACATAAATTCAGGCTGTGAACAATTTAAAACCATAGATGTCTTTAAAGCCATTTTAACTGCTTCTTTATTAACAACTGGAAGTATTCCAGGAAAAGCCATATCAATGGCCCTAATATTACAGTTTGGTGTTGATGAATAATCATTTCTAGCAGAAGAAAATACTTTAGTGTTAGTTTCTGATATTTCACAGTGCATTTCAAGTCCTATTTTTGCTAAATACTTACTCATCTTTTTCACCTCCTGCTATTTGGTTTTTATAAGGCATTGCACTTTCTAATGCATATGCAATATTTAAAACATTTGCATCATCATAACAATTACCAGTAATATTTACTCCAACTGGAAGATTATCAATAAATCCATTTGGAATAGTTATTGATGGGAATCCTCCATAATTTCCTATTTGTAAATGTTCTTCTAAAACATCAGTATCATTAGAAAGCATATTTTTATCATTATCTAAATGTTTAGCAGGGCCACTTCCTACTGGAAGTATTACTCCATCATATTTTTTAAATAATTCTTTCCATTTATCAACAAGTAATCTTCTTACTCTTTGAGCATTTCTAAAATATCTTTCTTGATTTTGTGATTGTAAAACATATGAACCTATTACAAATCTTCTTTTAATAAGTGGTGAAAAACCTTCTGTTCTATATTTTTTAACCATATCAATCCAATTATCACCATCTGCCCTTGGACCAAATATTATACCTGTAAGGTTTGACATATTTGATGTTGCCTCTGCACATGATATAACTACATATACTGCTGGTGATGCATTAAGAAGTGTTTGATCTACTGATACTTCTTCTACTTCTATACCAAGTTCTTTACATTTATCTATAGTTTTCATAAAGTTTTCTAAATGTAATTTTAATTCTTCACTTGGATTTTTATAATTATTTATATCACATATTTCTTTTATGTAGCAAAGTTTTTTACCTTTAACATCTCCATTTAAAGAATCAGCTAAATGTATATTAGATGAGTCCCATGATGTCATATCATTTTTATCTATACCTTTCATGTTATCAACTACTATAGCAGCATCTTTAACATTTCTAGTTAAAACACCTAAATGATCTAAAGAAGATGCGAATGGAAATAGTCCATATCTAGATATCATTCCATATGTTGGTTTATAACCTACTATACCACAGTAAGCTGCTGGTTTTCTAATTGAATCACCTGTATCACTACCTGTGGCGTAAGGGTATACACCTGCTGCTACTGCTGCTGCAGAACCAGCACTACTTCCTGCACACATCCTTTGAGTATTCCATGGATTTTTAACTACACCAGTATGACCAGTTGTACCAGTTCCACCCATACCAAATTCATCCATTACAGTTTTATTAACCATTACTGCACCTGCTTCTTTTAATTTTGAGTATGCAGTTGCATCAAAGAATGGAACATAATCTTTTAGTGTATTACTACTTCCTGTAGAAAGTACTCCTTTTGTTGAATAATTATCTTTTACTCCAAAAGGTATACCAGAAAGTAAATTATCAGTAATTGGTACTTCCTTAGCATCATCAAGTATTGTCACAAATGCATTACATTTTTCTTGTACTTCGTGAGATAATTTTAATGATTCTTCTATTAATTCTTGTGAAGTTACTTTACCTTCTTTTAATAATTCATGTAATTCTTCAATTGATTTATTCATGTATTTCATATTATCCCACCACCTTTGGAACTTCTACTTCTCTTGCGCTATGAACATCGCAGTTAGATAGTAAATCTTCAATTGGAACAGATTCTTCTACTACATCTTCTCTAAGTTCATATTCAAAATCATCAAGTGTATGAGTCATTGGTTCTACTTCTTCTATTTTATCTATTTGATTTATTGTATTAATAGTTTTATCAATAACTTCAAATTCTTCTAAAACCATTTTATTTTCTTCTTCAGTTAAACCTATTAAAAGTTTATCTGCTAAGTCATCAACGATTTCTTTTGTAAACATATTAATCCTCCTCAGTATCTATTTTTATACCTAATTCTTCTAGTTGTTCATCTGTTAGTTCTGCTGGTGAACCCATCATTTGATCAGCTCCAGATGAACTTGCTGGGAATGCTTGAACTTCTCTTAGGTTAGGTTCATCAAGCATAAGCATAAGCATTCTATCAATACCTGGTGCCATACCTCCATGAGGTGGTACTCCATATTTAAATGCTGTAAATAATGAATTAAATCTCTTTTCTACTTCATCTTTAGTATAACCTACCATTTCGAATCCTTTTACTAAAGAATCAAGGTCTGTATTTCTAATAGCACCTGATGCCATTTCATTACCATTACATACAAAGTCAAATTGATATGCAAGTATTTCATCCATATTATGATTATCATAATCTTTATATTCATCAAATGGTTTAGAGAATGGATTATGACAGAATTTATATTTATTAGTTTTTTCATCAAGTTCAAACATTGGAAAATCTTTAACTATGCATAGTTCTAATTTATTTGGATCAAGAAGTTCTAATTTTCTTCCTAGTTCATCTCTTATTTGACCTGCGAAGTTTCTTGCAACACTTAATTTTTTATTAGCAATAAAGAACATTACAGATCCTGTTTTCATATTAAATTCTTTAATTAAGCTATTTCTTTCTTCTTCACTTAAGAATTTATCAATAGGTCCTTTAAGTGTTCCATCTTCCATTAAAGTAATATATCCAATACCAGGCATACCAATACTTGATGCATATTCTACTATTTCATTAAACCAACTATTAGGTTTAGAACCAATATCATCAACTACTATTACTTTTATAATAGAATTTTTAAATGGATTAAATGTAGTATCTTTTAATACTTCTGATGCATCTTTTATAATTAATGGATTTCTTAAATCTGGTTTATCTGTTCCGTAACTTTCCATTGCTTCTTTATAAGTAAGTCTTCTAAATGGTCTATTTGAAACCTCTTTATTAGAAAAGTTTGTAAATACATCATAGAATATTTCTTCTCCTACTTCTAATATATCATCTTCTTCTGGATAAGCCATTTCTAAATCTAATTGATAAAATTCTAAAGTTCTATCTTTCCTTGAATCTTCATCTCTAAAACAAGGTGCTACTTGAAAATATTTATCTACTCCACCTACCATTAAAAGTTCTTTATATATTTGAGGTGCTTGTGGAAGTGCATAAAATTTACCTTTAAATTTTCTAGAAGGTACAACAAAGTCTCTTGCTCCTTCTGGAGATGATACTGTAAGTATTGGTGTTTGTACTTCAGTAAAATGTAAATCATACATTTTATTTCTTATAAAATGTAAAACATCACTTCTTAGTTTCATATTTCTTGATATTTTTTTACTTCTCATATCTAAATATCTATATTTAAGTCTAACATCTTCATTAACACTATTAGTACCATCTATTTCAAATGGTAATGTTTTAGCTTTAGATGATAAAACTTCTAAGCTTTCTGTTTTTATTTCTATTTCACCAGTAGTTAGTTTAGTATTAATAGTTTCTTCATCTCTTTTAATAACTTCACCTGTAACTTTAATAACAGTTTCTTTTGATACCCCATCTAGCATTGATTCATCATGAACAACTACTTGAGTAATTCCTGCATGATCTCTTAAGTCTAAAAACATTACTCCACCATGGTCTCTTATAGTATTTACAAAACCAGATAAAACTACTTTTTTACCTAAATCATCAATAGTAAGTTCCCCACAAGTATTTGTTCTATACTTATTTACTTTCATATTATTTCCTCCTTTAAATATAAAAAACAGTTATCTTCCCAAAAGGGACGAATAACTGTTAAATCCGTGGTACCACCCAAATTATCACTTTCGTGATCACTCTATACATAACGCAGTATTAGACGCATTTCCCTACTTAGTTTCAAGAAATGAACTCCGTGGTGTTCTTTCATATTACTATTAATATCCATTCTCATCATTTAGGACTCTCTGTTAAAAAATCATAATATTACTTTTCCACATCAAAGTTTTTACTAGAAATATATTAACATAACTAATATTTAAAGTCAATCATTATTATTATATGTATTTACATATATTTTATAAAGAAAAAAGTTCTAAATAGAACTTTTATTTATTAAATGGCGCTCGATGTAGGACTCGAACCTACGACACCTTGATTAACAGTCAAGTGCTACTACCAACTGAGCTAATCGAGCAAATTATCTCGCTGACGTAATTAATAATACCATTACTATTATATTTTGTCAAGCAAGATTTTATGCATTTTTTTATTATTTTACTTTTTTATAAAATATATTATAATACTATTAAGGAGTAAAATATGAATGATTATATTAACTATTATGATTTACTTGGTATAAATAAAAGTGCAAATGTTGATGAAATAAAAAGTGCTTATAGAAATCAAGCTAAAAAGTGGCATCCTGATCTTAATAAAGATCCAAAAGCACCCCAAATGGCTAAAAAAATAAATGAAGCTAAAGAAATTCTTTTAAATGAAGAAAAAAGAAAAGAATACGACTTATATTTAGAAAATTATAAAAATGGAATTTATGATGAATTAAATAAAAAGCAAAATTATCATAATTATAATAATAATTATGAAGAAAAAACTTATACTAAATGGGAATATTTTATATTTTACTTAAAATATTATAAAGCAAGTATATTTCGTAAATTTATAGCAATTATATTTGTACTACTTGAATCATTATTATGCTTTATATTACAATCTATCAACTATATGTTTGCATATTTGATATCATATTTTGGTTATTATATAACATCTGGGTTATTTATATTAGGTATAGTATTAATTACTTTATTAATAATTAAACCTATTCTTGATTTAAAATTACCTCCAAATACTTTAATAGATTATATAGTTATGATAATGGGTTCAATAATATCTTTAATAATATGTGCCTTTATTCAATATATACCTTATTTATTAATTAATAAAATACCTATTTTAATATCAAAATTAAATATGTATTTATTTAAGATATCTATTGGATATAAAAAATGACTTTTTCAAGTCATTTTTATTTTACAACTATGTTAACTAGTTTTTTAGGAACAACTATTTCTTTTACTATTTCTTTTCCTTCTATATGTGTTTTTACATTATCTTCAAAATTAATCACAATTAATACAGTTTGCATCTTCACCACAATCTATACAATTACAATCTAATAATGAATTAGCCATTGTAGAAATTCCTTTTAATCCCATAATTTTACTACCTAATATATTTGTTCCTTTATATAACGATAAAATATTAGTTAATGCCATTCACGTCACCTCCTTTCAATTCTCTTATAATTTTATCAGGTTCTTGATAAAACCATCTAGTGAAACACCCTCCACCACATATCGGCCATTTATCACAATCAATGCATAATTTACTTGGATATGAGCCAGCTGTTTTCCTTAACTTAACACATATATCAGAATCTAAAAAATCTGATATTTCTGAAACAGACAACCTTCCTATTTTCTCATCTGAATATGGAAATTCAGCAAAATGATTACAAGGTAATAATTTTAAATCTGTATCAAAAATTAATCCTTTACCTGTTGAAATATGGCAACATGTAATAATTCTATTTTCATCAATCATTTTTTGTAATATCTTTTCATCAACAGAACATAACGGAAAAGATATTTCTAAACAATAATTTGTTTTAGTTCTTTTCATTTTTTCATATATATATGTTACAAAAGCTCCTAATTTTTTTATATCAACTATATCATTTTCATCTTTTAATTTTAATACAGGTTTTACAAATTGAAAAACTATATTTTTTAAATCGTTTTTCTCTATTAATTCAACTAGATTATCAAAATTAGTTTTATCATCATCAACTATAACATATGATAAACTAACATTATTAAATCCTATTTTTTTTAAATTATTATATCCTTGTATAGCTTCCGTTAATCCATTTGATTTTGTGTATTTAAGATATTCATATTCACTTGTTCCTTTCAAAGATATATTGATAGAATTAACACCTGCTTCTACTATTCTTTTTGCAAAATCAATATCACTAAATTTTCTTCCATTTGATGCAATAGACACTTTTATTCCCTTTGAGACAATATATTTAATTAAATCAGCGATATTATTATATAATGTTGGTTCTCCTCCGATTAAAACTATTCTTTTAGTACCTAATTCATATAATTTATCTACAGATGACAACGCATCATTATAATCCATAGTTTCACAATTAAGTTTATTTTGTGTATAACACCATTCACAGTAATTATTACATTTTCTTGTAACCGTTAACCAACCTGTCCTAATTTTATCCATAGTTTCACTCCTTTTAAGGCAAAAACCGGCACACTTCCGAACGTGAATACCGGTTTTAATTCTCAATAATACAATTACAACATATGCAAGTCAAAAAAGTATTAATAAATATTTCTTTAATACCTATGAAAAAAATATAATTTTTAGATATTATACTATTTTTATACATGCATATCCACCCCTAAAAATTTTTTTATATTTTAATATTTAAATATAATTTTGTCAAGTTTTCCCTTATAATTATTGATGCATATTGAAATATTATTTTACAACTATATTAACTAGTTTTTTAGGTACAACTATTTCTTTTACTATTTCTTTTCCTTCTATATGAGTTTTAACATTATCAATTTCTTTAGCAAGTTTTTTCATATCATCATCAGATGTATCAGTTGAAACAGTTATTTTTCCTCTAACTTTACCATTTACTTGTACTACCATTTCATATGTATCTTCTACTAATTTTGATTCATCATATATTGGCCATTTATCATCTATTAAATTACCACCAAATACTATTTCATACATTTCACTTGTTATGTGTGGTGCAAGTGGATTTAATAATATTAAGAATATTCTAAGTTCTTCTTTTGTTATAAATCCATCTTTCTTTATAGTATTTACAAATGACATAAATGATGCAATAGATGTATTTAATTTTAAGTTTTCTAAGTCTTCAGATACTTTTTTTATTAATTTATTTATTTCAACTTCGTGTTCTTTAGAAACTTCCTCACCTTTAATCATATCTTGTAAGTCCCAAACCTTATTAATAAAGTTTGTGATACCTGTAATTCCATCATAAGTCCAAGGTGTATTATCTTCATAACCACCTAAGAAATGTACATGAAGTCTTGCGACATCTGTTCCATATTTATCTATTACTTCCATAGGTGATACTCCATTTGTAGAACTTTTACTCATTTTCTTTCCAGTATCATCAAGAATAAGACCACTACCCATTTTTCTTATGAATGGATCTCTTGTTGGAACAGCACCTATTTCATATAAAAAGTTTTGCCAGAAGAATGCATAAAGTACATGTCTTGTTATATGTTCTGTTCCACCAGTATAGCAATCAACACTACCCCAGTATTTTAATTTTTCAAAATCTGCAAGTGCATTTTCATTATGTGGATCACAATATCTAAGCCAGTACCATGATGAACCTGCCCAGTTAGGCATTGTATCGGTTTCTCTTTTAGCTGGTCCACCACATTTTGGACAAGTACAATTTACCCAAGAATCTATTTTAGAAAGTGGTGATGACCCATTATCATTTGGCATATAATCATCTGTATGTGGAAGTGTTAATGGTAAGTCTTCTTCAGGTAAAGCAACAGTACCACAATTATCACAGAATACTACTGGGAATGGTTCTCCCCAATATCTTTGCCTATTAAATGACCAATCTTGCATTTTATAATTTACAACCTTTTTACCAATACCTAAAGAAATAACTTTTTCTATTATTTTTTCTTTAGCTTCTTTAACAGGCATACCAGTAAATTCTTCTGAATTCATCATTTTACTATTTAATCTGATATAATCGTATTTTTCAACAGCACAAGTGCTTACATCACCTTCAATTACTTGAATCATTGGAATATTAAATTTTTGTGCAAATTCATAATCCCTTTGATCATGAGTTGGAACTGCCATTACAATACCTGTTCCATAACTTGCAAGTACAAAATCTGATATATAGATTGGAACTTTACTACCGGTTACTGGATTTATTGCATAAATACCATCTAACTTACAACCTGTTTTATCTTTTTGGTCAGATATTCTATCAAGTTCACTTCTATAAGTTGTTTCTTTTTGATATGCTTTTACATCATCATAATTTTTAATATAATCTTTTAACTTATCAATCATATCATGTTCTGGTGCCATTACAAAGAATGTTATTCCATATACTGTTTCAATACATGTTGTAAATATAGATGATGCATCAATTTTATTTCCATCTTCATCAACAATGTCAAATGAAAGTTCAATGCCTTCACTTCTACCTATCCAATTTCTTTGAAGTTCTTTTAGATTCTCATTCATAGTAATTCTTTCAACATTTTCAAGAAGTTTTTCTGAATATTCTTTCATTTTTAGGAACCATACCCATCTTTCTTCTTGAACTACTTTACCATGACATCTATCACATTCTCCACCTTGTGAATCTTCATTTGAAAGAACTGTTTTACAATTAGGGCAAAAATTGACTACACCTTTTTGTTTATAAGCTTTCCCTTCTTCAAAAAATCTTTTGAATATCCATTGTGTCCATTTATAATACTTTGGATCTGATGTACATATAGTTCTATCCCAGTCAAAAGATAACCCTAATTTTCTTGATTGATCCATTACTCTTTCCATACCATCAGAAACAAAATCCTCAGGATTTATCCCTGTTTTCATTGCAGCATTTTCAGCAGGTAAACCAAATGCATCTCCTCCTATAGGAAAAAGTACATTGTATCCTTGTAATCTTTTCATTCTTGAAAGAGCATCAGCAGGAACAGTTCCTTTTAAATGCCCCATATGTAGATTTCCACTTATATTATAAAATTCATATAATACATAATATTTTGGTTTTGTAGGATGGAAATCTACTGCCTTAAAACTTTTTTCATTAAACCATTTGTCTTGCCATTTCTTTTCTATTTCTTTAAAATTATACATTTATTTCATCTTCCCTTCTATATACTTTAAATATTTTGCTAAAAAATAATATACTACCCAAATAGTAGGTACCATTAATATACATAATATTAATAATTTATATACTACTTTATCAATATTAATAACTACCATTACCAGTAGTGTTAGCATTAAACTATTAACAAAGTTTAATATTTTGAGTACTCTTTGATATCCTATTTTCTTTATATCTATTTTATAATAACCTTCAAGTATTTGAAGATCTGCTGATAATCTTTTTTTACTATATTTAAGTCTCTTTCTTACGAATAAAACATAATATATCAAATATATTATTATAAAAAATATTATAAAATAAATTAAATACTTATACCACATAATTACACCTCTTTTTATAAAAAAAATCTATGAATGTAAGGACGAATTATCGCGGTACCACCTTACTTCATAGATTTACTATGCTCTTTATTAGTTAACGCCTTAATTACGATTTAAGCTCCAAAACAAGTTCATATATTTCATATTATCTATTTTCACCAGCCATAGACTCTCTTTAAATAATTCATATATTACTACTTTTCTTCATCACTCAAGTAATTAAAGTATAATATATTTTTAATTATTTTTCAAGATAAAATCAATAATATGTTATAATATTTTTTAGGTGAAAGTCTATGTTTAAATATACACTTGATAATAAAAGATATCATACTTTAAATTATTATTATCAAAATAAATATGGATGTAAGGTGTTTAAAGTTAGTTTAAATGCTCATTTTACATGTCCAAATATAGATGGTACAAAAGGTTATGGTGGATGTATATATTGCCTTAATGGATCAGGAGATTATAATGATGATACTGACCTTATAACACAGTTTAATGAAGTAAAAGAAAAACTTCATAAAAAATGGCCAAAGGCAAAATATATAGGTTATTTTCAAGCTAATACTAATACTTATGCACCTGTAGAAGAACTAAAGAAAAAATATGAATTAATATTAAAGCAAGATAATGTAGTTGGACTTAATATAGCAACTAGACCTGATAGTATATCAAATGAAGTATTAGATTACTTAGATGATTTAAATAAAAGAACAGATTTAGTAATTGAACTAGGTCTTCAAACTATACATGATAAAACTGCTGATTTAATAAATAGAGGTTATCACTTAGATGAATTTGAAGATTGCCTAAATAAATTAAATAAAAGAAATATAAATGTAGTTGTACATATTATTAATGGTCTTCCATATGAAACTAAAAATGATATGATTGAAACTATTAAATATTTATCAAATAAAAAAATATTAGGTATAAAAATACATATGCTTCATATATTAAAAAATACACAACTTTTTAAACTTTATTTAAAAGATAGTTTTCATGTATTAACAAAAGAAGAATATGTTGATATAGTATGTGATCAATTAGAATATTTAAATGAAAAAATAGTAATAAATAGGATTACTGGAGATCCAGATAAAGAAGAATTAATTGAACCTACTTGGCTTACTAAAAAATTTGGAGTACTTAATGAAATTGATAAAGAACTTAAAAGAAGAAATACATATCAAGGATTTAATAGAAGTATTTTAAACAAAGTAAAACAAATATGTGAAAATAATTTAAAACCAAATGATATTGTAGTAGATATGACATGTGGTAACGGTAATGATACATTATTCTTATCAAATATCTTAACAAAAGGTTTTGTATATGGATTTGATATACAAAAACAAGCTATTAATAATACAAAAGAATTACTAAATAAAAATAATATTACTAACTATAAACTATTTAATGAATCACATGATAATATTGATATTACTTTAAAAGATTATATAGGTAAAATAAGCTTAATATTATTTAATTTAGGATATTTACCAAATGGAGATAAATCTATTACAACTAAATCAAATAGTACTTTAAATGCATTAAAAAAAGCATTTAAAATGCTTAATAAAAAAGGAATTATATTAATAGTATTATATCCTCATAAAGAAGGAAAAGAAGAAGAAAAAGTAATAAAAAAATATTTAAAAGAAAATAATATAAAATATAATGAATATCATAATACCGATAACAAAGAAGCACCTTATTTAATAGAAATAAAACAATAACTAATGTTATTGTTTTTTATATTAAGCTTTTATATAAACACCTGAAATTATAATAGTAGTACCACTATTATATGAATTGTCAACATATATATTAGAGCCATAAATTCGACATGGAGCATTTGATAAACCATTTTGACCTGACATTACTGAATTTCCAACAATTGGACTTGGAAATCCACCTACAATTGGAGTACTGGAAGTAACATTTGATTTAAGTGTGACAGATATATTAACAAATACTACCTTACCCATAACAAGATAACCGCCTGAATTTATAGTTGCATTATTTGTAGCAGTAGCAGATGAAAGATTTGTATCTATACTCGTCCCATTCACCATCACCGGATTTCCTCTTATATTCAAACTTCCTTCTCCATTTACTCCAGTACTACCTTTTGCAACAATATACATACCACCATTAGAAGCATTTCCAATAGCACCGGCATTTACACCATTAACATAAAA
>JAFUBW010000015.1 GCA_017459965.1 Bacilli bacterium
TCTTCTTTTTCTTCCTCTATTACTTCAATGTCTTCATCTGGTAATTCTTCTTTTTCTTCCTCTATTACTTCAATGTCTTCATCTGGTAATTCTTCTTTTTCTTCCTCTATTACTTCAATGTCTTCATCTGGTAATTCTTCTTTTTCTTCCTCTATTACTTCAATATCTTCATCTGGTAACTGATTATATTCTTCTAAATTATTATTGTCATCTAATTCTTCTAGTATATCATCTAATTCTTCATCAATATCAGTTATATCGTAAATTGCTTGAAACTTAACATCTTTAACAAATTTATTAATTTGTTGAAGATATGTTTCATCTACAGACATTATTTTATTATATTTATTTATAATTTCATTTTTTTGTTTATCAGTAGGATCACACTCATCAATATATCTATAGAAATTAGCTATATAATTTAATCTTTTTCCCATAAAAAATCCCCCTTTTTGATTTGACGGCGTATATAATACCATAAGGGGGTCATTTTGTCAAATTTTTTGGCATTTAAAAAATCCCATAAAAGGGACTTAATTTTATAAATGGTGGAGCTTAGGGGACTCGAACCCCTGACCCCCTGCGTGCAAGGCAGATGCTCTAGCCAACTGAGCTAAAGCCCCATTTCCATTTGCAATTAACAATTGCAAATAGATTATAACATAACTATTTAGTAAAAGTCAACATTATTTTTCAGTATTTTCGCTAATTAATTTATCAACAACAGTGCATAATCTATCAAATTCTTTTTCATCATCAACACTTACAAGCATATCGCCATTTTCTGTTGATTGAACTTCGAATAAATAAGAATTATCTTCATTATCTAAATCATTAACAATAGCATAACTTTTACCATTATCATCAAATGTTCCAACTATTTGTGCTTTTACTTTTTTTCCATTATCATCTTCTAATTCTATTATTAAAGGATTATTGCATCCACATGAACAATTTTCATCGCATTTGCAATCATCACCACAAGTACATTCACCTTCAGCACAATTGCAAACTTTCTTTTCTTCTTTTTCCATATTTCTTATAACCTCCAAATTAATTATAACATATTATCTTATTTTTTAATACTTTTTATTGCGTTAACTGCCGCAATAGCCCCATCTGATGTAGCGGTTACAAGTTGTCTTAATGTTTTTGGTCTAATATCACCTGCTACATAAACTCCATCAATATTAGTTTTTAAATTTTTATCAGATTTTATGTATCCATTTTTATCTGTTTTTAAATCTTTTGTTAAATTCCCATTTTCAGGAATTTGACCAATGGCAATAAATATACCAGCAACTTTTAAATTAGTTATATTATCATTATTGTCTTTTATATCTATATCACTAACTTTATCTTCACCATTTATACTTACTACATTACTATTTAATATGAATTCTACATTGTCTTTTGTCTTTAATTTTTTTACCATACTAGCACTTGCTTTAAATTTTTCATTTCTGTGTATTAAATATACTTTTTTACAAATGTTACTTAAATAAATTGCTTCTTCAAAAGCTGTATTACCAGCACCTACAACAGCTACTGTTTTACCTTTATAAAACATTCCATCACAAGTTGCACAATATGATACACCTTTACCTTCAAATTCTTTTTCACCCGGAACATTAAGGCTTCTATTTCGCACACCAATTGCCACTATTATAGAACTTGCCTCATAAGTATTTTTATCAGTTATTACTTTTTTTATATCACCATCTACAATTTCAATTGCTTTTTCAAACTTAACTTCAGCACCAAGTTCAACAGCCTGATTATATAAATTAGTTGCAAAATCAAATCCAGATATATGAGGTGTTGCTGGATAATTATCTATTTTATCAGTAGTAACTATTTGCCCACCATAAGTATTAGCCTCAAGTACTAATACATTCTTATTACTTCTTTTTGCATATATAGCACTTGTTAACCCTGCTGGTCCAGCACCTATTATAATTACATCATACATATTATTCACCTTCCTTTATATTATATAACACTTTATATAAAAGTTCATATAATTTTAAAGCATCTTTTTCAGATAAATTTATACATTTACCTACTTTTTCTGGTATTAACGCTGCTTTTTCTTTTAATTTTTTTCCTTTTTGTGTGATTGATATCATTAGATTTCTCTCATCATTTTTTGATCTTTCTCGTATAATATAACCTTTTATTTCAAGTTTTTTTAAAAGTGGTGTTAGAGTACCTGAATCTAAAAATAATTTTTCACCAAGTTCTTTTACTTTTAGTTTGTTATTTTCCCACAATATTAACATTGTTATATATTGGGTATATGTTAAATCAAGTTCATTTAAAAATGGTTGATATTTTCTTATTACTTCTTTAGAAACTACATAAAGTGGAAAACATAGTTGATTTTCTATTTTTAAACAATCAAATGTATCCATATTATAATAATTCTTTTATATCCTTTTCTATTTTTTCTGGTGTATCTGTTGGTGCATATCTATTAATTACATTCCCTTGTCGATCAACTAAAAATTTAGTAAAATTCCATTTTATATTACCACTTAATAATCCTTTCTTTTGTGATTTTAAATATGTGAATAATGGGTCAGCATTTTTACCATTAACATCTATTTTTGCAAATTGTTTAAATGTAGTATTGTAGTGTAATGTACAAAACTCATGTATTTCATCAGCACTTCCTGGTGCTTGATTTCCAAATTGATTACATGGAAAATCTAGTATTTCAAAACCTTCCTTATTGTATGTTTCATATAATTTTTCAAGTCCTTCATATTGTGGAGTAAATCCACATCCAGTTGCAGTATTAACTATTAATAGTACCTTTCCTTTATATTCTTCTAAGCATACTTCGTTACCCTTGTTATCTTTAACTTTATAATCATATATACTCATAAAATCCTCCTTTTTAATTAAATTGTATACAATTTAATTATATAAAATTGAAATTGTATTGTCAATAAAAAAAGTAAATCTTGAAGACTTACTTTTTCTTTGTATTTAGATATTTAAATACAAAAGCTGATAGTGCAGCACCAATAAGTGGTGCAACTATAAATACCCAAACTTGAGAAAGTGCAGTACCTCCTTGAATTAAAGCAGGAGCTAAACTTCTTGCAGGATTTACAGATGTACCTGTTAATGTTATTCCAAACAAATGAACAAATGTTAAAGTTAATCCAATAACTATACCTGAAACATTAGATTTCTTTTCGTCACTTGTTACACCTAGAATAGTATAAACAAAGATGAATGTTAGAATTATTTCAACAATAATTGCACCAAATAAACTAATGTTTACTGCAGATAATTCACCATATCCATTTGAACCTAATGCATCAGTTCCAAGTTCAGTTGCCTTTAGTATTGCATATAATATTCCAGACCCAGCAAGAGCACCTAAAATTTGAGATGATACATATCCAATAAATTCTTTAACAGTCATTTTTTTAGAAATTAATACTGCTAGAGAAACAGCTGGATTTACATGACATCCAGATATATCACCTATAACATAGGCACTAGCAACTATTGCTAAACCAAAAGCAAGTGCTGTTGCAATTATATTTCCTCCTGAAATTGCTGCCACTCCTGTACCAAATAAAACTAAAGTGAATGTCCCAATAAACTCTGCTACATACTTCTTAATATCTTTACTCATAAAACCATATCCTTTCTAATATTATTGTAATTTTAATTTATGCAAATGTCAATTAAAATATACTTTATTAGTTTTTATTTCTTTTTAAGTTTCTATAATAATTTTTACTTGATATGCCTAGTATAACACCAAGAGCCATATCAATTGCGGTTATTGTTGCACCTATTTGTTCACCATATGGAATGTTCCAAATTTGAAAAATTGTTATTACCAAAGTTGCTAGTGCAGGCAAAACAACTAATGCAATTCTTTTTAAAAAATCATAAATTTCATTTTTCATTTTTATTTCCTTTCATTAATTCTTCCCATCTTTTATGAATATAAGAATTTTGTTTTAAATCGTTTGTGTAATGGTCATATATTTCATAAGCCCTTTGTTTTTGTATTTCATCTATTTCTTCACTTGTTTCTATGTTGCTTAGGAAATTTACTAAAAAATTTTTACACTGTGAAATATCTAGTTCCTTAATATTATCATTAATTGGATCTAATGTTTTATCTACTTGATTTTTTAATCTTTTTGATAGAAATTCTATTGAGCTTATAATTGTGACAAAAAAAGTTAAAAATATACCGATTTGTTCTAATGTAATATTCATTTTTTACACCTTCCTTACTTTATAATCGTTTTATCTAATATAATGTATTCTCTATTTCTTTTAAGGTGTGTTTGATAATCTGTATAATAATTAACTATTAAAATATATGTTTTTTTTATAAAAAAATCAATTTTTTTTATTTTTTTAGGGGATTTTCTTTTTTTTTGACGAATATATATATTGAAACAATTATTTTAAATTACTTTGAAAGGAGCAATATTATGAAAGAAAATTTAAAAGAACTGTATAAAGAATTTTTGTTTATTAAAAATATGGGATGGATAAAAAGTAAAAGAAATGGTACTGGTGGAATTGGATATACTTTTGAAACATTAATTGGGAAACCAGAAGAAAATTTTCCTATTCCTGATTTTAACGGAATAGAAATAAAAACTTGTAGAAGAAATACTGGAAGAAATGTGCATCTATTCACTGCAGCGCCTGATGGAGATTTTTTATTTCCAAACGAAAGAATTTTAAAATATTTAGGTTATCCAGATAAAAAAATACCAAAAACAAAAGTATTTAATATGAATTTTAATTCAAAAGAATATAAGACAATTGGTTGGTATAAAGAGGGTAAAATCTTTGTTAATAAAAAGCAGAAAAAAATTGATTTTATCGCAAGAGAAATATATGGAAAAAAATATCCAATAGATACATCATGGTCATTTAAAATGCTTGAAGATAAATTAAATTTGAAATTAACATATTTAGCTAGAATAATAGCTGATGTAAAAACAATTGATAATATTGAATACTTTAATTATAGTCAAATAAAATTTTATAAATTAAAGAGTTTTGATACTTTTATTTCATTAGTTGAAAAAGGATATATAAAAATTAGTTTTAATATTGGTGTTTATAGAGATAAGGAAAAAAAAGGGAAAATCCATGATAGAGGTGTTGGCTTTTCCATTAATGAAAAATTCTTAAATATGCTTTATGATGAAATATATATAGATTTGGGTCAAGAGGTTGCAAATAAATAAAAAAAAACAACCTATTTCAGTTGTTAAATACAAAATGGTCGGGAAGACAGGTTGACTTGGGATAAGTCTAATTTAATTGATTATGGTTGAATTTCTTGTATTTACAAGGAGTTCTTTTTTGTTTGATTTAAACAAAATTATACTTTTTTAGAAAAATCTTCTCCCAATCTTCTCCCAAAATTATGATATTTATATAAAGTATGTCTCCCCATATTTTTAAATTATTATTTTGTTCTATTAATTTCATCAAACATCTTCTTATATATAAAAAATGGTTCTTTCCAATTTTCATAATATTTCATAATGACTGACATTGATGGCAATCCTAATTTTGAAAGATCTTTTGAATTAGGTATATCTTTCCCATCTTTAATCCAATCAGAAATTGCATCATCTACTTCTCTTTTTAAAATAATTTTTGTTGTTTATTATCATCTGAATATCTATGTATTTTATTCTTTCTATCTTTTTGAACTCCACGATGATATTTTATTTCAGGATACCCAAATCCTACAATTAATTTTATATAATGATCTTCAGGTATTCCCAACATCTTTCTTGCTTCTGGAACTAATTCTTCTAATACTTCAGATGGATAACTCATTATTGCTGTTCCAAGTCCAAAAGAATTTGCAATTAATTCAAAGTATGCAGATGCTATATTACAATTTACTTTTGAATCTTCTGCCCATTTACCAACACATTTTTCATGTGCAATAAATAAATGAGGTGCTCCACAAAATAGTAAATCATCTTTTCTTACAGTTTTTTCTGATTGTTTCATTTTTTTATAATAAAAATCACTAAAGCTATGAGTATAGATATGTTTCTTTGCGAGTTCTTCCATTTTAGGATATGCAACATTCCATATTTCTTTTACTCTATCTTTATCATCAATAACTGTATATTCTACATTACAAGCATTTCCACCAGTAGGTGCTGATTCCATTGCTTTTAATATTCTATCTATAATACTTCTATCAACATTCTTATTTAAATATCTTCTACATGTCCTTCTATTTGTTAGAAGTCTTTCCATGTACTCTCCCATTTCTTCTGGAACTGGTGGTTTAGAATCTTTAGGATCTTTACCAAATATTGATATAGCTCCTACAGGACAAACTGCTAGACAATGCTGACATCTCCAGCAACCTCTCCAACCATATCTTTCAAAATCTTTCATTTCAGGGTATCCATCTTCACCAAATTCTAATACCATACCAGAGCAAGTATTTATACAATTCCCACACTTAATACATTTTGATTTATCTACAATAAATTGAGTCTTTTCTTTCATAATTCACTTACTCCTTTGATAACTTCGTTAATATCATCTTGAATACCAATTGCTTTATCTTCAATATCATTAGGAACATTTGCATACTTATCATTAACTCTTATAAGAAAAGCATTAGGTAATTTATATGTTAAATCTTCAAATGGATATCTAATAATTCCAGGTGTATTAAATCCAGCACCTAATTCTAAAAATATTATTTTCTTATTTTTATTATCGTTTATAAATTTTTCATAATTATTAGAATGTTCTTCCCAATAATCATCTTCTACAAAGAAGTTATCTTTTCTTAAATTAACTTCCATTGTTTCACCACATACAGGACACTTTGGAACAAGATCACTAGGTATTTTAATATCTTCATTTTTTTCTAACATTTCTTTAATCATTACAGTATCATCATATAATTTATTATGACAGGCTCTTGAACATTGAATTTTAGTTAAAGCACCTTGTACTTCAAATACTTTATTTGAATCAAATCCTGCTTTCAAAAATTGTCTATCTACATTAGTAGTTAATACAAAATATTCTTTATCTTTAACTAAATTAAATAAGTTTTTATATGTTTCAGATGCTTCCATTCCAATACATAAATAATTTATATGTTTAGCCCAATAAGACCATCTTTCTTCTTCTGTATCAAAATCATAGAAACTAGATGTGTACATATCAGTAAATCCATAATGTTTAACAAGTTCAGGAAAATTTTCCTTAAAATTTAATGTTCCATAATTAACTCCAGCTGCAGTTGAAAGTCCAGCACCTGCCCCAATAATTATAGCATCAGTTTCTTTTATTTTATCCTTAATTATTCCATAATTTTTGGTATTCATCATAATCCTCCTTACTATAAACATTAAATATTACTTTTATATCATTATCTTTTAATAATTCTTTAACTGAATTATAAGCCGTTAATTTCGCTTTAGATATAGGGTAACCAAATAATCCAGTTGAAATAGATGGAAATACTATTGATTTGAAATTATTATCTATTGCATACTTTAAAGCATTTTTATAACAATTACTTAAGTCTATTTCATCTTGTTTAGTAATTTGTCCTCTTATTTCAGGGCCTACAGTTGTAATTACATATTTTGATGGAAGATTATAACCATTACATACTAATATTTTCCCATTACTTAATGTTTTACCCTTTAATTTATCATTGCATTCTAATCTAAGTCTTATTCCAGAATATGTATGAATAGTATTATCAATACATTTATGAGTAGGATTAAAGCACCCAAGTCCGTAATTATTTCCTGCATTTACAATAGCATCTGTTTTTAATGTTGTAATATCTCCTAAATATAAAGATATATTCTTTTCTATTTCAGTTAATTCTAACACATCAACTATACCTTTTTCATTTAACTCAATTTGTAATAATTTATCTTCTAACTTTAATACTTCTTCATCTATCTCTATTGGTTCTCTTAAATTTATTAATCCTCTTAAGATTTGTCTTTTTTCGTCTATATTATTTGGAATATCAATATTTGAATATTCCTTATTTTCATTTATAAAATAATTTAATAAATTATCTATTAATTCTTCTTTCATTGATATTCCTCCAATCATTATATTTGTTTTTTAATTTTTCATAAACAACTACAATACCCTTACCATTGGTTTTTCCATTTTCTAAATCGCTTGAGTATTACGCAAAGTATTATTTTTGATATATGCTTAATAATCTTCTGCTTGTCAATTACATCTAATAATTCTATTATTTATCACTCATTACTAGAACTGCTTTTATACATTTTCCAGTATCCTTATCTTCTTTTGCTTTTCCTATATCATCAAATGAATATTTAGTTATAATCTTATCTAATGGGAATAATCCTTCTTTATATAACCTTACTAATCTTGGAATAAATACTTTTGGAATTGAATCTCCTTGATTAATACCTTTAATTGTTCTCATTTCCATTAAAACATCTTGTCCTATATTAAAGTTTTCAATAACACCACTTGGAGCTAAAGGAATAATTGTTCCATTATACTTTGTTAATTTAATTGCATTTAAAATCATATTACCATTTCCAGTAGTATCTATTGCATAATCTACACCACCATTAGTTAATTCTTTTAAAGTTTCTGCTACATTTTCAACTTTACTACTATCAACAACATCAGTTGCACCTAATTCTTTTGCTAATATTAGGTCTTTTTCTTTTCTAGCAACCGCAATTATTCTCTTACATCTTGCTACTTTTGAAGCCATTATTGCACTCATTCCAACAGCACCACAGCCAAAAACAACAATTGATTCATCCATACTAGGTTTTAATGTATTTAAAACTGCTCCTGCACCTGTCTGAATACCACAACTCATTGGAGCAATAATAGATAAATCTACATCCTTATCAACTTTTACAACACTACTTGCATTTATAGTTGAGTAAGTTGCAAAAGATGATTGTCCAAAAAACATTGATAAAGGTTTACCATTTTGAAATAATTTTGTTTTTCCATCTGCTCCAACTCCACCGAAGTTAATATCATTAAAGTGTTCACAATATTGTGGCATACCAGATATACAATTTTTGCAATAACCACAATATGCATAAGAAAATGCTACATGATCTCCAACTTCAATATCTTTTACATTTTCTCCAACTTTTTCAACAATTCCAGCACCTTCGTGTCCAAATACTATTGGAAGTGGTAATCCTATACCTTTTCCAAATTCATCAGTATGACACATACCACTAGCTATTACTTTAACTAATACTTCATTAGCATTAGGTTCAATAAGTTCAACATTTTCAATTATATATTCTCCATTATCTTCTTTATATAATGCTGCTCTCATCTCTTTCATTGATATTCCTCCAATCATTATATTTGTTTTTTTAATTCTTCATCAACAACTACAATACCTTTACCATTTGTTTTTCCATTTTCTAAATCTCTTGAGTATTCTATTACATCATCAAATGAATAAACTTTTCCAATTTCAGGTATTATTTCATAGTCATCAATAAAAGTCATCATTTCATCTATTATTTCTTGTGTAGGATAATTTGAATAGAATCCAGTTAGATAACATCCGTTAGGAATTTCTTTAATAGGATCAAATTTATCTAATGTAAATACATTACCAAGTATTCCAGTAGAACAACATATTCCACCTTTATTTAATAATTTTAAGCTTTCAGGAACAGTTAAAGGTCCAACTAATTCTAATATCTTATCTACTTTTTCTTCAATTTTATCTTTAATAGAGTTTTCAGTATCAATAATTATTTTATCTACTCCAAGATATTCTAATAATTCATTATGTTTATCACTTCTAACAGTTACTAGAACTCTACAACCTAAACTCTTTGCTAGAATAATACTTGCTATACCTAAAGCTGATGTTCCACCTCTAATTAAAAGTGAATCATTTGCTTTTAGTTGTAAGCATTCAAATAATGAACCCCATGCTGTAAAATATGTTTCTGGAATTGCTGCTAAATGAATCCAATCTAATTTTGTATTTACTTTAAATACATTTTTTCTAGGAAGTAAAACATATTCCTCATAAGAGCCATTAAAAGTTCTTCCCATTCCACCCATAAGAGCAATTACTTTATCTCCTTTAGATAAATCACTATTAGATGGATCTTCAACAATACCAACACATTCAATTCCAGGAACAACTGGTTTATTAAATGTTGGATTATCTATTTCAAATTGTCTAAATAATGCTTCACTATGATTCATACCAAAAGCCATTACTTTAACTAATACCCAATCATCTTTAACTTTAGGTATATCCATATCACTTAATTTTAAATCTTCTACTTTAGTAGAACTCTCCAATACTAATGCTTTCACTTAAACACTCTCCTTAATATTCATCCAGCATTGTGGATCTTCATTATACATATTTCCAGTTAATCCTTTTGTTACAGCAGGGCAACCTCTACAAAATAGTTTTAATTTACATTTAGAACATTTATCAAATTTATCTATTTGTCTATATTCATCTAATTCTTTACTATTCCATATATCAAATAAATGTTGCTTACTTTCAAATATGTTTCCTACTTTAGATTCCATTCTGCGACAAGCATACACATCTCCATTTGGAAGTATTGTTATATGTCCTCGTCCACAATGACATCCATCATATACAAATCCATCTTTTATATTTTCTGGTAGTTTATATAATCCTTCTTCATAAAGATATAACTTCCATAAATGGTCTTTTAAATTGAATCTTGTATATGTATCTTCGGCAATATAATCTTTATATTTTTGCCAACATGTATCAAGTAGTTTTCTATATTCTAATGGTTTTATTCCAACATCTTTTTCTGTTGATGTAGGACAATATCTAGAAAAAGCAAATACTCTTACTTTATGTTTTACTACTGTATCAATTATATCAGGTATTTCATCAATATTAGTTTTAGAAACAGTAGTCATTATTACTGATTTAATACCTGCTTCATTTATATCTTTAATTTTTTCAAGTGTAGTTTTAAAAGAACCTTTCTTTCTAAACCAATCATGAGTCTTTTCCATTCCATCTAATGACATTTGATATTTCTCAAGTCCGAAAGACTTCATCTTCTTACAAACTTCTAAATTTAAATGAAATGGATTACCCATTATAGTGAATGGAATATTATCTTTTTTTAATAATTTAAGTAAATCCCAAAAGTTAGGGTGTAAGATAGGATCTCCACCAGTTAAATAAATATATGGTTTTCTATTCATTTTCTTACACATACTTTTTATTTCTTTTAATGTTAATTTTATTTCATCAAAAGTCATTTCACTTATTTTCTTACAACTGTCTTCAGCAAAGATGTAACAATGTTTACATCTTTGATCACACATATCAGTTATGTGCCATTGAACACTAAAATATTCCATTACATCACTTCCAATCTATTTAAAAATCATAATGATTTTAATTACAGTCAAAAGGAGAATTATATTATTCTCCAGCACCACATGATGAACCACAAGCAGATGATTCTTCCTTTTTTTCTTCATCACTTGCTCCACAAGAACTACCACAAGCTGTAGGAGTTTCATCTTTCTTTTCTTCTCCATCAGAAGCTCCACAAGCAGTTCCACATGCAGTTGGTGTTTGTTCCTCAGTTTTTGTTTCATCGCTTGCTCCACAAGCAGTTCCACAAGCACTTGAAGTTTTCTTTTCTTCGTCTAAAATGTTTTGAGCTGTCATTTTAGCACCACCTTTCTTGTTGAAGTTTTCACTTCATATATAATTTTATACTAAAAAAATCAAATGAAAAAGTAGGCACTTTTTTGTAACCTACTAGAGTGTATGGTATAATTATATACAGGTGATGTTAATGGATAATAATTATGGAAATATTGATTATGGAACATATAAAGATGATTATGTAATAACTGCTTATGAATTAATTAGTAA
The DNA here is from genome assembly GCA_017459965.1 of Bacilli bacterium. Lineage (GTDB taxonomy): Bacteria > Bacillota_I > Bacilli_A > RF39 > UBA660 > CAG-433. The sequence goes on from JAFUBW010000015.1 coordinate 11,954, forward strand.
TAAATGGAAATTAAAGATATTAAAATATATCAAACCACATAGACCAGTTAGATATGGAGAACTTTTAAATTATGTAGATGATATAACTAAAAAAGTATTAACTGATAATTTAAAGAGCTTAGAAGATGATGGATTAATTACAAGAAAAGTCATTTCAGAAAAACCATTACGAGTTGAATATTCATTAACAGAAATTGGTACAAAACTCAATCCAATACTAAAAGAACTTTATAATTTTGGATATTATTATAAAAATAAAGACAATATAAAAACTATTTCAGAAGATTGAAATAGTTTTATTTTGTTTTAAAAGGAATCGGAATATTACTATTTTACGATGTTATGATATTCGTAAAATAAGCTATATTCCGAACACATTTTTCACACATAGATAACACAAAACTTCTACAAAATAAACCTTGTTATCCACACTTTTTATGTTAGAATGTAGTAAAATCAGGTAATCATGAAATTTAGTGATTACCTAATTTTTGTCCCTGATTTTTTACTAAAAATCGTGCTAGGGACTTAAGAAGGCCTTATTTTATAAGGCTTTTTTCATTATTAGGGACTAATTTTGCAAGTGCAAAATAAGTTTGCCACCACCTTTTTTGTTATAAAATAAGGGTAAAATGGGGTAGTTGGTGGCACCTTCTTATGCTCATAAAAAAAATAGGCATTTTTTTAGCAGTTTTTAGTCCCTAGCAAAAAATTAAAAAAGGAGGTTTTTTTATGAAAAGATTTATTATCATTCCTAACAAGTTAATAACTGAAGGAACTCTATCTTATGGAGCTATTCTTTTACTTGGATTTTTAAATTCTAATTCTAAAAAGTTAGGTTATTCATATGCTACTAATAATTATTATGCAAATATGATTAGATGCTCAGCTAGAAAAATAACTTATCTAATTAAAGAATTAAATGATCTAAATTATATCAGAATTGATAATCCAAAAAGTTTTAAAAGAAAAATATATGTTAGTTATAAATTTCCTAGTAAGTAGAATTATTCTTCTAACTAATAGGAAATATATTTCTAATAAAATAAATAAATTAAATAAATAAGTTAAATATATAATATAAGATCTTGCAAGATAAGATCTTTTTTTTGTGGAGGGATTATGGATATACAAGATTATATATTAGTACATGGAATAATTACTAGTATTAAAGACAATGTTGATAATAAGTTTATATGGTTCGATATAAGGAAAGATGAGTATTACAAAGATAAGGATGGAAAGATGAAGAATAACCCATCCTTTTTTAGTGTAAGAGTATCTAAGAATATGAAATATAAACTAGAAACAAATATAGAAATTATTGTTAAAGGAATACCTAAAGGTTTTGTTGATAAAAATGGGTATAGACAAAACTATGTTCATGCTACTGAAATTAATGGTTTAGCAACTAATAAGTATGATGAAATTATTTCTTATGATACTGATGGTGTTATGCTGTGGAATGGTAAAAGATGTGAATCTATACCTATGTCTAAAGAAGAACAAGAAGAAATTGATAAATTAATTAAAGAATGTATAGGAGAAGATTAATATGATGATTTGTGTTTTTGAATCTATTATGTTATATATTAATCAACCTATCGATATAAGTCGAGGTGAATTTTATGAGTAAGGAGATATCTTGGAAAGAAAAATTTGAATTAGTACTTAAAGAGGAATTAACAATTAAAGAAATAATGATGTTATGCTCGGTAGGTCAGCCAAGAGCTTCTATCATTAGAAAAAAAGCAATTGAATTATGTATGAATGAAGATGTAAGAATTTATTCACAGCAAGTTCCTACAGAAGCAGTACTAAAAGTAATTAATAAAGATATAAATTACTATAGAGATAAAATGAACCTTGAATTCGAAATATGTAGGTTGAGGAGGTAAAAGAATTGTCTGTTCATAAAGATAGTAGAACAGGTTTATATTATGTTAAGCATCTAAATAAAACTTATAGAGGTTTTGAAAAAAAGAGCGATGCTAAAAACTATGAATCTAGACTACAACTAAATGAAATAGACCAAATAACTAATTTATCAATTTCTACCCTTGCAAACGATTTTTTAGAAGACTATAAACTTAATCGTACAATTACAACTTATATTAGTACTAAGGCAATTATTAATAATTATATTCTTAAATTCTTTGATAATAAAAGAGTACAAAAAATAACTGAATTAGATTGCCGTAATTTTAAAAATTTCTTGGCTACGACTAATTTATCGTCTAAAACTAAAAATCACATTATAAGCGTGTTAAAAATGGTGTTTCATCATGCAAAAGTCTATTACAAACTGAATGATGATCCAACTTATGTAATTGAACCCTTTAATAAGACATTTGAAGAAAAGATAGCCCAAAGAGAAAGAGGAAAAAATATTTGGACTAATGATGAGTTTAATAAGTTTATTGAATGTGTAGAAAGACCAGATTATAAAATGTTCTTTATCATAATGTATTACACTGGACTTCGTATTGGAGAAATGCAAGCATTAAAATGGGAAGACTATGAAAATGGTTATATAACTGTTAATAAAGAATTTAATGAAAGAACTGAAGTTCATCATGGAGAATTAAAAGAACCTAAGACTGCAAACTCTTATCGAGATGTCGCCTTAGGTCATAATATTGATAAGTTATTAAGTGATTATAAAGAATCACAAAGAAAGAAATATGGGTATATTGATAATAATTGGTTTATTTTCGGTCGAGTTGATGTTTTTCATAGAACTACTATAAACCGAATAAAAGAACAGTCAATTAAATTAGCTGGAGTAAAATATATTACAAATCATCAGTTTAGACATTCACATGCATCTAACCTTATTTGTAATAGTGATACTAATATAGTAGCAGTATCTCAAAGACTAGGTCACTCTGATACTAGTATAACTTTAAGTACTTATACTCATTTACTTCCAAAAATGGAAGAAAAAGTATCAAGTTATATCGATCAAGTATCATCAGATTTAGTCCAAAAAGTTTGCTTTTAAAAAAAAGATTTTTTAAAAAAATCTTCTCCCAATCTTCTCCCAAAAAAATAAACCCTTATAAAATAAGGGTTATTTACTAAATGGTCGGGAAGACAGGATTTGAACCTGCAACCTCTTGGTCCCAAACCAAGCGCACTGCCAAGTTGTGCTACTTCCCGTTCAAAATTGACATATAAATAATATCATTTTAATATTTAAAAGTCAATAGTATATTTTTATTTTAATGAATAAACTGTTATTGTATCCCTACCATTTTCCTTACTTTCATACATTGCCTTGTCTGCTTCATCAATTGCTTTTTTTAAAGTTTTATCAGATATTTTGCTTATTCCAAAGCTCATTGTTATTTTAAAACCAAATTTATCACTTAAATCCGTAATTGCTTTTTTTAGTTCTATAGCTTTGTTATATGCATCTTTATCACTACATTTTTTTAAAAGAATTACAAATTCTTCTCCTCCCCATCTACATACTAAATCAGATTCTCTTACATATTTTTTTAATATTTTTCCAATATCTATTAATACTAAATCGCCGATACTATGTCCATAATTATCATTGATTGATTTAAAATGGTCAACATCGCCTAAAATAACACTATCATATTTTTCTATATTTTCTAAAGATCTTCTATTATTTAATTTTGTTAAACTATCAGTAAATGCAACTTTTTTATAATACTCTAATTCTTTTTTTAATGATTCATTTTTCATTTTATATTTTTTTATTAATAAATCTTTTTCCTTTATTTTTTTTATAAAATATTCTTCATTCATTTTTTACACCTTCATTTTATTATATTTAAATATGATAATCATAATTAATTAAAATATCATAAGAATAAAAAACTTCGCCATATTAGCAAAGTAATTTTTTCATGGTGCGCCCGAAGGGAGTCGAACCCCTGACCTTTTGGTTCGTAGCCAAACGCTCTATCCAGCTGAGCTACGGGCGCAAATCAATTAAATATAAACTAATATTATCACTTTTTTTAATTTCAGTCAACGAAGCAAACATTAAAAAAGGTAGAGCATATACTCTCTATCCTTATAACCTTAAATGGTGGCTCCGGGCAGGATCGAACTGCCGACACCAGGATTTTCAGTCCTGTGCTCTACCGACTGAGCTACAGAGCCAAAAAAAATAATGGCGGTTCCGAAGGGACTTGAACCCTCGATCTTCTGCGTGACAGGCAGACGTGTTAACCACTACACCACGGAACCGAAAAACTAATTGACTACTAAAGTATACTAAATTTATACCTTAATTGTCAATAGTTATATTATTTTTTTTGTCATTTTTTTGATAATTTATTTACAAATTCAAATGAAATTAAAAAAAGAATAAATGCAAACATACAATTTAAGTTTATTTCAATACCTGGATATATGGCTAAAATAGATCCTATTATAAATCCAATAATTCCACTATACGTTTTTGAAAAATAATTATTTAATAAATAATTTATTACTTTTATTAATAAAATAAAACCTATTATAGCGCCTAGTAAAAACGGTATTATTGATATAAATTTATTCAATGTTAAATAAAATGGATTTGTTATTAGTTCTAGTAAATAATTATATAATCCAAGCGTCATTAAGAAGAATGAGCTACTGATTCCAGGAATTATTTTTCCAGAAATATATAAAAATCCTCCTAAAAATAAATTTATAAAATTAAGATTATTTGATATTTCAAAATTATAAATTTTAGGAATAATAAATAGAATAACCGATATAAAAAAAGAAATCGCTAAAATTTTTATATCTATTTTTTCATTTTTTTCATTTATTTCCCTTGTTAATACAGGTACACTTCCTAATATCAATCCCATAAATATGTACATCATATAAAAAGTATATTTATTATAAAAAATTAATAATATTTTTCCAAAAATAAATACCCCAATTAATATTCCAAATGCTATAGGAAATATTTTTGTTATTTTTCTGCGATTTGTTTCATTACTATTTAAGAGAAAAATTATTTCTTCATATACACCAAGCATAATTGCAACTACAGATCCACTTACACCAGGTAAAATCATACATGTACCTATTAAAATACCCGATAAAAACGAATATAAAAACTTATTCATTTTTTAATACCTTATTAGCATCATAATATGAATCATAAACAATTGTGTCAATATTTAATTTATTTAATCTTTTTAATTCAATTTTATTTTTTACACCCCATGCCCCAATATTTATATTATTTTTTTTAGCTTCATTTATATCCTTTTTATCCAATGTACTTGAAAGACATAATAAAATTGTTATTCCTATATTATTAGCTTTTTCTATATCATTATTAGTAATTTCATATACTAACCATCCTAATTTTAAATCTTTAGATATTTTTCTAAATGCAAATAATATTTCATATTTAAAGGATATTATTGTTATATTATTTATATTAAATTTTGATATTGTATCCCATATTAATTTTTCATAACCTGATTCTTTTATTTCTAAATAAATATTTATATGTTTATCAGAAAAAATTTCTAAAAATTCATTCAATGTCATTATTTTCTCATTTTTAAAATATTTATTTCCAAAATTATATTCTTTTAATTGATTCAAATTATATTCTGATACATGGCCTTTCCCATTTGATGTCCTATTTATTGTTTTATCATGTATTATAACTAATTTATTATCTTTAGTTTTCCTAACATCACATTCTATACCATCACTATTAAGCAAATATGCTAAATAAAATGCACTCATAGTATTCTCAGGCGCGTATTTGCTTTCGCCCCTATGTGAGTATATTGTCATATTTATCACCAATAAATTATATGCCTAGAAAATAAAAAAAAGACTTAGTCAAAGTCTTAATATTCATAATGGTTGCGGGAGAAGGATTCGAACCTCCGACCTTTGGGTTATGAGCCCAACGAGCTGCCAGACTGCTCCATCCCGCGATGTAAATAAAATTAATGGCGGAGAAGGAGGGATTTGAACCCCCGCGCCGGTTACCCGACCTCCTGGTTTTCAAGACCAGTCCCTTCAGCCAGACTTGGGTACTTCTCCAAAAATGGTGCCTCAGGCCGGACTTGAACCGGCACGTGATTTAACTCACGCAGGATTTTAAGTCCTGTGCGTCTACCAATTCCGCCACTAAGGCAAGCACCATATTTGCCCAACATTTGCTTGGACTACTTAAGTATATAATAAAATTAATTATTTTTCAAGTCTTTTTTTTATTTTTCTTTAATATATCATTAACAATAATATTATATTCATATTTTTTATAATTATTCATCAAAAAAACTCACATATGTGAGTTTAATTCTTAAATGGTGTCTCGTATGCGATTCGAACGCATGACCCCTTGATTAAAAGTCAAGTGCTCTACCAGCTGAGCTAACGAGACATATTGGGACACCAAAATAATTAATGACAACAAAACAATGGCTGCCTCGGCAAGATTCGAACTTGCGCATGTCAGAGTCAAAGTCTGATGCCTTACCACTTGGCTACGAGGCAAGCTATGGTGGGAAGGATTGGATTCGAACCAATGAACCCGAAGGAGCAGATTTACAGTCTGCCGCGTTTAACCACTTCGCTACCTTCCCACATAAAATGGTGCCGAAAACAGGAATCGAACCCGTAACCTACTGATTACAAGTCAGTTGCTCTACCAATTGAGCTATTTCGGCAAAAATGGTGGACTCTATAGGACTCGAACCTATGACCCCCTGCTTGTAAGGCAGGTGCTCTAACCAACTGAGCTAAGAATCCATCGACGTAATTAAATATATCATTGATATCACATTTTGTCAATGATTATTTAAAAAATATTATTTATTTTTTTCAATTTCTTCCAATTTTTCGTCTATCCATTCTGGCAGTATTTCTTCAAACAATTCAAAACCAAGTGCTGTATCAGGCAATTTTAAATTTTCTTTACCATTTTTATTAATATTTACTGTACTTAATTTCAATTGCTTTTTTTCTTCATCTATATCAATTATTCGTACTTTTATAATGTCGCCAATTTTAAAATAATCATGAATATCATTAATATACTTCCCATTTATTTGTGAAATATGAATCAACCCAGTATATACATCATCCACTATTACGAATATCCCATATGACTTTATTGAATTTACTTTTGCTTGTATAATTTCATTAATGTTATATTTAGACATATTTACACCTTCAAGTTTATTATAACATAAGTTTTAAAAAAATATTCATGTACTTTACTTAGTTAACATTTTTTTGTATAATTTGTTTTGGAGGGATTTTATGAAAAAAATAGAAGATCAAATTATTGAAATTATAGAAAAAATTCGTCCGTTTTTAGCAAATGATGGTGGTGACCTTGAATTTGTTAAATTTGAAGATGGTATTGTTTATGTAAAGATGTTGGGAAATTGTTCAAATTGTGTATATGCAGGCCTTGATATTAATGACACAATTGAAGCCATATTAACATCTGAAATTCCAGAAGTAATAGGTGTAAAACAATATATTGATGATATTGCTTAATAATCATTTTTCAAAAGCCATTCAACGGGTTCAATATGAACCTTTTTTTCATATACAATGTACTTATATATGCTAACCAAAAATTTTTCATAATCTTGTATTTTATTCAGAATTGTAATAATGATAGCCTCATTAATTTTAGTATTTATTATCTCGTCATACATATCAAAATAATATGTAGGAAATAATAATCTTGATAATAAATAAACATATTCATTTTTGCTAAAATTATTATTATTCAAATAACTTTTTAATTCATTTGAACTAAAGCTATCTTTAAAAAACGCTTCCTTTATATATTCACTTACATCTCTAACTCTATTATCAACAATAAAATTTAATGGATTATAAAATTCAAAACTGCCTTCATTCATTTTAATTCGTTTATGAGATACAACTAACAATTCTTTTTCATCATTAATATTATTTACTAAATAGCTAATAGCATTCTCCCCAAGGCCAATAAAATAACTTAGACTATCACATAAAATAGGATATTCTTTACCAAGTTGATTTATTTGATACTCATAATAATCAATTTTTTCACTCCATAGTTTTATCCAATTATCTCTAAGTAATGATTTATCAAATTCGATATTATAAGTCATATTTTGCATGTAATTTATATCCGTCAAATTAACTATTTGATTTTTATAAGTACATAATTTTATAAGTATATAAGGTATATTATTAATTACTGTTATTACTTGATTATCCTTATTTGGTATTATTACATGAACAAGCATATTTCTTTTTAACATTTCTATATTTAATTTATAAATCGAAACTGCATCTTCGGCTGGTCTATTATATTTAATAAAATGATATTCTTCTTTGTTTATAAAAAAATAGTAATCATTGTTACTTTTAATTAAGCTACCAATTCTAATATTGTAATAATAATCAATCGTATTTTTCAAGAATATCACCTATAAAAATATATGAAAAAAAAGTACATTTAAGTACTTTTTATTTTGCTTCTTCAACTACTCTAGTTTCTCTTATAACTGTTACTTTAATAGTTCCTGGATATTGCATTTCTTTTTCTATTTTATCCTTAATATCTCTTGCAATTTTAACAGTTGTAAGTTCATCTATTTCTTCTGGTTTTATTATTACTCTAAGTTCTCTACCTGCTTGCATAGCAAATGATTTTTCAACACCATCAAATTCGTTAGCAATTTCTTCAAGTTGTTCTAGTCTTTGAACATAGTTTTCAAGTGAATCATTTCTAGCGCCTGGTCTTGAAGCACTTATTGCATCTGCAATAGCTACTAATGTAGCAATCACACTTGTTGGTGCTACATCTCCATGGTGTGATGCAATTGTGTTTATTACGACTTCATCTTCGCCGTATTTTTTAGCAATCATTTCACCTATTTCAACATGGCTTCCTTCTGTTTCAAAGTCAATTGCTTTACCTATATCATGAAGAAGTCCAGCTCGTTTTGCAAGTCCAACATTTTCACCAACTTCAGAAGCTAGTAATCCTGCTAAATTAGCTACTTCTATAGAATGTTTTAATACATTTTGTCCATAACTAGTTCTAAAATGTAATTTACCTATTGTCTCAACAAGTTCTGGTTCTATTTTTGAAATACCTAGACTAAATATTGCATCTTGTCCTTTTTCTATTATTTTACTATGTATTTCTTTGCATGTTTTATCATATATTTCTTCTATTCTACCAGGATGAATTCTTCCATCCTTTATTAAATTTTCAATAGTTACTTTTGCTATTTCTCTTCTAAGTGGATCAAAAGATGAAATAACAATTGTTTCAGGAGTATCATCAATTATTAAATCAACGCCTGTTACTGCCTCTATTGTTCTTATATTTCTTCCTTCTCTACCAATAATTCTACCTTTCATATCATCATTAGGTAAATTAATTACTGATATTGTAAATTCATTTGTTACATCTGATGCATATCTTTGCATAGCACCTACTAACATATCTTTTGCTTTTTTATCAACATCTAGTTTAGCTTCTGCTTCTCTATCTTTAATGTATGCCGCAATTTCTTTTGTCATTGCTTCTTCTACATGTTTCATAACTAGTTTCTTTGCTTCTTCTTTACTAAATCCTGATATTTTTTCTAATTTTTCAAGTTGTTCTTTTAATACTTGGTTTGTTTTTTCTTCCAACTTTTGAATATCTTTTTGTCGCTCATCTAAATTATTTTCTTTTTCTGATAATAAATTTTCTCTGGTTTGTAAAATTTCATCTCTTTTATCTATACTATTTTCTCTTTGTTGTAATCTTTCTTCTAAATCTTTTATTTCACTTTTTCTTTCTTTGATTTGATTTTCAGTTTCTTGTTTTAATTTATATTGTTCTTCTTTTAATTCTAGAAGTGAATCCCTTTTTATTTTATCTGCTTCTTTTTTAGCTTTTTCAATTATATTATCAGATTTTTTTCCTTTTGATTTTATTAAAATAAATACTACTGTTGTAGTTAGTATAACTCCAAAAATTAATCCAAGAGTGGAAAATAATATTATTTCCATATTTTCCTCCTCAATGTAATTTATATAATTATCATTATACAATATTAGTATAAAATTTATTCAAGATAAAGTCAAGTTAATAATTTTTAATTTATAAAATGATATAAAAAAAAGACATATAATATATGTCTATTTATTTGTATTATAATAATAATTAAATTCTGACAATTCTAATGATAAATTTTCTAAATCATCAAGTTCTTCAGATGAATAATTATCTTCAATATACTCTTCTACTTTGAAAATAAGCTCACTTATATCTACCACATTTTTATAATCAATATTATACCTTTCTAAAACACTTATTTGTTTATTTGATAAATATATATTATTTATTTTATTTAAAGTATTATTCTTTATTGTTTCCTCTACAAAACTATCTATTTCTTCTATATTCATATTTTATCTTCTTTTCTTTAATACTTTTTTTTGATATTTATAATAGTCTTTAAACATAATTGCTAGATTATCAACATTTATTTTAACTTGTCCCATTTGAATATATTCATCATCTTGAGCTGTACTACTAATTATACCTAAATCTTCTCTAAATAAATCAAGTAAAACTTTCTGTGCTTCTTCTTTTTTTAGTGTATATAATTCAAATATAAATCTAGATGCTTGATAATAACTCATATCTACATCTAATGGTAATTGTTTTTGCCATTTTTCAATATGTTTTACTATAAAATCTAAATCAACATCAATATTGCATTTTTCATATTCCTCTTCAAAAAAAGGATTAATTGTTTTTAAATGATTTATATCTTTTTCATTTAAACATTTTGCGAATAATACTTTATCAAATCCAGATGATTCATTATACTCTTTTAATGAATCTATCATTTCATATTTATTATTATTTGTTGAGAAAAATCTTTTTAAATCATTATATGATCTTATTTTTGGAAAGGATTTTAATACTTCTGTACCATATAATTCATCTTGTAATTTTACAGATCTATAATAATCAGTATATAGTTGTACTCTTGAAAGTATTGTAGTTGTTTTTAATACTCCAAAATCTAAAACAGCTGGTATGTTATATCCATTTAATAAATGAATTTTGGAATTACTCTCGATATTATCCATTGATTGAAAAAATATATTTGCTTTTTCTTCGTCATTTAAATTATTAAATGTTGTATCTATTAAATCGATTTGTTTATATATATATTTTCTTATTTGTTTACTGATATTTTGTTTATCCATAATATCCCCCTCTTTTTACATGTTTTATAATTATACATATTTTTCAAGTTTTTGCAAATTTTCAATTGCTTTTTTTAATGCTAGTTTACCATAATCATATGTAAGTGAACCTTGTAAATATGCAATATATGGACTTCTTATTGGGCCATCGCAAGAAAGTTCTATAGAAGAACCTTGAGTAAAAGTTCCTGCAGCCATTATTACTTTATCATCATACCCAGGCATATCCCATCCTTCTGGAATAGCAAATGAATCTATTGGTGATCCCATTTGTATTCCTTGGCAAAATTTTATTAATTTTTCTTCATCATTAAATATTATTGTTTGAACTATATCGCATCTTTTTTCACTATATTTTGGTTCTACATTATATCCTAGGTCTTCTAAAACTGCGCTAGCAAGTACTGCTGTTTTAAGTGCCGATGCAACAACTGACGGAGCAAAGAATAATCCTTGGAGTATAGATTTATTAATACCAAGTGTAGGGCCTACTTCTCTTCCTTCACCCGGTAATGTTAGTCTTTCACCTGCAAGTTCTACTAATTCTTTTTTACCAGCTATATAAGCACCATTTGGAGCAAGACCACCACCTAAATTTTTAATCAGTGATCCAACAATAATATCAGCACCTACTTCAAGTGGTGTTTTTTCTTCTACAAATTCACAATAGCAATTATCTACCATTATTATTACATCTTTATCAACTTTTCTTATTTCATTTATTACTTTTTCTACTTTTTCTATATTTATACTTTTTCTTGTTGAATATCCTTTACTTCTTTGAATTTCAATTAATTTAATTTTTTTATTATTAAGAGTTTCTTTTATCTTTTCATAATCAAAATCATCATCAATTAAATCTATTTGTTCATAGTTTATATTAAATGATTTTAAGGAGCTTTTGTTTTCTTTTATACCTATTACTTCATGAAGTGTATCATAAGGAAGGCCTGATATACTTAGCATTGTATCGCCTGGTCTAAGATAAGAAAATAAAGCTACTGTTAGAGCATGAGATCCTGATATAAATTGATTTCTAACAAGTGCATCTTCTGCCCCTAAAATTTCAGCAAATACTTTTTCAATAGTATCTCTTCCAATATCAGAATATCCATATCCTGTAGTAGATGAGAAATGTGCTTCCGATATTTTATACTTTCTAAATGCATTTAATACTTTATTACTATTTTTTTCGCACATTTTATCTATTTTTTTAAATTCTTCTTGTATCTTTTCTTCAGCATCTTTAAATAGTTTTTCTATGTTCATTCTCTTCACCTCTTTTTTGATTTTCTAAATTTTCTTTAATATAATTATAAAAAGTTTTAACTTTAAAAGAATTTTTTTCATTATCATCAAATTTACTATATATAATTTTTTTATCTTCAATATAAGAATAATAAAAACTTTTTCCTAAAAATAACATTTTATTTTTATAGTAAAAATTTGACTGTTCTTTTGTTATTATTTCTGGTAAATATATTAGGATAAATAATCCTTCAATTATTATTATAGAATAACCATTTTTTGATAACATTTCACAAGCTGGACCTGTTGATGTAATATTGTTTATATCTATATCTCCAATATTTATTTTATTATCATCAATATATTTTTTTAAATAATACGAATGATAATATTTTATATCACCTGGATCATTACTTATTGATTTATATACATTATAACTACCATCTGAAGATATTATTATCACTTCTCTTTTGTTGAACATTATACCCTCCTTATATCCCCACTTTTAACAGTCTTATCTTCAATCAAATCAATTATATTTTTAGCAACTACATTTGGTTCTTCTAATTTTTCTTGACCTATTCTTTTTAGTTCAGATTTTAAATATTCTTGATTCATTTCTTTTATACTTTCTGTATTTGTCCAATTTGGCATTACTCCAATTACTTTTATGTTAGAAAAAGTAAGTGCTAATGTTTTAGTTAGATTATTAATGGCAGCTTTAGAAGCACAATAATCCATACTTATTTCACTATATGTATCTATGCTGTCTGTTGATGATACATTAACTATAACACCTTTATCCATATATTTATATAAGTACTTAGTAACTAAAAATGTCCCAACTACATTAACTTCAAGTACTTTCATAAATTCTTCCTTTGTTTTTTCATCAATGTAGTTATCCTGTGCATAAGCAGCATTATTTACAAGTATATCTATATGATTATATCTTTTTAATATAGTATTTTTTAAATTAATAATATCTTCTTCTTTTGTTATATCACATTTTATAACTAATGCATTTACTTTATAATTATCCACAATATATTTTTGAAGCTTGTATGCATCTTCTTTACTTGTATTATAAGTAATTACTACATCATAATTATTTTTAGCAAGTATAGTTATTAATTCTTTACCTATACCCTTGCTACTCCCTGTGACAATTGCAAGTTTTTTATTCATAAAAACCACCTACAAATAGTATAACATAAAAAAAGAGTTATTTAACTCTTTTTAATATATCTCTTGCACTTACTAAACCTGTTGCAGCTGCGATTACTATATTGCCTGCTTTTCCTGCACCATCACCTATAAAATACATATTATATTTATCTATTTTAAAATCATTATTAGTAGTTATTTCATTTGAAAAGAATTTTATTTCTGGTCCATATAAAAGCGTTTCATCATTATTAACACCTGGAATTATTTTATCTAGTTGTTCAAGGCCTTCAATTATATTAAGAATTATTCTATGAGGAAGAACTAATGCTAAATCCCCTGCTACAGCGTCTTTTAAGGTAGGTGTAATAAACATTTTATTAATTCTAGACCATTTACTTCTTCTTCCATCTTTTAAATCTCTAAGAGTCTGTATAATAGGTTTTGAATCTCCAAGTACATTAGCTATTCTTGCTATTGATTCTCCATATTGTCTTGTATTTGTTACTGGTTCTGTTAAATTTACTTTTGATATAAATGCAAAGTTTGAATTATTAGATTTTATATCTTTTAATGAGTGCCCATTAACGCATATATATCCATAGTAATTTTCTTTAGCAACAAAACCACCTGGATTAGTACAGAATGTTCTTATTTCATCCGCATAAGTCTTTGTTTTAATAAAAATAGTCGGATCATATATTACATCGGTAATATCTTTCATTATTTCTTTTCTAACTTCTACCCTTACACCTATTTCAATACTTTTTGATAGATATTCAATATTATATTTATCTGCAAGTTCTTGAATCCATTTAGCACCTGTTCTACCTGGTGCGATAACTACATTTTTAGCTTCTACTTTTATTTCATCTTTTCCCTTTTTATAGGTTATTATATGTTTATCCTCTTTTTTACTTTCTATATCAGTTACATCACATGATTCTTTTATTTCTACACCTTTATCACTTAAATATTTAGCAAAATTATCTATATAACCTGGAAGATGATCACTTCCTAAATGTTTTTGTTTTATCAAAAGAAGTCTCATACCAAGTTTAGTACATTTATCTCTAATAACTTTTGCCTCATCCATATTTGACGGGAATACTTCCGCATCCATTTTAAATTTATTAAATATTTCTTCAGTTTCATCAACAAGTTTATAAGCATCTTCTTCAGACATATATTTAAATAAATCTGATTTACCTAATTTTGGAATAAAATTAAGTTTCCCATCTGAAAAAGTACCTGCGCCACCATAACCAGAAAGTATATTACATGGATTACAATTTTTACATTCTGTCTTTAATTTATTCATAGGACAAAATCTATTTTCAACAAATTTTCCCTTGTCTAACATTAATATTTTTAATTTTGGATTTTTTTCAATTAACTCATATGCACAAAACAAACCTGCTGGTCCCGCACCTACTATTACTACATCATACTTCATATTAACCCTCCTATTTAAATTATAACACAAATAAAAAAGATTAGATATAATTATCTAATCCATATATTACATTAAAATTTTTTTTACAACAATATATGTAACTAATGCAATACTTGCAAGTGTACCTATAAGTACTCCAGTAGAACCTTTTGCCTCTTTTTTCTTTAAAATTATATATAAAACGAAACCTATTATATTAAAAAATAAGCCATACCCAAAACAAATAATAAATGTAAGTATTTTCTTTATTATATCTATTTTTATTTCTTTTTTATCTTCATTAGTATATCCACTTTTTATAGACACCCCGCATTCAGGGCAATATTCAACACCGTTTTCTTGTTTTTTTCCACATTTTGGGCAATACATAGTATCACATCCTTTAAATAAATTTCATTAATATATTTAAATTATAAAATAAAAAATAAAAAAATGGAAGATTATTTCTTCCATTTCCATTCAGTAATTATTGGCATATCTACTCCATGTTCTTTTATATATTCTTTATGTTCAACTAATTTATTTTTACACCATTCTATAAGGCTTGCTGATTTATCTTCAAGTTTTGGTAAATACTTAAGCGCATCCATAACTATATTAAATCTATCTATTTTATTTTGAACTCTCATATCAAATGAAGTAGTAATAGTTCCTTCTTCCATGTATCCATGAACATGCATATTTTGATTTTTTCTATTATAAGTAAGTTCATGTATTAATGATGGATATCCATGAAAATTAAATATAATTGGTTTATTTTTTGTAAATAATGCATCATACTCTTTATCAGTTAAACCATGCGGATGTTTTTCATTAGATACTAATTTCATTAAATCAACTACATTTATTACTCTTATTTTTAATTTTGGAAAGTTTTCATTAAGAATTGAGACTGCGGCAAGTGTTTCAAGTGTTGGTGTATCACCTGCACATGCAAGTACTAAATCAGGTTCTTTTCCTTCATCGTTAGATGCAAAATCTAAAATTCCAATACCCTTTGTACAATGTTTAATTGCATCATCCATATTAAGCCATTGATATCTTGGATGTTTAGAGGCCACAATAACATTTATATAATTTTTTGTTTTTACTATGTGATCAAATGTAGATAATAATGTATTTGTATCAAATGGTAAATACATTCTAACTATATCTGCTTTTTTTGTTACTAAGTGATTTAATATACCTGGATCTTGATGTGTATATCCATTATGATCCTGTTGCCATATATGAGATGTTAGCAATATATTAAGTGATGATATATCTTCTCTCCAAGGTAATTCTTTTGATACTTTTATCCATTTAGCATGTTGTGATACCATTGAATCTATTATTCTAGAAAAAGCTTCATATGAATGTATAAAGCCATGTCTTCCTGTAAGTAGATATCCTTCAAGTGCTCCTTCACAAAAATGTTCAGATAAGTATGAATCAAGTACTCTACCATTTGGTGATAAATATTCATCCGATTCATATGTTTTATTTACCCATTTTCTATTAGTTATTTCAAATATATTATTAAGCCTATTAGATAAAGCTTCATCCGGACCAAATACTCTAAAATTACTAGGATTTAATTTTATTAAATCTCTAATATATTTAGATAGTTCTATCATATCTTGTTTAATAATATCACCAGGTTTATTAACTTTTACTGCATAATCTTTAAAATCAGGTACTTTTAATTCTTTTAAAAGATTACCTCCATTAGTATTAGGATTAGCACTCATTCTTCTATTACCTTTTGGACATAATTCTTTTAATTCTTCTTTTAAAGTACCATTTTTATTAAATAATTTATCTGGATTATATGATTTTAACCACTTTTCAAGAATATCTATATTATCATAATTATTAGAATTTACAACAATAGGTACTTGGTGTGATCTAAATGAACCTTCTATTTGTTTTCCTTCAACTACTTTAGGACCTGTCCAACCTTTTGGTGTTTTTAAAACAATCATAGGCCACATTGGTCTTCTTATTTTATTATTTTTAGCATCTGCCTTAATTATTTGTATTTTTTCTATAGTTTTATCTAGTATTTCGGCCATTTTTTCATGCATTTCAAGCAAATCTGATCCTTCAACATAATATGGATCCCATCCACATCCTTTTAAATAATTATCTAACTCTTCTCTTGATATTCTTGAAAGTATTGTAGGATTAGATATTTTAAAACCATTTAAATGAAGTATTGGAAGTACTACCCCATCAGTAAGTGGATTTAAAAATTTATTTAAGTGCCAAGAAGTTGAAAGTGGACCTGTTTCTGCTTCACCATCACCAATCACACATGAAGCAATTAAATCTGGATTATCTAAGACTGCCCCAAAGGCATGAGATAAACTATATCCAAGCTCTCCACCTTCATTTATGCTTCCTGGAACTTCAGGAGACACATGTGATGATACTCCACCCGGAAATGAAAATTGTTTAAATAGTTTTTTCATTCCTTCATAATCTTCTGATATATTTGGATAAATTTCACTATAAGTACCTTCTAAATATGCATTTGATATTAAAGCATTTCCCCCATGTCCTGGGCCTGAAATATATATCATATTTAAGTCGTATTTATTAATAACTCTATTTAAGTGTGTATAAATAAAGTTTTGCCCTGGTACTGTACCCCAGTGTCCAACTATATTAGCTTTTAAATCAGTTGGTTCTAATTTTCTTTGAAGTAGAGGATTATCAAGTAAATATAATTGACCAACAGATAAATAATTAGCCGCATTAAAATAATTATTTATATTTTTTAATTCTTTATCACTTAGTACTTTCATGTATTATCACCTACTATAATTTATTATATAATAAAACTTAAAAAAAAGAAATTATAAATCATTATATTTCTTTACAATTTCATTTAATTCATACATCTTTTTATCTAAAGATTGTATTACAGTTGAACAAGCAAGCATTTCTACTTTAACTTCATCTGGTATTTTACCAGGAAATTTATATCTAATTTTATGATCAAGGGTTGCAAAAAAATCCATCGCAACCGTTCTTATTTGGATTTCAGCAGGTATATATTCTATTTTTTCATTTAAGTATAATGGTATTTCTATAATTAAATGATAACTCATATATCCAGTATCTTTTGGATTTTCTATATAATTTTTTTCTGATACAATCTTAAATTGTTTAGATTTTTTTATGATATAAACTATTTCATTTACATCAGATAAAAAGGAACAAACTATTCTAATACCTATAATATCTTTTACATGAGTTTTTAAATTATTTAAACTAAGTTCATATCCTTTTCTTTTTAATTTATCTAATGTACTTTTTTCTGTTTTTATTCTTGATTTTATATGTTCAACTGGGTTATATTTATTTTTAAATTCGTACTCCCTTATTAAGATATTAAGTTGAGTTTCTAAAGTAGAAAGTGCAAAATTATATTTAAGCATTAATTCATTAATATCGATTTTTTCACTCATATTAATTATCCTTCCCTTAAAAAAAATCAATTCATATGAATTGACTTCTATTTTAAAATGGGGCGAAATAAGGGAGTCGAACCCTTGCATAACAGAGCCACAATCTGCCGTGTTAACCACTTCACCAATTCCGCCATAAAAAATTACTATAATAATATAACATAATATTTGATAAATAACAAGTATTAAAAAATAATTTTACAAAAAAATAACAAAATATAATTTGTTATTTTTTATTTATTTACTTATTTTTTGATCAAGTTTCTTTATTTTTACCATATTCAATTTATATTCTTTTGCATATTTTCTTAAATTTGATCTATATTTTTTTAGATTTGATTTATAATTTTTTATTTTTTTTAATCTTTCTGATTCTGTTTTTTGTAAATTGTTATATCTTTGATTTATTAATTTAGCATTTTCTTCTGCAATCTTATACTTATCAAGAAGATTTTTCTTATCTTCTTCTGATAAATCGCTTGATTTAATTTGACTTAGTATATCACTTGGTAACATAATGATTTTATGATAATCTCCTTTACCTGTACAATCACTTCTAAGCATCTCTATATATTCATTTTCTACTTTTCTTTCATTATCTAATAATTCACTTTCTTTTTTTATCATATGATTTAAAACTCTCATTTTATTTCTAACACTATTTACATAATCAAAATATTCAATAATTAATGTTTCCAATTTACTAGTATTTTTCATATTTTTCATCCTCTCCGCTGTAATTTGAATAATACCATTATTGATATTATTTGTCAATTTATAATTACACATTATAATATATTTTAATTTACCATTAATTATACATATTTAAAGGAAATATGCAATATTTTTTTATATTTTGTATTATTAATAATTTTATAAATATACCACTTTTTTAATAACTTCTCCTGGTGTGTCAGAATTTTATAAATAAAAGAGATTATTTTCTTTTTTTATCATTTGAATATGCATATAATTGTTTAACTTCCTTTATCGTAAGCTTTCTATATTCACCAGATTTTAAACCTGTTAAATCAATAAACCCTATAGATTCTCTTTTTAATTTAATAACATTGTGTCTAACACTTTCAAATATTTTTTTTACCTCATGATTCTTTCCATCATGAACAATTATTTCAACAATACATGTATTAGATTTTTTATCAGCACTTTTTAACTTAACTCTATCTGGAATTATTTTATATCCATCTATTATAACACCTGATTTTATTTTATTAATCTCATAACCTGATATAATACCCTCTAATTTAGCAATATATACTTTTGGTATATTATTTTTAGGATGAAGTATCATATTAGTAAATTCACCATCATTAGTAAGAAAAATAATACCTGTAGTATCATAATCAAGTCTTCCTACTGGATAAAGTCTTTTATTAGAATCAAAAAAATCAACAACAGTCTTTCTTCCTTTATCATCATTAGTTGAACATATAATACCTCTAGGTTTATAAAAAACATAATATTCTTTATCTTGTTTAGTAATCACATTGCCGTCAACCATTATCTCATCACTAGAATTAACTTTTGTACCTAATTCAGTCACTATTTCACCATTAACTATAACTTTACCATTTATTATATATTCTTCTGCTTTTCTTCTTGAACAAAATCCAGAATCTGCGATAGCCTTTTGTAATCTAATCATTATATCACTTCCAAATCTGAAAAAAGTATATCATAAAGAAAAAAAATAAGCAAATTAACTTATCAAATAAAACATAATTGTATTTAAAAAAAATCAAGGCCACATTAACCTTGATTATATATTCCATGTAATTTTTCTATATCAGCATTACTTAATGAATCTAATTTCCATACACCATCTACTTTAGTCAAAGTGAATTCAATTGTATATGTTACTGTATCATTTACATTTTCCATTTGTGATAATTTATAATCTATAAATTTATCTTCATCATAATCTTTATTATCTGTACTGTCTAATTTATCATCTTCACTATCCTTAGTTGTTTCATCATCAGCATCATCCATATCTATTGTAGGATTTGATGTACTAAATTCATTTGGATTGTTGTTTAAATAATCATTAGCATTTCTAATAGCAGATGCATAATCAAATACAGTTATTTCAGCTTCTACAACTGCATTATTATCCTCAATTATTTCATCTTTTATTTTATATTCCATATTTTTATATTGATTAGTCATAAGTGTTTTATATCTTTGTCTATAATCATCATTTGTATATTCTGTTTTAATTGTTTCATCTAATTGAGATAAAATTGTATTATCTTGATTTTTATATTTATCTAGAAATTCAGATACTTTTTGTTTAGGTGTTGCGCTCATTCCTAATGAACATGCTGATAATAATAGAACCATCATTGGTATTAATATTTTTTTCATATTTTCCTCCTTCTATAAATAATTTGTATAAAAAAAGAAAAAATATACACAAAATAAAAAAAATAGATAAAATTATTTTTTATCTATTTTCTTTTTTAATATTATTAAACCTGAAATAATTGCTAATATAACTGTTAATATAATTATATAATGAATTCTATTTTGTCCTGTTTGAATGTTAATTATTAATTCAGCTTGAGCTTCTGCGCCTTCACCAACTTTCACCTTTTTATTAATAATTAATGCATCTCCCATTGCATATCCGTATTCGTTAATAGATATTTGTGCAGTTGCTTCAGAAGATAATGGAAGAACAAATCCTTCAGGTGATTCTATTTCAACCACTCTATAATTTCCTTTTGCATTTATATCAACAAAACATGTTTGTCCGTCAGATATTGGTGAGAATGTATAAATATTACTCTTTAATGTTTCATCAATACTATAAGTTTTATCTTCATTAAAGATTAATGCTTTATCTTCATACTTAGATGTCTTTTCATTATACATTTGTAACTTAAATTTACCTGAATCTAAATAATTACCATCTTCATCTATTTTATAGAAACAGAATGTTCCTTTTGCATTTCTTATTTCTTTTCTATAATCATATGGTGTTGCGCTATTTCTATTAACATATATTTGAATTTGAGTGAATTGATTGTTAGGATCAATTACTAATCCTGAACTATCTGGAGTTTTTACTTCTTTTAAATAATATGTTCCTTCAGGTAAATAGTTAATTACTATTTTACCCTTTGAATCTGTTATTAACTGTATAGGTGAAGAACCAGAATTATATATATATTCACCATTTTCATATCTAACTGGTATTTGATTTTGTTTATTAGCATCATATAGTTCAAATGTTACACCAGGCACAATTGCACTTTTTAAACCAGTTTTAATTATTGTTATTCTTGTTTTAAAATTTTTAACTGTTATTGTAACATCTGAAGATTTTACATATTTTTTAGAATCATAATTATAAACTTGTAAAAAGTCTGTATTATCTATTCTAAATTTAGTTTCTCTTTCTAATTGTTTTCCTTGAAGTACATATGGATATTGAACTGATTTTTCTTCTAAAATATATTCTCCAGCTGGTAAAAGAGCAACTTGATATATACTTAGATTATTTGATTTTAATGAAGTAACTGTTCCATTAGCATCGTATCTATATTTACCATCTGATACTTGATTAAATTTTAATATTGTTCCATCTGTTTTCTTTATTTGGAATTCTGTACCTTTAATTTGTGTATTAGTGTTTCTTCCATCTACTTTTTTAATATTAAAATATTTTGCATCATTTCCAATAATTAAATTTATTGTCCCATTTTTTGTTTGTTTTGATACATTTTTTGCAGATGAATCGACAGTAGCAGATATACCACCTGTATCATTTATAGTAAATGTTACATAAAAATCATTTATTTTTTCATATCCAAAAGGGACTGTTGTTTCTTTTATTAAGTATAAACCTGATTTTTTTAATGTAATATCAGAACTTATATCAGTATTTCTCATATCTACTGTCGCTGTTTCTTTAGAATCACATCTAGATTGTGTAGAACATTTATATAGCTTAAATACTGATCCTTTTAATGTTTTGTTTGTAGTTGAATCTTTTTTTATTATTTTAAATTTACCACTTTCTGTTTTAACTGATAAACTTCCTGTTGCTTTTCCTTGATAATAAGCAAGTAATAATTTTTGTCTTCCAGAACTATTATTAAATACAAACCATTTAAGATCATTACTACTACTTAAAGTATTACCAAGTACATATTTTAAATTTATTTTTGAATCACTTATTTCATTTGATGATGATATTGATATTTTTCCTTGATTATTAGTAACAGATAATTTATTAGTATCATATGAATCAATACTATAAACACCTATATCAACACCTGATAGAGTATATCTATTTGCCCCATCATTCCAATGCATTACATGTGTTTTTCCAAATGCGCTAGGTTGATTAGAACCTGATAAAACATATGCTGTATCTAATATTCTTTCATATATTGATCTTAATTCAGAATCTGTTTTTACAAAATCATATGTGTTTGGAGATTGCGAATTATAACCTGATGTTCCATAATCATATCTAACTCCATCCATTACTTCCCATACTAATATTTGTGTAGCTAGAACAGTCTTTTTTGTAGTTGGGGATGAAGCATTAAATAAATTATATACTGAACCACTATATTGATATCCTGCCGCTAATATATTTTTTAATATTGATAATTGTCTGGAATCAAGTGCACTTCCTGCTTTGTTATATATAGTAGAACTATCTGATGAATTAATATAACCATTTCCATTATTAGGTGATTTTAATCCATCATCTAGACAATATGCTAAATATGTCCCAGATCCATCTGATATTTGATGGAAATAAGTTCTTCTAAAATTATATGTATTTCCATAACCTATATAATAGGTTGTTGATACATCTGCTGATGAAAAGTTTCTAGTTTCTGTAGATACCATATTTTGAGTAGCTGCATTTACATTGGAAAAAGGAATTAATAATATAATAAATAATATTATTTTTATAAATTTATTTTTCATTATTCTCCCTCCTCTTCATTTGTATCTGTATCAATTGGAACTATTGTTGTATCTTCTGGTATTTCTAAGAAATTAGTTATAACTGGTTTAATTTGTAAATTATTAGCAGCTACAAAGTTTATATAATCTCCACCACTATTTGTAACTAAATCTAAAACAATAGTTAAATGATATTTTTCACCAGGCATAATAAGAGATTTATTTAAGTAAGAATAATATAAATTACCATCACTTTCATACCAACCATCATTTTCAACTAAACTAGGATTAAATGTCATTCCATCTGGTATAGTTTCAACTATAGTACCTATTGTACCAGGGAAATATTTACTATTTTGTATTTCTATTCCATAAGTTACTCTAAATGATGTATTCTTTAAATTTTTAACATCTACTTTTACTTTTGTTTCATTATTATAATCATAATTTTTAACAACATTACCATTTGAACTAACTTTTACATTAGTAATATACTTCTTAATCTTTATATCAAAATCTTGTCTTACTCGAAGACCTAAATCAATATGATTAAATTCTATATTATCGTTGTTTAAAGTAAGTATATTTGATACTGCATAGCAAGTTTTTTTACTTTCTTTTTCTTCAGATTCATTTTCCACTTCAATTATTTGAGCATCTGAATCTTTAATAGATGCATCTCCTTCAATTGAAGGATCTGTTTTATTTTTTTCAGTAACGGTATACTTATCACAATCAAATGTATATTTAACATAGTAGTTTCCTGATTCTAATCCTTCAAATTTATAGTAACCATTACTATTTGTTGTTGTATCTTTATCACTTACTCTAACATCATCTTCACTAATAGAGTCTGCTGGGTTTTTAGGATCAAATGAAGTTGCATTTAATTTATATAAATCAACCGCTATATTCTTTAATCTTGCTTCATTACTATCATAAAAGCCACTATAGTCAGTATCTTCAAATGCATAACCTGTTATTTTTCTATTATATACAGATACCTCTGAAATATTTGATGAGAATGAAACTGTTTTCTTTTCTGTCTCAGTACATTCATCAACTATATCATCATCAACACAAACATCTGCATTCTTTTGAATAATATAGAAATTATTATAATATATTTCAGATTCTTTATTACCATTAGTATTTATATTTAAAGTAATACCATCTTTTGTACCAAAATATCCAGACTTAGATATGCTAGATGGTGCGTTAATTTTTATTGCAGTTACATTACTTAATGGTTTGTTAGTTGTATCCCATGTTTTCCAATTAATAGCTGTTTCATTATTTAATTGATTATTTAATATTGTTTTTGCGCTATCAGTTGTATATACTGCTTTATAACCACTAGGTAATGAATTTAATATTGAAACAGATACATTACCTGTAAATTCAGATCCTTTACCTATTCCATCACCGTTATAAGGTAATATATATAATAGTGATAAATCAGCATTTTCTTCAGAGTTATTAGCTGCTCGCATATTATATTGATATGATCCATTTTGATCTATATATAATGTATTTGTTTTACCTATATTATTTATTAATTTAGTATTACGTAAATTAATATTAACAGATGTAGTTCTTTGATCTATAGGTGTTACATCAGTATATACAGTAGTAGCATCTATATTTGGTTTCAAACTACCACTTATTCTAGCAAGTACAGTTGATGATGTGTTATCAGGAGTAGCAATTGTAATATATGCATGAACATATAATATTGGAATTGTACCACTTGCTGATTCATTTTCAAAGTTTATATCACTTTCTGAATAATCATAATTATAAACTCTATAATTAACTCCATCTATTGTTACTAAATTACCGCTTGTAGATCTATTATATGACTTATCACCTGATTTTTCATATATTTCAAGTGTTTCTGGCAAATATACAGATACAGTCGCACCTGTAATTGTAGAATCAAAATCAGATTTATATATAACCGGATTAATAACAAATTCTATTGGATCAGTCATCCCTGAATAGAATGTTGTTTTACCAACACTATTATATGCATCATGTAGTCCAATACTATTAATACTTGCCTTAAATGGAGATATTAATATAGTATTACCAATATTAGTCATACTATTTCCATTAACAAGTGTATTATGCATACCAGTTATGTTATAACTTGAATCATATGTAGTTTTACTATATTTCATATCTTGTGTATGATTTGATACAGAATTATTAGCTATTTCAGATAAATAATATGTTTTACCCTTATATATTGTTTGACCTCTTGATACTATTTCAAAAGTCTTTCCAACATTTGTATAATTTTTTACTGCAGTTGCTCTTAATCTAACAATTGTTTGAAGTCCTGTATCATATTCTTCTGGTATATCTAGTTTAAATAATATAATTTTATTTTGTTTGTTTTCATCTATTGCTTCTTGAATACTATCTACCCATTCAATATTGTTATCTTCTATACATGGTCCTCCATATAGATTCATTAAATCTTCTTTAGATAAACCATTTAATGTTGAAGGACAATAACTAGGTCTATTTGTTTTTAATTTGAAATATGAAGCATTCCATTCTCCTAAACCATATTCCCCAGTAGCGTTATAACTACTACCTGATGAACTACCAATTTGAACATAATAATCTATTGATTGATCAGATACATTTTCAGTTTTTTCTAATCTAATTGCTGTATTATCAATTTTTATATAATTAGTAAATCCATTTTCTAATTTATCACCTTTTGAATTACCATAATTAATTGTATTTTGAATATAAAATTCTTCTCCATAGTTATATATAGCTTTACCTGATTCTACTAAAGGAACTTCTGAATTAGATCCTGATGCTCCAGTTGTACTTGTACTTCTATTAAAGAAATCTATTTTTGTTACATAATCACCTACAAATGGTACATAGTTATCTAAATAATCAGTTAATGTATTAGAATTAGTATTAGTACCTATAGTATAAGAAATATCTCCCTTACCTGTTCTTTTACTTGTAAATACAAAAGACTTTGTTGATAAATAATATACTGAATTATTATCAGATAATTGTGTTAATTTTGTATTTTTATTAAATGATAATCCAGAAAATACTATTGGTATAATTGAATTACCATTTTGATTTAAACTACTATTATCTAAGTCTACAGTTGCATTACCATTTTTACTTGAATATGAATAAGGTAAATCCGCAATTACATATTGTGAATCTTGTGAATAATTAGATATTTGTGGACTATCTATAGAAGATGTAAGTGATGAAGAATTTATATTTAAGATAAAATTCAATTCACTTGGTACTTGTATACCTTTGATACCTTTAATTGGATCATTAGGAATATAAACCATAACACCTACAGGCATATCATTTGTACTTTCATTTACCTCTTTTTTAACACCTTGGAATAATTTAATTGCGTAATTCTCTTTTGCAGATATTGTAACACTTGGAATATTTAATTTGCTTATTGAATCAATACTAGTTGATGAATCAATATTTTTAGAAATTACTTCATCAGTTGCTTCTCTTACTCTAATAATTGGTGATATAACATCACCATTTTTACCATTTATCTTACTTAGTACAATTTCAACATTATTTGTTTCTGCCATATGAACATCGTTTTTAGTAATCATATAGTAATAATAATTATTATCTACAACAATTGTATTACCATCATTATCTTTTTGAGGAGTTAGAAGATTCATAATTCCATCTTCTGATACTTCCATATACATAGATTTTGGAACTAATATATCTACAATTACATCTCGTGTAACATCTAATGATTTTTCTTCTTCATCTAATGTAGAATCATCTTTATATGCCAATTTATATGTAATGTTATATGTAACTTCATCAAAATTTCTTACAATCTTATTATTATTGCTTGAATCGTTACCAGCCGAATCATCTGAATCAAAATCAGCGCTTCCATCTATTATATTTACACTTGTATCACTAACTTTAATTTGATTTTCATATATATCTTCATTCGCAAATACAAAATAATAAACAAAAAAAGATGCGATTAATAAAAGTATAATTGTAATTACTATTTTATGATTTAAAATGAACTCCCTTATTTTATTCATAAATTCCTCCGATTATCATATACTATTATTAAACCATTTTTTTGTATAAAAATCAATAAATACGCAATAAAAAATTATGATTTATTACTCATAATTTTTTTGTTATCAATCAAATTTAAAATGTCATTTAATTTTGAAAATTTATAGTCACTATTTTTCGCAATATTTATAAGTTTATTATATATTTTATCAATATCATCTATTTTTTCATTATATATTTCATAAAAAATATATTTTAATTTAGATATTTCATTATTTTGTTTCATGTTTTCTATTTTTCTTAATATATATTTTTCAGTTTCAACTTCATTTCTAGTAATAAATTTTATATCTTTTTTTATTTTTTTTCTGACTTTATAATCAATGATTGTATATTTTATATCAGAAGATGCCTCCAAAATTTCATTTTCTTCCTCAATACTAATATTACTTTTCATATAATTATTTCCATCCGAATCAAATTCAAGTGCCAGTGTACTTTCACCACTTATAAATACACAAGCATATCTTATTATTCCAATACAATTTGGTGAATATGTTTCAGTTTTATTTTCAATGGACTCTAAAAATTTTTTACTAACAATAATATCATTATATTTAAAGTTCAAAAATGCTTCTTCATCTATTTTAAACATAGGAATTTTTAAAATAAATTCAGGATTATCTTCATCTCTCCATTCATAAAATTCATATAAATTGTTTTTGTTTAGATTAAGTGTAATATCATATATATAATTCATTTTTTCCTCCTTTAACAAAGATACTAAGTAGCATTAAAATTATACCTAATAATAAATTCAAACATTCTCCCCTTCTAATAATAAATTTTACATATTCTAAAAAATTATACCCTATCGATAATAAATTTAAATAAATAATTATATATGTTAATCCAATAACAGTTAATCCAAATCCAAATAAAAAAATTAAAATTCTAAGTGGCATATCATCACCTATATTATTTTATTTATAATTTTAATAAATTATTATATATTTATAATAGGAGATGATAAAATGTTATTAATAAAATATATTATACTTGGAATCATACAAGGTTTTACTGAACCACTTCCTATTTCATCTAGTGGGCATATAAAAATATTCAAAGAAATACTAAGTGATCAAGTTCTTAATGATATAAATTTTGAAATAGTTGTTAATTTTGGGTCTTTATTAGCAATCATCTATTTATATAGATATGAAATAATTAATATTATTAAGGAATTCTTTTTATACATAAAAACAAAAAATAAAAAATATAAACTTAATTATAAATATACCTGGTTAATAGTTCTAGGTACAATACCTGCATCATTGTTTGGTCTATTTATAAAAGATATTATAGATGATATATTTAATACCAAATTAGTAGGGTTAATGTTTATAATAACAGCAATATTACTTTATATGATAAAAGATATAAAGGGTAAAAAAGAAAAAAAAGATATAACATACTTAGATGCATTAAAAATAGGATTATTTCAAGTAATTGCCCTACTACCTGGAATAAGTAGAAGTGGTGCGACAGTAGTAGGAGCAATGAAATCTAATTTAAAAAGAGAATCCGCGCTTGAATTCTCATTTATGTTATATATTCCAATAAGTATAGCTTCTTTTATACTTGGTATGTTTGATTTAATAAAAACACCTAATATTAATACTCTAATAATTCCATATATAGTAAGTATGATTGTTTCTTCAATAGTTACATATTATAGTGCTAAATTATTTATTAATATTATGAAAAAAGGTAAATTAATCTATTTTTCAATATATTGTTCTATATTAGGATTAATTACATTTATAATATTTTAAAATTACTAACCAACTCTTTTATACATATAAACAGATAAATAAGGTGGCATATTCTTACCTGATCCACTTACTCCTTCTGTAGAATTAGATCCTTTTGCTGTCACTGAATGCGTATGATCTGAGTTTCCTGATATAGCTACACTTCCGCTTGCTGTATAGTAATGTGAATGATTTGCAGCTGTTGATGTAGATATAGTGGCATTAGTTACAATAACTCTATTTTCAAAAGCAGGATATTTTGACAAACCATATCCACTTGCTTCATTATTTGCATTTTGAATAGCAAGCTTATGAGAATGTTTCCCCGCACCTTCAGTAGTTGTTCTTGTACCTGTAAATTTGTAAGTTGGATTTTTATTAGGACCACCAGATGTTACAGCTGTACCAGTGAAAGTATGAGTATGTGATACTACCACTGCATCAGCACTTCCGCCTGTTGAACCTGCTGCATATGAACTACTTGCAGAAAGTAAAAATTTACCTTCTATTTTTTCCCATGTTCCGCCTAATCTTGTTTGAACTGATTCTACAGTACTATCTGTTGCTGATATATATATACTTCCAACTGGGTATGTTTTATCTAAAAAATTATTTTCGATTTCAGTTAATTCTGAATCTAAATTATCATAATTTGTTGATTCATTATAAAGTTCATCAATAGCATCTTGTACATTATCGCTTTGTAATCTCGATGAATTATTATCATAACTTACTTCGCCACTATCATATAAATAATTTGCAGAATATACAGTTACAATACTTGATATTATAAATGAAATTATTCCAAATATTAAAAATATTATCTCTTTTTTCATATTAATATTCTCCTTTATAATATAAGTGTTAGTTTAACCAACTCTTTTATACATATAAACAGATAAATAAGGTGGCATATTCTTACCTGATCCACTTACTCCTACTGTAGAATTTGTTCCTTTAGCAGTTACCGAATGTGTATGATCTGAGTTCCCTGTTATAGCTATACTCCCACTTGGTGTATAGTAATGTGAATGATTTGCTTGTTCTGTTGAAACAGATAAAGCACTAGCGGCATTTACTATTACTCTATTTCCAAATCCTGAGTACCAATTATCTAGCCCGTACCCCTTTGCTTCACTTCCTGATACCTTTATAGCCACAGTATGAGAATGTTTCCCCGCACCTTCAGTAGTTGTTCTTGTACCTGTAAATTTGTAAGTTGGATTTTTATTAGGACCACCAGATGTTGCAGCTGTACCAGTAAAAGTATGAGTATGTGATACTAACACTGCATCAGCACTTCCGCCTGTTGAACCAGCAGCATATGAACTACTTGCAGAAAGTAAAAATTTGCCTTCTATTTTTTCCCATGTTCCGCCTAATCTTGTTTGAACTGATTCTACAGTACTATCTGTTGCTGATATATATATACTTCCAACTGGATATGTTTTATCTAAAAAA
>JAFUBW010000016.1 GCA_017459965.1 Bacilli bacterium
AAAAGAAGAAAAAGAAGAAATAAAAGGAAAAGAAAATAAATTATATCATTCACAAGGATATAATGAGATAAGAGAATTAATATATCCAGTAGGAAGTATATATATGAGTGTAGAAGATGACACAGTAGCTAAAGTAGAAGAAAGATTTGGTGGAACTTGGGAAGTTTTTGCAGCTGGAAGAACAATAGTAGCAATGGGAAATAATGGAACTACTAATTATACTACAGTAGGATCAACTGGTGGTGCTGAAAGTCAAAGTTATACTCCTGCAGCAAAAGATGGAAAAGTAAACAATACAACTCTAACTGCAGCTCAAACAGGTATAAGAGAGCATACACATAGTTTTACAAATCCTACATATACAGTAAGTGGTGGATATGTAAAAAATGGTATTACTGGAGGCTCACATTCTCATACTTCTAAAGGATGGGCGGCTGTAAAAGATCATACAGGTAGTTATTATATACTTGGTGGTAATGGAGGAACAACAGATTATAGTACTAATGCTTCAACACATACACATGATTTACCAAATCATTCTCACACAATGACAGTAAAAACAAATGGATCAGTAACAAAAGTAAGTGCAGCAAATGCCACATCAGCTCATAACCATAGTTTCACAGGAACAGCAGCAACAATTTCACATATGCAGCCTTATATAACAGTATATATGTATAAAAGAACTGCTTAGGTTTTATTCATTTAAAGCAATATTATATTGCTTTTTTTATTTTTTTGTCATAAAATATCTTAAAGGAGGTTACTATGATTTGGTTTGCGCTTATATTTGTTTTCTTAATCATTGAAGCTATTACACTTAATTTAGTTACAATATGGTTTGCATTTGGTAGTATATGTGCATATATTACATCTTATTTTACTGAAAATATAATCATTCAATTAATAGTATTTGTAATTACATCTGCTGTATCTTTATTACTTACAAAACCACTTGTAGAAAAATATTTTAAAAAAAATAAAGTAAGTACTAATTTTGATAGAATTATAGGTCAAATTGGTATAGTTACTAAGACAATAAAAAAACATGAAGGCGGTAGAGTTAAAATCGATGGTAAAGATTGGATGGCTATAAGTGATAAAGAAATAAAAAATGGCAGTGAAGTAGAGATACTTAAAATTGAAGGTGCTAAAATAATAGTTAGAAAGAAGGAGAAATAATATGTTTATAATAATTTTATTAATAATTTTATTAGTTATAATAATAGCTAATATAAAGATTGTTCCACAATCAAAAACTTATGTAATTGAAAGATTAGGTAGTTATTCATCTTCTTGGAATAATGGGCTACATGTAAAAATTCCATTTATAGATAGAATAGCTAATAATGTATCATTAAAAGAAAAAGTTCGTGATTTTCCACCACAACCAGTTATTACTAAAGATAATGTTACAATGCAAATAGATACAGTTGTATATTTTCAAATAACTGATCCAAAATTATATACTTATGGTGTTGAAAATCCTATAAATGCTATTGAAAACTTAACAGCAACTACACTTAGAAATATAATTGGTGATCTAGAACTTGATGAAACATTAACATCTAGAGATTTAATAAATGCTAAAATGTGTACAATACTTGATGAAGCAACAGATCCATGGGGAATTAAAATTAACCGTGTAGAAGTTAAAAATATAATTCCACCAAGAGATATACAAGAAGCAATGGAAAAACAAATGAGAGCTGAAAGAGAAAGAAGAGAAAAAATTCTTCAAGCTGAAGGTGAAAAGAAATCTAGTATCTTAATTGCTGAAGGAGAAAAAGAAAGTGCTATTTTAAGAGCAGAAGCTCAAAAAGAAAGCCAAATAAAACTTGCTGAAGGTGAAGCAGAAGCTATACTTAAAGTAAGACAAGCAGAAGCAGATGGTATTAAACTATTAAAAGATGCTAAAGCAGATAAATCAGTTTTAACATTAAAATCATTTGAAGCATTTGAAAAAGTAGCAAATGGTCAAGCAACTAAAATAATTATTCCATCTGATATTCAAAATATCGCTGGAACACTTGCAGCAGCTTCAGAATTAATTAAGAAAGATTAAAAAAGCATTTTTTGCTTTTTTTTCTTTTATTTATATGTTATAATTATTTCGAAAGTAGGTAATTTTATGGAATTTATTAGAGAAAACATTGCAAAGATTCTTATTTTTATTGGTGTATTAATTATTAGTATAATTATTTTTACATTAATATTTGGAAGAAATAATGTAGGTAAATCATTAACATATTCTAATATGGAAAATAATTTATTAAAGGCAGCTACAAAATATGCTAACAATAATAAAAAATTACTTCCAACAACTGAAGAAGAAACTAATAAAATTAATTTAGATACATTAGTTGATTCAAGATATATAAAAGAACTTCATGCAATTGAAGATGAAAATGTTAAATGTACAGGATATGTTGAATTGCTATATAAAAATAAGAATAATATATATATTCCATATCTAAAATGTGGTAAATATTATGAAACAAAAACTATTGCAGATTATATAATTAATAATCAACAAGTTGTTACATCTGGTGATGGATTATATAACTATAATGGTAAATATGTTTTTAGAGGAGAAAATCCTAATAACTACTTAGGTATTGGAAATAGATTATATAGAATTATTGAAATTAGTGGTGATAAAGTAAGATTAATTTCAAATAAAAGACTAAATGAATACTTAGTATGGGATGATAGATATAATACTGAAAAAGATGATACAACAGGTATAAATGATTATTCAAAAAGTAGATTAAAAGATTCATTAAATTCAATGATTGAAAATAATTCACTTGTAGAAGATGATGATTATAATTATTTTTCATCTCAAGAAATAGATAAAATGGTAAATCATGATATATGTATTGGTAAAAGATCAACATCAAATGGTTCGATTGATTCGTCAAATGAATGTCAAAGTATTGATAAAGATCAAAAATTAAGTTTAATTACTGTAAGTGATTATGCAAGAGCAAGTATAGATCCAAATTGTAGAACTATATTTGATAAATCTTGTATGAATTATAATTATTTTTCACAAATAGGTAGCGTATTTAGAACAGTAACAGCAACTTCAGATAATTCTTATCAAGTATTTTATATTAATGATGGGGTAGCAGAATTAACACGAGCTTCTTCAACATTTAATGCAAATATAGTTATTTATATTGATAAATTATCATTATATAATAGTGGTGATGGTTCATTTGAAAAGCCATATACAATAAGGTAGAATATGAATAAATTAATAATAGAATTTGAAAAATATTTAAAATATCAAAAAAATTATTCTGATTATACAGTAAATAATTATATTAGAGATATTAATGAATATAATGAATTCTTATCTGTAAATAAATTTAAGTATAATAATATAGATTATGAAAAATGTATAAAATACTTAAATTTTTTAAATGATAGAAAATTATCAAAATCATCAATATCTAGAAAACTTAGTTCCCTTAGAACATTTTATAAATATTTAGTTATAAACAAGAAAACTGAATCTAATCCATTTTTACTTGTTTCTTCACCAAAAAAAGATAAAACTTTACCTAAATATATAAATTATAATAATATTGAAGAGATATTTAATGTTCCAAATTTACAAACAAAAGAAGGACAAAGAGAGAGAATAATACTTGAAGTATTATATTCATGTGGGGTTCGTGTTTCAGAACTTGTTAATATTAAAATTAAAGATATAGATTTTTCAAACAAAACTATCCTAATATTTGGTAAAGGAAGTAAAGAAAGAATAGTTAGATTTGGAGATTATGCTTTAGATATTTTGAATATGTATATAAATGATGGAAGAAATAAATTGTTATCAGGAATAGAAAGTGAATATTTAATTGTAGGGGAAAAGCATGAAAAATTAACTACTAGAAGAATACAGCAAATTATAGATGATATAATTAAGAAGACTAGTATTAAATTAAATATTACTCCACATATGTTTAGACATTCATTTGCGACTCATCTTTTAGATAATGGCTGTGAACTACTTGCAGTTCAAGAACTTCTAGGACATGAATCTCTTTCATCTACTGAAGTTTATACTCATGTTAGTAATGAACATTTAAGAGATGTATTTATTAAATGTCATCCAAGAAATATAAAATAAATGTAAAAAAAGTGTATTTACTATGTTAATATACATTTTTTTTTGTTATAATACATTTTGGGAGATGATTAAATGAAAAAGTACGTATATTTATTTACTGAAGGTAATGCAAACATGCGTGAACTTCTTGGTGGTAAAGGGGCAAACCTTGCTGAAATGACAAATATTGGTTTACCTGTTCCACAAGGTTTTACAATTACAACAGAAGCTTGTACTCAATATTATGAAGATGGAAGAGAAATTAATGAAGAAATCCAAGGACAAATCAATGAGTATATAGAAAAAATGGAAGAAATCACTGGTAAAAAATTTGGTGATAAAGAAAATCCATTATTAGTATCAGTAAGAAGTGGTGCAAGAGCATCTATGCCTGGTATGATGGATACAATTCTAAACTTAGGTTTAAATGAAGATGTTGTAAACGTTATAGCAGAAAAATCTAATAATCCTAGATGGGCATGGGATTGTTATAGAAGATTTATTCAAATGTATTCTGATGTTGTTATGGAAGTTGGTAAAAAATACTTCGAACAATTAATAGATGAAATGAAAGAGAAAAAAGGTGTTAAACAAGATGTTGAACTTGACGCTGATGATTTAAAAGAATTAGCTAATCAATTTAAAGCAGAATATAAAGATAAAATTGGTTCTGATTTCCCAGATGATCCAAAAGAACAATTAATGGGAGCTATTAAAGCTGTATTTAGATCATGGGATAATCCAAGAGCTAATGTATATAGAAGAGATAATGATATTCCTTATTCATGGGGAACTGCTGTAAATGTTCAATCAATGGCATTTGGTAACATGGGTGATGACTGTGGTACTGGTGTTGCATTTACAAGAGATCCAGCAACTGGTGAAAAAGGATTATTTGGTGAATTTTTAACAAATGCACAAGGTGAAGATGTAGTTGCAGGTGTTAGAACTCCAATGCATATTGCTGAAATGGAAGAAAAATTCCCAGAAGCATTCGCACAATTTAAAGATGTTTGTAAAACACTTGAATCTCATTATAGAGATATGCAAGATATGGAATTTACTGTTGAACATGGTAAACTTTATATGCTTCAAACAAGAAATGGTAAAAGAACTGCAAAAGCTGCTTTAAAAATTGCTTGTGATCTTGTTGATGAAGGTATGAGAACAGAAGAAGAAGCAGTTGCTATGATAGATCCAAGAAACTTAGATACACTACTTCATCCACAATTTGATGCTAAGGCATTAAAAGAAAATACTCCAGCAGGAAAAGGACTTGGAGCATCTCCAGGTGCTGCTTGTGGTAAAGTTGTATTTACTGCTGATGATGCAGTTGCTTGGGCTGAAAGAGGAGAAAAAGTAGTACTTGTTAGATTAGAAACTTCTCCAGAAGATATTACAGGTATGAAAGCATCTCAAGGTATTTTAACAGTTAGAGGTGGTATGACTTCACATGCTGCAGTAGTAGCTCGTGGTATGGGTACTTGCTGTGTATCTGGTTGTGGAGACATAATCATGGATGAAGAAAACAAACAATTTACTCTAGCTGGTAAAACTTATCATGAAGGAGATTATATCTCAATTGATGGTTCAACTGGTAATATATATGATGGTCAAATTCCAACAGTAGATGCTACAATCGCTGGTGAATTTGGTAGAGTTATGGCTTGGGCTGATAAATTTAGAAAATTAAAAGTTAGAACTAATGCTGATACTCCAGCTGATGCTAAAAAAGCAAGAGAACTAGGAGCAGAAGGTATTGGTTTATGTAGAACAGAGCATATGTTCTTTGAAGAAGATAGAATAGCTGCATTTAGAGAAATGATTTGTGCTGATACAGTTGAAGAAAGAGAAGCAGCACTTGATAAGATTTTACCTTATCAACAAAGTGACTTTGAACAATTATATGAAGCACTTGAAGGTTGTCCAGTAACTATTAGATACTTAGATCCACCTTTACATGAATTTGTTCCAACTGAAGAAGCAGATATCAAAAAACTAGCTGATAGCCAAGGTAAATCAGTTGAAGAAATTAAAAATATAATTAATTCACTTCATGAATTTAATCCAATGATGGGACATAGAGGTTGTAGACTTGCTGTTACTTATCCAGAAATTGCTAAAATGCAAACAAAAGCAGTTATAAGAGCAGCTATTAATACTAAAAAGAATCATCCAGATTGGAATGTAAAACCAGAAATTATGATTCCACTTGTATGTGAAGTTAAAGAACTTAAATATGTAAAACAAATGGTAGTTGAAACTGCAGATGAAGAAATTAAAAATGCTGGTATTGAACTTGAATACGAAGTAGGTACTATGATTGAAATACCAAGAGCAGCACTAACTGCAGATGAAATAGCTAAAGAAGCAGATTTCTTCTGTTTTGGTACAAATGACTTAACTCAAATGACATTTGGATTCTCAAGAGATGATGCTGGTAAATTCTTAGATGCATACTATGATGCTAAAATATTTGAAAATGATCCATTTGCTAAACTAGATCAAACTGGTGTAGGAAAACTTATGGAAACAGCTATTAAACTTGGAAAACCAGTAAATCCTAATTTACATATTGGTATTTGCGGAGAACATGGTGGAGATCCATCTTCAGTAGAATTCTGCCATAAGATTGGACTAGATTATGTATCATGTTCACCATTTAGAGTACCAATTGCAAGACTTGCTGCTGCACAAGCTGCAATCGCAGAAAAATAATAATTAAGACTAAGTAAACTTAGTCTTTTTTTATATTCTTATCTATATAAATATAATTAAATTTGAAAATATATGTTATAATGAATATATATTCAGGAGGATTAAGTACGGAAACAAAAAAGTATTTGAAGAATCAATACAAATAAATAATCAATCATCAGAATTAATATTAAAAAAGAAATAACTCATATAATTAAATATGAGTTATTTTAATTTAGAAGAAAAGTTAAAAGAATTAAAAATAGAAGAGTTTATATGGATAGTATACATAGGTATAATATTCTTAAGTTTTTATTCTAATAATTTAGAAAGAAAATATTATATATTTAAAGATGAAATAGCAAAGAATAAATATAGAGAAATTATGATAATAATATTTTCTGTATTAATAATAGTTTATTTTTACTTTCTAAAAGATTCTTATGATGATTATATAAATTTAAAAGAATATGATTCAAATGAAAAGAAACAATTAGTTACATTATCTTTTATCGCATCACTTTTAATATTTATAAGTGGTATTATATTTCTTTATATAGCATTTAAAGATCAAAATATGGATGTAGAACTCGCATTTAATTAGAATAATAATAACAAATTTCACCATATTAATAATGGTGATATCTATGAATAACATTATTTGTATTGGTAATTTAAGTTATAATAAGAATCTATTTGTTAATTCATATCCAATAGAAAATCATACAACAACCATAGTAAAAAAATATAAATCCATAGGTAATAACTTAAATATACCAATTATATTAAGTAAATATAATTTAAATGTATATTATTTTTCAAATGTTGGCAATGATTATGAAGGAAAAGAAATAATTAATTATTTAAAAACAAATAATATTAATACATATTTTATAAATATATTAAAAAATACTAAAACAAATAAAAAATATATAATTAGAAATATAAAAAATAATACGAAAACTATTCTTTCAGAAAGAATTAATAATAAATATAACTTATCAAAAAGTATATTATTTAAACCCAATATAATCTATAATGATACTTATAATATAGACCTAGTAAAACAAATAAAAAATAAATATAAAGATATTAATATAATTACAAATCTAAATGAAATTTCTACCAATGCCTTAAATGTATGTTCTATATCTGATTATATAATAATACCAATTAAATATGCTCAAATTTTAACTAATGTAAAATTAGATACATTAAGTAAAAGATCGATTATTGATTTATATTTAAAGACAAAAAGATTATTTTCTGGTAAAATAATTATATATATTGAAAACCTTGGATGTATATATGAAAAAGACAATATAGTTAATATAATTCCAAAATTAGGTGATAAAAACAAAATGTCAAATAATAGTTATGATATATTTATATCAACTATTATTTATGGTATAAGTAGATATTTTTCTTTAGAAAAAAATTTGAAAATCGCTACTATATCAAAGTTTTTATCAGATAATAACAAACAAAATTTAAATATAAATGAGGTAATAGATATTTATGAAAAAAATAATTGATCCTTTTACTATTAATTTACCATCAATAGATTTACATGGATATGATAGAGTACTTACTAAAATAAAAGTAAATGAATTTATAAACGATTCTATTAAATTAAAATATAAACAAATATTAATAATTCATGGTATTGGAGATGGAATACTTAGAAATGAAGTTTTTAAAATATTAAAAAATAATAAATATGTAGAAAGTTATAATATAAATGGTATTAATGTAGGTGCCACAATAGTTAATCTAAAAACAGATTAACTTTTTTTATAAAAAAAGTAACCCGGGGGGGGTAATATATTAGATATTATAGGTATTTTATATGAGTCTTAAACGTTTTATTAAAACCCAGGTTCTTTCTTCATATAATAAAGATAGTAAAGAAATAGAAAAAAAAGAAAATAAAGAAAATGTTTTTAATGATAATATTGATGATAGAATAGGTGTTTTTAAAAGTAAAGAAAGTATTATTTTTCTTATTGGTGTTGTTTCTATCTTCTTTAGTAGTATTATTTCTGTTTTTGCTGCTAATTATTTATATTCTTCTTCTGAAGTTTCTTTTGATAATTCTTCTTCTGGTATTTCTTCTGATAATGTTCAAGGCGCTATTG
>JAFUBW010000004.1 GCA_017459965.1 Bacilli bacterium
ATAATACTACTAAAGAAGATAGAAACAACACCAATAAGAAAAACAATTCTTTCTTTATTATATGAAGAAAGAACCTGGGTTTTAATAAAATGTTTAAGACTCATATAAAATACCTATAATATCTAATATATTACCCCCCCCCAGGTTTTTCATAAACCCAGGTTCTTTTGAGGATGAAATGTATTTCATACTCAAAAGTTGTGTCCGTAGGACCGCCGCGCGGTCCGCCGAGCAGGGAATAACAAAAGATCTCTTTCTATTATTTTTTTATACAAGTATATTATACATTTAATCTGTTTATTTTGTCAATACATAAATTTTTATTTAACACTTTTTTATACAGATTAATTAGCGTATAATTTCCAATCAATTTTAATTGGTCTTGTATCATTATTAGTATGGTCAATTTTTCCGATTTCAATCCTATTAATGAAAGAATCTAAAATTACTCTGTTTAATTCTGTAATGTCTTTATATTGTTCAAATAGTTGTACTTTATCTATTTGTTTAGCTTTATCAGATACTAAGTTTGCGATTTTATTATTAATTTCTAGTAATTCATTACTTAATTTATCTATTTCGACTTTATTACCAACTTTAATTGTATTAAATTCATCAATTGTTAAATTACCTAATACTTTATCCGAATATAATTGAATTAAAATATTATTTTTATCCTCTATTTCTTTTTCAATATTTAATTTTTCTTTTTCTAAATTCTTTATATCATTATCAATATTATTATATACATTTTGTAAATATCTATCGTTACTATATTTTGATTCATCATAATATTGACTTATTTTATCTTTTATACATCCTAAAACATATTCTTTAAATTTTTCTAAATCAACTACTTCTTTATTATCACAAATATAACCTTCTGTATTTCTTTTACTTTTACATTGTAGATATTCTTTGTTTTTGGATTTTATATGAACATTATTTTTATTAAATGCTCTACCACAACATGCACAATAAACTTTTTTCGAAAATAATGGTAATTCGCCATTCTTTTGTGATTTGTTTTTTCTATTTGGTGAAAACATAGCATTTACTATTTCAAATGTTTCTAAATCTAAGTTAGCTTCATGACAATGTGGTACTCTTATCCATTCTTCTTTTGGTTTTAATATTGGTTTTTTATTTTTAAATGAAGTTCTTTCTGTTTTACCTTGTACCAAAGTTCCTATTTGAGTTTCATCTGTTAATATTTTTCTTATCATTTTAGTAGTCCATCTTTGTCTATGAGGTATTACTAAAACATCTCCCATTTTTATTTTATTTGTTTTTAGATTGTTACATTTTTTTATTTCATCTATTGTTACATAAAATTTATAAGCTATTGATTTTAATGTTTCATTTTCTTCTACTTGATATGTAACACTTTTGATTACATTTGGACCTCTATTTATTGGAATTCCTAATTGTGTTTTATAATCAGCTGGTGTTAGAAAATGTTTTCTCATTAACACTTCAATTATTTGTGACATTCCTTTACCATGTTTTAGCATTCCAGCCATTATTCTAATGGATTCTCTAGCGTGTAAATCAGGTATAAGGTGATGTTTATCTTTTGGATCAATAAAGTAGCCATATGGCGCAAAACTTCCTGTAAATTGACCATTTCTTTTCATACTATTTAATGTATCTCTTGTATTCTTTGAAGTGTCTTCAACAAACCATTCATTAACAAGTCCATTAATCTGTCTTGATTTTTTATTTTCAATAATATCAGTATCTGAATTATCTACTAATCCTAAAAATCTTACATTCCATTCTGGAAAACATTTATGAAGATATTTTTCTACCATTTCAAGACTTCTTGTAAATCTTGATTGTGATTTACAAAGTACTATTTCAGTATTTCCTACTTCTGCGAATCGTATTGATTTTAACCATTCTGGTCTATTATCATCAACACCACTTATATCTTCCTCACAGAATATACCTACAACAACCCAATTTCTTTTTTGACATTCATCAAGTAAAAATAATAATTGATTTTTAATACTTCCTGATACATCACCATCTTCTAAATCTCCATCTTCTTGTGATAATCTTATATAAAGTATTACTCTAAATTTTTCTCCAACTTGTACTACTCTTCTTGTTACCTTTCCTTCAGGATTTTTAAAACAATTTGGATCATCAACTTTAGTTATACCAAGCAATTGTCTTACATTAGAAGATACATATCTTAATTCATCTTCTTTTAAAAGTTCTTTTATTCTTTTTAATTGTACTTTATCTTCTAATTTTTGTTTTTTAACTAAATCGTTTGATTTTATTGTATTATTATTTGAATATTCATCTTTTACTACATTTAATATCATATTAACTCCTTATCTATTTTTTTAATATATTTTTTTATTTTTAATAATAAAGATGAATATATAATAATCATATTTATTTTACTACTACACATACTACCTTTTTCAAATTCATTTGATTGCATATAATCAATCATTGTTTCATTCCCCCTAATTATTTGATTTTGATATTTGAAAAATTCATAAAATTGTAATATTTTAATATAAATTATTAATAATTTTATGGTTAAAAATCAATAAAAATTGATTCTTACTCCAACCTCCCTTCTAAATAACGCGCATATTCTAGCAAAAAACCCTTAAATAGTCAAATAATTTTACCATTTTTTACCAGTTTTTTCATTTAGTTTACTTATATATATCGTAATAACATATTTTTATTTATTTTCTATTTGTTCATTTTCATCAATATATTGATAGTTTAAATTTTTTTCAGATGTAATTGCTAGTTTTCTTGTTTCCTTTTCATATAAATCTCTAGCACCTTTAGCAACACTTCCACCTCGTTTAGCGACACCTATATTTTCTTTTAATCCTTTAGGTTGTTCTTCTTTTGCTATATCTCTTGTAGT
The DNA here is from genome assembly GCA_017459965.1 of Bacilli bacterium. Taxonomy (GTDB): domain Bacteria; phylum Bacillota_I; class Bacilli_A; order RF39; family UBA660; genus CAG-433. The sequence goes on from JAFUBW010000004.1 coordinate 2,906, forward strand.
TATTTCACCTAAATTAGTAAGTGCTACTTCTATATCACTCATGTTATCTCTAAGATTTTCTTTTCTTATTCCTTTAAAAGCTTTATATTCACTTGCAGTCATACCAGACCATTCTTTATATATTGCATTTGTAAGTATTGCATATTCTTTATTTGATTTCACTCCATTATCATACCAAACTTTAGTTAATTTTTTTCTATCTATAATAGCTTTGATTCTAGCTTCAATCCACTCTAATGAATAACCTTTTTTTAAATAAAAATCTATCATTTGATCAATTCCTTTAGATGGATCAAATACTTCATCTATTTTTTCTCTACCTAGTTTAGCAAGCCATAATTTAAAAGGTTCAGCTTTAGGACTAGGAACTGATTCAATAAGTCTAAAAATACCTTCTGTATCAAGTGTATCTGTTAATCTTAGCTTCCCATCTTTAGCTTTCATTTTCAACTGTACACAATTTGTGTACAGTTCACTTCCTTCGTCTGTTAATCTACTCTTTAACATATTCCAATAATTTCTTGGGTTTATACTATCAGTAAGTGCATATATCACATCAACTACACTAAAATAATAATCTTCCTTTTCACTATTCCATATACTTCTTATTTCTTTATTTTCAAATAAATTTGAAATTGTTTCTAACTTATTCTTATTCATTTCTTATTCCTCCTCATTATATAATTTTATTAACTGTTTAGATTGTTATACTGAATCAATTTTAAACTCGCGAGATTCCTCTAGTTTAAAATTAACACTACCTTTCAAATTAATTATATCATACATTTGTTTGCTTTTGAATAATTTGTAATGTTTTTCCAATTATTTTTTTATCACTTCCTTTGTTAGAAAAAAATCTATAAAAAAGATCTTAAAATAATTAAGATCTTTTTTGATGAATATTCGTCTAATAATACAATTTAATATTTTTTATAAATTATGTATTTGTTAATTCTTTGTATTATAAGCCTTCCTACACTTTATAAATAAGCTTGGGTATAAATACTTTTCTCCCCCCCCCGGGTTACTTTTTTTATAAAAATTTAAAAAAGAACTAGATTAGTTCTTTTCTTTTAATGCTTTAAACATTTTTTTCCATAATTTATTCGAAGAATAATTAAGTATTCCTTCTTTATATATTTTAAGACCATATTTAATAAGTAAATAAATTACTACTATCATTAATAGTGTAGAAAGTATTATATCTTTTATACCTATTACACCTGATAAAAGTAATGATGGAGATAGTATTGCAGATATAAATGGTATATAAGATATTATTCTTATAAATAATGATCCATCAAACATAGCACTCATAATTGATAAGTAAAAACCTACTAAAAGTATAACCATCATTGGAGTTTGAAGCTGTTGAAAATCTTCCATATTAGTAGTCATAGATGCTAGTATACCTGCTAAAAGTGAATATCCAAGTAATGTCACTAACATTAAAATTAGTACAAATGGTATATATGAAATAACATTATTAAATATACCAGTATCATTTATCATATTAGTTACCTTTGATACTTGACCAACATTATTAATTGTATCTATTTTAGGAGTTCCACCTCTAATAAGTGCGCCTATTAGTGAATAAATTATAAACAATATACATTGTATTATTACAAATAAGTTTGATGCGAGTACTTTTGAAAAGAAATGTACTTTAGCGGATACATTAGAAATAATTATTTCCATACTTCTAGTAGATTTTTCCTCATTAATTTCTGCCCCTATCATTTGTATAACAAGTGTAACTAACATAAAAAATGGAAATATAATTATAGGTGTTACTATAGATAAAACATATTCCATGCTTTCTTCATTTTCATTTTTACCTTTTTGAATATATTCTCTTTTTATAGAAACTGATTCATTTAATTTAGAAAGTTCTTCTTTTGATATATCCAAATTTTCTATTGCAAGAGTTTGTTTTACCTTATTAAGTGAGCTTGTTATTATTTGATATACTGATGAATCTATATAACCATAAGTAATCATATTAACATCTATTGTATTTTCTTCATTATTATTAATAACAAGCATTATATCTTCATCTTTTTTTACCTTTTTCTTTTCTATTTTATCTAACTTTGTTACTTTAAATTTTAAACCATTATCTATAATAGTAGATCCATTTTCAATTTGGTCTTTTATTAAATCATAAGATTTATATGTATTATCTACTATCATAATATTATTTTCTTTATTAAAATTACCTCCAAAGAATAACACTATTCTATCTATATTCATAAGTGATGAAAATGCAATTAATAGTAATATATTAACTATAATAAAAGTTTTAGTTTTTATTTTTTTTAGTAAACTTTGAGTTGTTAAAAACCAAAATTTTCTACTCATTTACATCACCTACTTCTTTTGTGAATATTTCATGTAGAGATAGTTCAACTACTTCAAATTTTAATACATTATTTTTCTTTGATACATAATCAAATATATCTTTAGCATACTTTTTATTTTCAATATTCACTTCTATTTCATCACCTTTTATAATTACAGATTTAACTCCATTTAATTTTAATAATTCGGCTTTAGTAACATCTGCTTTTATAAGTATTCTTCTTTCATCATAATTATTTTTTATATCTTTAAGTGAACCTTGAAGTATAGTTTTACCTTTATTTAATATAAGTAATTTTTCACAAAACAATTCTACATTATTCATTTGATGAGATGAAAATATTATAATTGTTCCTTTTTCTTTTAGATCATTAATAGCATTTATAAACATATCAACATTAATTGGATCTAGTCCTGAGAATGGTTCATCTAATATTAATAATTTAGGTTCATGAATAATGGATGAAATAAATTGTACTTTTTGCTTATTTCCTTTAGATAATTCTTTTATTTTTTTATTCTCATAATCTTCTATTTTAAATTTTTTAAGCCATATTTTTAAATTTTTTTCTATTTGTTCTTTTTTCATAGATTTTAATGTTCCGTAATAAATCATTAATTCTTTAACAGTTAGTTTTAAAAGTAAACTTCTTTCTTCTGTTAAAAAGCCAATTTTATCAGTGACATCATAATCTATTTTTTTATTGTCTAAAGTAATAGTCCCTTTATCTGGAGTTAAAAGATTCATAATCATTCTAAAAGTTGTTGTTTTACCTGCGCCATTGGCACCTAAAAGTCCAAATATTTCTCCTTCTTTTACCTCAAAAGATAAATTATCTACTGCTTTAAAATCTCCATAAGATTTACTTACATTTTTTACCTTTAACATATTTTACTCCTTTTCATCAAGCGGTCTCATAATTGTTATATTATCATTACTAAAATCTATTTTATTAATTATTTCTATATATTTTTCATATGTAAATTCTTTTAATTTACTAAAATAATCTTCTTTAATCTTTCTTTTATCAAAGTATTCATCTAGTAAATATCCCATAATACCATGTGTAGTTGTGAATGAATAAACTGTATTTGCGATAAATGTTTTTTTTATTAATTCAAACTTTTCTTTTGATAGTTCTAATGACTTAAATTTATTTTTAACTTTATCTAAAAATTCTTCTTCTTTTATAGTATTTGATCTAATAGTTATTAATCCATAATCTATAAATTTTCCTATAGAAAAACCTATATTATCGTCAATAATATTTTTATTCTTTAATTCTAAATTAAAATCTGACATTTTACTAAAATTACTAACTAGTAATATTCTTAGAGATAATCCAACAAGATCTAAATCTTCTTTTATTTCAGGTAGATTTATTTTTATATTGTAACTAACTTTAGGTTTTTCAACATTATCATAAATCACATCATATTCTTTACTTACTTTCTTATCTTCTTTTGTTTCTTTTATTTTAATAGTTCCTTGTTTATCAAATTTCTTTTTTGATTGATTTTCTTTTATCAAATTAATTACTTTTTCTTCTTCTTCATTTGATACAACGACAATACTCATGTTTGATGGATTATAAAATGTATTATAACATCTATATAAATCTTCTTTAGTAATACTATAAATATCTTCTTTCTCACCTACAACTGTTTTTCCATATTCATAATTATTAAAGATATTAGATAATATTTTTAAAGAAAAAGTTCTTTCTGGTTGATCTAGTGTCATTAATCTTTCTTGATCTATTATTCCTTTTTCTTTTTCTACATTTTCATCTGTAAAATATGGACTTTGTACATAATCAATTAAGAAAATTAAATTTTCTTTAAAATTATCTGCTCCATTAACATAATAAGCAGTATATTCATAATTAGTAAATGCATTACAAGTTCCAAGAAGAGATGAAAATTTATCCATTACATTTGGACCTGTTTCTTGTTCAAACATTTTATGTTCTAAAAAGTGTGCGACACCTTTAGGAAATTTATGATATTCTTTTTCATTAATAGGAATAAATTCATCTATAAGTGCGCCAAAATTAGTAATAAAATAACAACTAAATGTATGATAATCTTTTTTTCTTAGTACATATATATTAAGCCCATTATCTAATTTTTCATGATATACTACTTCATCAAGATATTTAAGATTTATCTTATCCATTATCCTTATCCCCCTTTAAAATAAATTCTACATTTAGTTGTATTTTATTTGCCAAAGCAACTATTTCATCTATTGTTACTGTATCCACTAATTTTTTTCTTTCATCTAAATCATCATTATCAAAAAGAATATTAGATTGTTTTATATAACTTAGAGAATCTATATAATCATCAAATTGTTTTAAATTTTTCTTTCTAAAATTAATTGCTTCTTCAAATTCCTCTTTAGTTATATTACCATTTTTTATATCATCTAATTCTTTATTAATAAGAGAAATTACTTTATCTTTGTTCTTATGTGATATACCTGATTCTATAGTTAAACATGAGTTTGTTCTTGAATATGACGATCTAATACCATAACAAAGTGAATTTTTTTCTCTTACATTTTTAAATAATCTTGAACTACTTGATCCACCAAATATTCTATTAAATATTGGTAATACTACGTTTCTTTCTCTTTTAGTTAAGTTAAGAATTTTATATATTAATATCAATATTGATTGATTATTATTTTCTACTTTTTCATCTTTTTTTATAGAAGTATTTTCTTTAAAAATAAGATTTGTATATTTATTATTATTTTTATAAAATTTAATATTTTTATTATTAGCTAAATAATTAAGTAATTCTTTTTCATCTATATTGCCTATTATAAACAAATTAGCATTTGCACTTGTTATTAATTCGTTATAATAATCTACCATTTTTTCATTTGTTATATTTTTTAAATCTTCTTTAAGACCATTTGATGGATATTTTAAATTTTCTTCATCCATTAATGAATATGCTTTATCAAATGCATATTTTCCTTTGTTTTCTTTTTCTTTTTCAAAATATTCTTTTACTGATTTAATAACTAAATTATAATTTTCTTTTTCAAACTTATTATCTATAATATTGGGATTAAAAATAGTATCTACAAAATAATCAAAAGCCTTATAAAATAGGCCATCTTCAGTATATTTATCTTCTAGTACTTCCATATCAAAATTAGTAGTTAACACATTATTACACATAGAATTTGTTATTGATATTCCTGAATTATATAAATCGCATACTTTTTTTGTTACTTCTATTTCATTTTTTAAATTTTTAGAAGAAGTTGTAAGTAATTTTCTTAAAATAAAATTTTTAAGAAGTGATTCTTTTTTAAATTCATTAACTAGTATTAAAGATATAAATTTACTTTTAAATTTGTCTGTTTTTATTAAATGTAAATTATAATTATCAAGTTTTATTTCTTTATATTCCATATTTTCTCCTTTCTTTATATTTTGGATAAATAAGGGTTAAAGTATACTATCAAGAGCAAGTGTGATCATTTCATCTAAAGATGTTTGTCTTTCTTCACTAGATATTACATTTGTATCATATTTTGAATCAACTACTGTCATTAAACATGATGCCTTTTTATTAAATTTTTTTGCTACATAAAAAAGTGCGAATGCTTCCATCTCTACTGATAAATATTCATCAGAATAATTATTTTCAAATTCTTCTTTATTATCTACATATACATCAAACACATCACTTGTGATTGTTTTACCATATTTAATATTTATATTTTTTTCTTTTGAAGTATTTATTATCTTTTCATTTAATTCTTTATCGCTTTCAACATAATCAACCATTTCATTATCTAACAATTTTGGAAAATATGTTTTAGAATATGCACCTTGTGATAATATTATATCTCTTATTTTTATATCTTTATTAAATGAACCACATGTTCCTATTCTTATTATTTCTTCTACATCATAAAATTTATATAATTCATATGAATAAATACCCATACTAGGTATTCCCATACCTGATGCCATTACTGTTACTTCTTTGTTTTTATATGTTCCAGTATATGCATACAAATTTCTTATTTTATTTACTAATTTAACATTTTCTAAATAAGTTTCTGCGATATATTTTGCCCTTAGAGGATCTCCAGGCATTATTACTATTTTAGCTATATCTCCTTTATTTGCTTCATTATGTACTGTTGCCATTTTATCACTTACCTTTCATAAATAATTATATCACAAATAAATAATATTTTTATTCCTCAATATATATATTCGTCAAAAAAATAAAAATTCCCCCTAAAAAAATAAAAAAGTTCAAAAAATTGAACTTTTATTCTTCATCTTCTTCATCTAAAGATACTAATACTTCTCTTGGTTTTGATCCATTTTGTGGACCTATAATACCTCTTTCTTCAAGCAAATCTATAATGCGTGCCGCTCTATTATAACCTAGTTTAAATCTTCTTTGAAGTAATGATGCGCTTGCTTTTTTACTTGTTATAACAAATTCTACTATTTCATTATAAAGTGGATCATCATTATCTACATCATCTTTATCAAGGGTTGTTTTTTCTTCTTTTTTATCTAAATTCATAAAACTTTCATCATAAGTTGCCTTTTGTTGTTTAATACATGCATCTACTATTTTTTGTACATCAGTTTCCGATATAAATGCACCTTGTATTCTTGTAAGTGTAGTTGAGCCCATTGGATCAAATAACATATCACCTTTACCAAGAAGTTTTTCTGCACCTGATGAATCAAGTATTGTTCTAGAGTCTATTTGAGATGAAACTGCAAATGCTATTCTTGATGGAATATTTGCTTTAATAACACCAGTAATTACATCTGCAGATGGTCTTTGAGTTGCTACTATTAAATGTATACCTGCAGCTCTTGCCATTTGTGTTATTCTCATTATTGAATCTTCAACTTCTTTTCTAGCTACTACCATAAGGTCAGCAAGTTCATCTATGATTACTACCATATATGGAAGAAGTGGTATTCTACTTTCTTCTGGTAATTTTTCATTTTTCTTTTTTAAATATTCATTATATCCTTCTATATTTTTAGTTTTACTATCTTCAAATTTATCATATCTATCCATCATTTCTGCAACTACTCTTTGAAGTGCAGCTGATGCTTTTTTAGGATCAGTTATAACTGGCATAAGTAAATGTGGTATTGCATTATACATAGAAAGTTCAACCTTTTTTGGATCTACCATTATAAGTTTAACTTCATCTGGTTTAGCTCTCATAAGTATTGATGAAATAATGCAGTTAACACATACTGATTTACCAGATCCTGTAGAACCCGCTATAAGTAAATGTGGCATTTTATTAATATCCATAAACTCAGGTTCACCCATTATATCTTTACCAAGTGCTACTCTAAGTTTATTATCTGATCTATATTTAGGACTATCAAATACATCTATCATTTCTTTAAATGATACTCCTACTGATACTTTATTAGGAAGTTCTATACCAACTGTATTTTTACCTGGTATAGGTGCTTGTATTCTAACATCAGTTGCGGCAAGTGCTAAAGCAATTTCACTAGAAAGTGATTTTACTTTGCTCATCTTAGTACCTGATTTTACTTCTAGTTCATATTGAGTAATAGATGGTCCTACATGTACTTCTTTTACTTTAGCAGTTACTTCAAAATCTCTAAGTACCTCTTCTAATCTTTTAATATTATCTCTAATTAATGCTTCATTTTCTTTTGTATTTATTTTATTCTTAGTTGGATTTGATAATAATGTTTTACTAGGTAATTCATAATTAATATATCTATTACTAGCGGGTTCACTTTTTATTTCTTCTCTTACTTCATCATTTTCAGTAACATGTGTTAAATCGCTAATAGAAGATATTTTTATCTTTTTACTAGATAAATATTTATCATCATCTTTTGTTTCATCATCATATTCTTCAAGTCCATCTTCATCATCATCTTCTTCATATTCGCTTCTATTTCTAATTTTTTCTCTTATCCATGTATATCCATCGCTAATTGATAGATTTGAAATTAATAAAACACCTATAAGCATAAGTACTCCAATTACTATAATGCTTCCTGTTTTACCAAGTAGTAAATTAAATATATATATAAAGAACGATCCTATAATACCTCCACCAGAATAAACAGTTTTAGTATTAACACATTTAAGTATTTCATCAACAGTATCCTTCATTGTATCAAAGAAACCTAATTTATCACTTAAATAATTAATATGTGCGAGTGAAAGTAATCCTATTAAAAATATATATAAACCTATTAATCTTGAAGAAAAATATTTAGGTTTGTCCCTTTTAACAAGCATATATCCACCTGCGATAAGTAAAAATCCTAAAAATATAAAATCAAAAGATCCCATTAAAAACATAGAAAATCCTTTAATAATACTTCCAAGGATATTTGCTTTATATCCTAAAAAACCTATTACTGCGATTACTATAAATATAATTCCTTTTATTTCTATTGGATATTTAAATCCTGTATTTTCTGATTTTTTTCTTGTTTTTCTTTTAGCCATTTAAAAACCACCACCTAATATATTTAAACTAGTATGATTGCAAATAAAATTATTACAATCAATACAAGTGCGATTGATAACAATATAATATTTACAAATCCTTCGTTGTTTTCTTTTTTCATATTTTCACCTACTATATTAATTATAACATTATTTTTAAAAATATGATATAGTATTTATAGGTGATTTTATGAAAAAATTTAATATGATTGATGAATCCTTTATATGTGAGAATTGTAAAAAAGAAATAAAGCCTCTTAAATATACTGCAAGAGATCATTGTAATTATTGTCTGTATTCTAAACATGTTGATATTAATCCAGGTGATAGATCTAATACTTGTTTAGGTCTTTTAAAACCTATTGGAATAGAAAAATTTAAAGACACATATAAAATAATTTATAAGTGTGAGAAATGTAATCAATTTCATAAAAATATAATGGCAAAAGATGATAACTATGATTTAATAATTGAACTTTCTAAAGTAGATTAAAAAGACTTCCTTTGGAAGTCTTTTACCATGACATTTTATTTTTAGTTTCGTATTCTCTAAATGTTAATTCTACTTCTACTCTTACTTCACCATTTGGTAAATCAATTAATTCTTGTTTACCTATTTCCCATTTTGGATTATTTTGATATTCTTTAATTACTTCATTTAGTACATATTCTGCTGTTTTTCTATCAGTACAATTCTTTTTAAAATCATAACGTTTTCCTTTTGTTCTATCCATAACATGACCTCCTATTTGAATTATAACATTTATATAAATAATTATCTATAGTAAAAAAATGTATACGAATTGTATACATTTTATATTTCAAATTGAGAGTTATATAATTCACTATAAAAACCATTCTTATTCATAAGTTCATTATGATTACCTTGTTCTATTATATTTCCATCTTTCATAACTAAAATAAGATCTGCATTTTTTATTGTGGATAATCTATGAGCAATTATAAAACTTGTTTTTCCTTTTGTTAATTTATCCATAGCGTTTTGAACAAGTTCTTCAGTTCTTGTATCTACATTAGAAGTTGCTTCATCAAGTATTAAAAAAGGTGTTTCTTTGATACTTGCTCTTGCTATTGTAATAAGTTGTCTTTGTCCAGATGATATTGTATCATTATCTGATACATTTGAATCATATCCTTTTGGAAGTGTTTTTATAAAATGATGTATACCAACATTTTTACATATTTCTTTTACTCTTTCATCGCTTATATTTTCTCTATTATATATTATATTTTCTTTTATAGTTCCATCAAATAACCATGTATCTTGAAGTACCATTGTAAATAGTTTTCTTATATTTTCTTTAGATAAATCTTTAATTGATACTCCATCTATTTTAATATCTCCAGAATCTATATCATAAAATTTCATTAGTAAATTTACCATTGTTGTTTTACCTGCGCCTGTTGGACCTACTATAGCTACCTTTTGACCATGTTTTACTTTAGCACTAAAACCATTTATTGTAGGTTTATCATTACCATCATAAGTAAATACTATATTATCAAATTCTATATTTCCTTTAGCAGCGTCTATATCTATTACTTTACTAACTTTATCTTCTTTAAACTCTTCTTCATCAATAAATTCAAATACCCTCTCACTAGCAGCTGCTGCACTTTGAAGTGATGTTAATCCTTGTGCCATTTGAGAAAGTGGTTGAGTAAATAATCTAATATATACCATAAATGCTACTATAACACCAAATGTAATCATATCATTTTTAACAAGAAGTGCTCCTACTATACATACACATACATATCCAAAATTACCAATAAATCCCATAAAAGGCATCATAAGTCCTGATAAGAATTGACTCATTTTATTTGCTTTATATACTTTTTCATTATATTTATCAAATTTTTCATCACATATATTTTTACCATTATATACTTTCACTATATTTAAAGATGAATAAGTCTCTTCAATAACATTATTTAAATTACCAAGTTCTTCTTGTCTTTCTTTAAAATATTTTTGAGATTTAGAAAGTATTTTACCCATAAATATAAATCCAAATAAAGAAGAGATAACTGCTGTTATAGCCATTATATAATTAGTATAAAACATCATAAATAATGATCCTAAAAATAAAGTTATGGATGTAACTAGTGATGCTAGTGAGTTATTCATAGTTTGTGATAGTGTATCTACATCATTAGTTATTCTAGATAAAATATCACCAGACTGATGTTTATCAAAATATTTAAGTGGTAATTTATTTATCTTTTTAGAAATATTATTTCTTAAATCTTTTGCAAATTTATTGGATACTGTTGTCATAATAAGTGATTGAATAAATGTAAAAAGTGCACTTATTATATAAATAATTATTAAGTATATAGTTATTTTTTTAATCTTTTTCATATTCATATTTGGTTCAATTAATAATCTAATACTTTTTGGTAGTTTATCTAACTTTTTATATACTTTTGTATTTTTAGAATTTTTATCTATAGTACTTAATACTTTTAAAAATTCAACTTGATCTGAAGATGTTATTTTTACATTATCAATTGTTATATCATCAAAAATAACATCTTTTAAATTACCAGGTATAATACCATTTTTTAACATATTTATTTTATCTGTTTTAGTAACTAATACTCCTTTATAATAAGTATCTGTTAATATTTTATTAAGTATACTATCAGGTATTTCATTATATTTATTATTCTTTAATGCATCACTTAATTTATTTTTATCTTCTAATGATATACTTTGATCCATCATTATAGTTGGTGATATATTCATTTGAAGTACACTAGGTAGTGAATTAGTCATATTGGTAGTTATTTGTTTTGTTACTTTTTCTAAGTTTTTAGTATTAATAACAAGTCCCTTAGAGATTTCATCTGTTAATTTAGTTAATCTATTAGGTGCGCTTATTGAAAGAATTGCTCCAAAACAAGCAAGTATTAATGATATTATTATAAATACTTTATATCCTTTTAATTCTTTTAATAATCTTTTAATAGCTTCTTTAAAGTTTTTAGCTTTTTCAACTGGAACACCTGGTCCTCTTCTTGGAGTTCTTTGTTTATTATTCATTTTCAAGTTCCTCCTTTGAAAGTTGTGAGAGTGCGATTTGTTTATATACTTCACATGTTTTTAAAAGTTCTTTATGAGTACCAATTCCAACGCATTTTCCCTCATCAAGTACTATTATCTTATCAGCATTCATAATAGTACCTATTCTTTGGGCTACTATTAATATAGTTGCATCTTTTGTATATTTTTTTAAATTTTTTCTAAGAAGAGAATCTGTTTTATAATCAAGTGCTGAAAAAGAATCATCAAATATATATATTTCTGGATTTCTTGCAATTGCTCTTGCAATAGATAATCTTTGTTTTTGTCCGCCTGATATATTTGTCCCACTTTGAGCAATATGAGATTCATATTTATCATCTAGTTTTTCTACAAATTCTTTAGCAAGTGATACTTCTATTGCTTTTTTTATTTCTTCTTTTGTTTTCTTTTTGCCATTATTTCCATAAGATACATTATCACTAACAGATGCATCAAACATAACAGCTTTTTGTGATACATAACCAAGTTTATTATATAAAGATTCTAATTTATAATCTTTTACATTTATATTATCTACAAGTACCTGACCATCAGTAGCATCATAAAATCTAGGTATTAGATTAATTAGTGTTGATTTACCACTTCCAGTTGATCCTATAAATGCGACTGTTTCTCCTTTATTTGCTTTAAAAGATATATTTTCAAGTAAATATTCTTCAGCATCTGGATACTTAAATGATACATTTTTAAATTCTACAGTTCCTTTTTCTTTAGACTTAGTAACATTTCCTTCTTTAATAGTTATTTCTTCGTCTAATACTTCATTTATTCTTTTAGCAGATACACTTGCTCTTGGTAAAATCATAAATATAACTGCAAGCATTAGAAATGACATAATAACTTGAATTGCATATGAAGAAAATACTACCATATCACCAAATAAAGTTATCTTATCAGATAAAATTGAATCTTTTATTAAAAGAGCTCCTATAAAATATATAGATAAAGTTAAAGTATGCATTGTTAAATACATAACAGGTTGCATAATTGAAAATGTTCTTTGATTAAATAATTGCTGATTTGTTAAATCAGTATTAACTTTATCAAATTTATTTTCTTGATAATCTTGTGCATTAAATGCTCTTACTACTCTAATACCTGTTAAGTTTTCTCTGGCTGAATTATTTAATTTATCAGTTAATTTTTGAACTATTTTAAATTTAGGTACAACTATAATAGTTAAAATTGCTATTACTGTTAAAAGAATTAAAACAGCAATTAATGTAGCCATAGACCAAGTAAAGTTTTTATTTAATATTTTACTTACAGCCCATACTGCAGTTATTGGTGCTTTTATTAAAAGTTGAAGTCCCATAGCAATTAGCATTTCTATTTGAGTTATATCATTTGTTGTTCTTGTAATTAAAGAACTAACATTAAATTTTTTAACTTCTGCTATAGATAAATTTTCTACTTTTTCAAATAGTTTTTTTCTTGTAATAAGTGAAAAAGATGCTGATATATTAGCAACTAAATATCCTACTATTATAGTAGAAATTAAACTTCCAAATGCACAAAGCATCATATAAAGTCCATTTAGAAGTATTTCACTCATTTTACTTCCATCTGACTCTACAAGTATTGTTACTTTTGACATAAAATCAGGCATTTTTAGTTCAAGCCATACTTGTATGACTATAAGTATTAAACTTATTAATGCATATATATAATCTTTTTTAGTTAAGTTTTTAATTAATTTAATCATACATTCACCTACCTATGTATCATATTCATATATACATTTTATGACACATATAAAATTATACTATATTTTAAAAATTATTCAATAAAAAAAATAGCCTAAGCTATTTATTTTATAAACATAAATATTATAAATGTAATTATATCTATAATTAACATTACTAAAAATATAAATCCAATATATTTAACACTTTTGATTCCAAGTCCAGCTAGTTTTTCAGTATTTGATATTTTTTCTAAAGCAATATTTGAAATATCATTATCTAAAAGATCATCTATACTTACTTTTAATACTTTTGATAAAAGTTTTAATTGATCTGGATTTGGTGATGTTTCATTAAGCTCCCAATTAGATATAGTTTGTCTTGTTACATTTATCTTTTCACCTAACTCTTCTTGTGAAAGACCATTTTTCTTTCTTAAGTTTAATATTTTTTCTCCTAACATAATATTTCTCCTTTCGAAAGTAATTATAAATTATATATAGTATGCATTTCTACCAAAAATCTATGGAAATTTGTCAAAGACTTTTAACATTTATATGAGTTGTTATTTATTTAATAATGTATTTTTATTCATTATAATTTCCATATTTAAATCCATATAGTCCAAGTATTCCCGTAAAAATAACTGCACTATATGTACTAAATCTTTCAAATATGCCAAATATACTCTTGTCAACATTTTGTGATGCGACTACTCCTATAAACATTAATACTAGCGAAATAATTGCAAGTATTCCAAGTAATTTATATTTACTTTTAAATGATCCAATAGCAATTAGTATAAGTGATACTATTGATAATATAACAACTAAGAAAGTTAATATATATACATGAATAAAGCTTTGAATACTTCCATCATATCCAGCACTTGATAATGGAAATAAAGCATATCCTATTGCTGATATAAAATTCATTATTGAAAATAAATAAACTCCAAGTCTCAATGTTTTTTTCTTTTCATTTTTTATTAGTATACATAATAATGCACAGCATAAACAATTTAATATTTTATATACTGTTACAAATCCACTTGCAACTACAAATGATGGAGCATCACTTGCTGTTAAATCACTTACAGCCCCTCTCATCCAGTTATAACCTGGATAATTAATAGATCCTACTATATCGTGCAATAAATAAAATATAATACTTATAATACCACTTAAACATAAATAATTAATTAATTTTTTCTTTTTCATAAAACACCTCTATTAAAATTATAACATAATAAAAGGAACTTTCGTTCCTATTTTTCAAATCTTACTAATATACTATCATTACCTAAATCAGGTAAATCATCAATATGACCTATTTTTGTATAACTATATGATGTATCAAATGATTTATAAAAGATTACTAAGCAGTTATCTTTAAATAACATTACATCTCCAGTATTAATATGTTTTGGATTATAAGAATTAGTTGGTAAAGACTTATCTAAATAAATATATTTTTCATTACCATTTAATTCATTCATATTAAATTCTTTAGGTAACATATTTATAAAACTTTCTACTGTATTATTATCTTCTAAATTAATAGAATATTCTTTTTCATTTATTATTACTTTCATTTTATTTATTACCTTTCTTGAAGAATTATCATTTATTAAATTATTACAACCTATTAATAAAAATAATATAGTAATAACTACTAAAATATATTTTATTTTATTTTTCATTATATCCACTCTAGTATTTGCTTTTTAGAATTTAATGCTTGGGACCCTCTAATAGCTATAGCATCATCTAAAATATTTGCACCATTGCATATATTTTTTATTTGAGAAGGTACACTTGCAAGTCCACTTCCTTCATGTGTTGTAAATACTCTAATAATTTTACCTGTAAAATCTTTTTCTTTAAGAGCTGTAAATAATTCTTCAGGCATACCTCCCCAATATATAGGTGAACCTATATAAATAACTTCATAATCACTAATATCTGGTATACTTTCTTTTATAGGTGCATTATGAGTACTAGTTCTTACTTTTGCTTCTTCTATACAC
Source organism: Bacilli bacterium (assembly GCA_017459965.1). GTDB lineage: Bacteria > Bacillota_I > Bacilli_A > RF39 > UBA660 > CAG-433. Next base: position 18,618 of record JAFUBW010000004.1, read on the forward strand.
TTGTTATAATCTTTTGAATAAGGAATAACTGGCTCTACTTTAAATAAATCACCATTAGTTATTTCACTTATATATTCTGCAATAATTTGTGTATTACCTTTTGTAATATATCCAACAGAGTAATTTTCATCTGCTCTACTAAAATAAATAATTAAACTTTTTTTATCTTTCATTTATCCTCCTATTTTAATAATTATAACATAGAAAAAGGACTTTCGTTCCTAAAATTTTAATCTTTGGAGTATTACATATTTAACATTGTTTGATATAAATCTGGGCTAATTGATGTCATTAATATCATTACAACACTAGCCATTTCTATAAGTGCATGACCAATCATAATTGGAACTGGATTTTTCTTTTTATAATAGTACCAGCATAAAATTATTGTAAGTGGTAAAAATGATAAAAATCTATATATTATATATTTTCCATCAAATAATGTTGGAACAAAACTATGTTGTAATGCATAAAAGAATGCTGGTATTAATATAGCCATATATTTATTTTTAAAACTATTTACTCCACATCCAAGATATAAGCCATCTTCTGCAAAAGAAACTGTTAAAGGTAAAACTATAAAATTAATAATTGCAAGTATAGGTAGTATTGGTGCAATCATCATAGGAGCAGCATATGGAAATTTTCCATAGCAAATAAATCCAGATAAATACATTCCAATAGTTCCTACAAATAAAACTATTAAAGATATAATAATTACTTCTTTTATTTTTGTTTTACCTTTTTCATAATTAATTAACTTTGAATAACTAATATTCATTTTCTTTGATATAAATATTAATAATAGAATTGTTATAATATTAACTATAGTCGCTACTATACTCCACCAGTTACTTATATCACTTATATTCTTATTAACAATTATTGAACCCATAACAAATATTAATATAAACATTATTGATCGAATTGGTAATAAATATTTTAATTTACTCATACTATCAACTCCTATATATTTTACATAATCTCTTTCTTATGATTTAAATGAATTCCAATATGGCCTATTCCTAAAACAATAATAGCTACTATAAGAAATATGTTTTTACCATATATACCTAATAATAAAAAAGCTAATACTGGTAAAGTAGCACCTGCAAGTGGAATACCTAATATACTTGAATACATATCTTTCATTGTTTTATTACTTTTAAAATATCTTATCCAATATATTTCATATAATACCATCATAAGAAATGATATTAATAATATTACTGACCAATAAGAAATTTTATTTATATTAAAATCAGTAAATATTACTGATAAACATGTTACTAATATTTCTCCAACTCTTTCAAAACATAATAATATTTTATTTTCATTTTTTACATATTTATCATAATCTTTTGGTAAATTTTTACTCCAAATAATATTTGGAACATAAAGCATTAATAGGTATATTAAACCAATATATGAAAAGCCAAAGTTCATTATAATCACTTCCTATATTCAATTATATCATACAAAAACGGATTTTCATCCGTTCTGTATATCTTAATCTTACGATTATTTATTATCGCTAACCATTCTTTTCTTAAATACAAATATTGATAATAATAAAACTGCTATAAAATAAATTAAAAATACTATTATATGAACAAGTGTTAAATTACTAAAATCATTATGTAATGTTCCTTGAATTATATTTAGACATGCTTCAAATGGTAATGCTTTACATATTGTTTCAAATACTCCACCCATTACTTCTTTAGGAAAATACATACCACTAGTAAAGCATACTAATTGAACAATGATACTTCCTAAACCACCAGTTCCTTTTTCACTAACTAAACTACCTATTAATATTCCAAGTGATATAAAGAATATAGAAATAATCATAGATACTAATATAGTTGGTATTATACTTATGCTAAATTCTAATCCCATAATAATAGCAGTTAAAAAGAATAAAATATTCTGAATTAATACTATTGGCAGCAATGATAGTATATATCCTAAAATATAATCACTTGATTTCATTGGAGAAGTTCCAAGTCTTATTAAAAATGATGATGTTCTATCCTTTGCAATTAATGTAGCAGTAAACAATGTAATAAATGAAAATCCAAATAGAATTATAGATGGTGTGAAATTTTCTAATCGATAATTTTCTGCTGGAATATCAAATTGTTGAAAGATAAATAATAAGAATAATGGTAAAGCAATTTCAAATACTAAACTTAAAGGATCTCTAATTAATTCCTTAAAGTTTCTTTTAGCAAAATTAATCATTCTCATTATAGCTCACCTCCAGTTGCAATTGATACAAAAGCATCTTCAAAGTTTTTAGCTTTAGTTTTTTTGATTAATTCTTTAGAAGTTCCAACTTCAACAATATTACCATTTGCCATTATACCAATTCTATCTGATAAATTTTCTGCTTCCTCCATATAATGAGTTGTTAAAATAATTGTTATTTTACCTTTTAATGAATTAATAACTTTCCATAATTCTTTTCTTGCTATAACATCTAAACCAAGTGTAGGTTCATCCAAGAATAGTATCTTTGGATCATTTATTAAACTTATTGCAATAGATACTTTCCTTTGCCATCCACCAGATAAAGTTTTTGCTCTTTTGTTTAATACTTCATCTAATTTAAATAATTTAATTAATTCATTTATTTTTTTATCTTTATCTTTTATCTGATAAACTCCAGCCATAAATTCTAAATTTTCTTTTACGGTTAGATTTGGAGCAATAGCAGTTTCTTGTGGTGAAACATTTAATATCTCTTTTATTTTAAATACATCTTTTTTCATATCCATATCAAGAATTTTAATACTTCCAGAAGTTGGTAATATTAATCCTGACAACATTTTTATTGTTGTAGTTTTTCCTGCACCATTAGTTCCTAAAAGTGCAAATAATTCTCCTTGTTTAATATTTAAATCTATTCCATTTACTGCAATTTTATCTTTAAACTTTTTAATTAATTTCTTTGTTTCAATAGAATACATATTATTTATTATCTGGCATTATTTTATCCATAGTATCTTCTAATACTTCAGATTTAACAATAGCCATTCCTTTCTTTTTATCACATAAAACTACAACAGTATCTCCAGGTTTAATATCAAACATATCTCTTGCTTCTTTAGGAATTACTATTTGTCCTTTTTCTCCAACTTTAGCAATACCTACGAATTTGTTTTTCATAATCTGCCTCCTTCAAAGTATAACAAGTTATACTTTTCATACTTAATTATATACCTATTTTATACAAAAGTAAAGTATCATAATATTACTAAAAACTAAACAATTAAAAAGATGAGATTTCTCTCATCAGCTAGTACGGTAATGTCTTAATAGTGCGATTGTTTATTTTTCATTAAATTTTGTTAAGACTTTCTTATGCCAACATTTTTTGTTACAATTCGGACATTTCATTCGCCATATTCCACCTTTAGTTATTCCACTCATACCAAAAAACATTTGATTAAAAGTAGGAATATATTGGTGCCTACATTCTTGACATTCGTAATATCCTGTTTTTTGTATGGTATTAAGATTAAAAACGCCAAATAAAAGCAACATTACTAAAGCAAGTGCAATAATTATATTTCTAATTACCATAGGAATTTCAATAAATATTATTGCAAGAACTATTAATACATATATAACAACACCTAGAAATGTTATAATTCTATTTAAAGTAAGAATTTTCTTGTTTTGACTTTCTATTTCGCGCCTCATCTCTAAAAGATTGTCCTCTGCTTGTTCATTATAAGATTCTTTTATAATTTTTTTTGCTGATAATAGTTCATTGACATTAATATCAAGTAACTTACATAATTCTAACATAATTCCAGCATCAGGCATAGATCTTCCATTTTCCCAATGTGAAATAGCCCTATCAGTAATATTTAGTTTCGTAGCTAATTCTTGTTGAGTCATATTTTTTTCTTTTCTTACCTTAGCAATAAATTTTCCTATTTTTTCTTGATTCATAATTTACCTCCTCTATTCACAATTAATTATAATATAAAAATTACTAATTGTATCCACAGTGTTAGTAGAGTTTCAAATAATCACAATATTACTATTTTATGATAAAAAAATCATACATAATGTATGATTAATCTTTTGCTTTAAATATTAAAGTAAATATAAATGCAAATATTATAGTTGCTGTTATACCTGCTGCTGTAAGTGAAAACATTCCAGTAAATAATCCAAGTATTCCATCTGCATGTGCTTTAGCAAGTGCACCATGTATTAGTAAATGACCAAAGCTTGTTATACATACCATTGCTCCTGCTCCAAACTTTTCTACAAAAAAATCATATATAGCAAATGTATCAAGTGCTGCTCCTATTACTACAAATAAAGATGTAATATGTCCTGGCATTAATTTAGTATTATCTAGTATTATTTGTCCTATTAAGCAAACTATACCAGAGAATATAAAGGCATTAAAATATATCATTAGATCGCCTCCAAACATATTGCATGTGATACACTTGGTATACTCATTTTTTGATTAATAGTAGTTGGAGACATAAGTGCACCTGTTGCAATTAATAATACTTTTTTTATTTCTTTATTTTTCATTTTAGGAATAATGTCACTATAAACAACAAGTGGAAGACATGATGGACCTGATCCTCCTGCATATACATCATCCTTATAATCATAAATCATAGTTGCAGAATCATCATAATTATCACCTAAAGTAATATCATATTCTTCTTTTACATATTCTTTAAATAAATCTTTACCATATTTACCTAAATCACCTGTTAATATTAGATCATAATCACTTACCTTTGTTTTGGTTTGTTTTAAGTGTTCATTTAATGTATAAGCTGCACTTGGCGTCATGACACTACCCATATCATATACATCATTTATTCCCATATCTATTACTTTTCCAATAGTTGCACTTTCTACTTTTATATTAGTTTTATTATTTGTAAGAAGCATTCCTGTTGAACCTGTTACTGTAAATGTTGTAGTTTTTGGTTTAGGTGATCCATATTCAACTGGATTTCTATATTGTCTTTCTGCAGTCATATTATGTGATGATGTTGTTATAATTGAATTTTTATCTTTATATTTATCTAAAATAGAAGATGCGATTAAAATTTCTTCACACATAGATGCACATGCATTATATACTCCTAAAAATGGTATATTATATTTTTCAAAAACATAATTAGTTATAGTTATTTGATTCATTAAGTCTGATCCCATACCAAAAGCTATATCTTTTTCATTTTTATTTGTTTTATTAAGTAATATATCTATTGCCTTTTTTAGTTCTTTTATTTCACATTTTTCAAATGTATCTTCATTATCATAAAAATCAGTAAATATATCATCAAATTTAAGTGGTCCATCTATAACAAAAGGACCTGCAACCGTAGATACATCTTCTACATATACATTATTAAACTTTATATTCATTTTCTACCCTCCAAAAAATAGGAATCTAATTATTCCAAAAATATAGGCACTAACTACACCATAAAGTATTACACTTCCAGATAGTTTAAATATATTAGATCCTATTCCAAATACTAATCCTTCTTTTTTATATTCTAAAGCACTAGATGTAGTTGCATGTGCAAATCCACTTATAGGTACAAATAAACCTGCACCTGCTTTTGAAACCCAATTATCAAAAAAACCAAGTGCAGTAAATAAACATGATAAAAATATTATTGTAACCATCATTAAACTACCTGCTTCATTAATACTTATACCATCAAAACTTGAATAAATAGTTATAAGTATTTGACCAAGTAAACCAATTAAGCCACCTATTATAAATGCTACTACCATATTCTTTACTTTATTTTCTTTTGGAGAAAACTTTTCAGTTAATTTTTTATATTTTTCTTTTTCCATAATAGTTCACCATTTGTAGTATTAACATTTTATTTTTATATATACAAAAAAAATAGCTAAGAAGCTATTTTTAAATTTAATTCATCTAATATTTTCTTTTCCATTCTATAAACCTTTACTTGTGATGTATTGAGTTCACTTGCAATCTCTGTTTGTGTTTTACCATTATAAAATCTTTCATTAATTAATTTTCTATCTTCATATGAAAGTTCACTTAATGCATCATTTAAACTTATTAAATCTATTAAATCTATTTTTTCTTCTTTACTTATTGTATCTTTTAATAATATTTCTTCATTATCATTTATTGGCTCATCTATTGATGATACATTTTGATTAGTATTAATAACATCTATTATCTTACTTTCATTTTCATTTAATAAAAAGGATAATTCTTTAATAGTTGGATATCTATGTTTATTTTCATAATAATGATTACTAGCTATGTCTACTCTTTTTTTTAGTCTTATAAAATCTCTAGATACTTTTATATTTTTATCATTTCTAATATATTCAAGTATTTCTCCTAATATATATTTTTCAGAAAATGTAGAAAATTTAATACCTAAGTTTTCATCATAATTTTTAGATGCTTTAATAAGACCTAATTTACCAGCAGATATTAAATCTTCTTTATTATAATTATTTGAATATTTATTAACGATGAACATAATTTTACTTTCATATAACTTCATCATTTCATTAGTGAGTGTTAACATATACTAAATTCCTTATAAGCAGATAGTTCATCTTCTACATAATTAAATCTATCAATATAATTTCCATTATAATTACCACATATAAGCATTTGTCCATCGTTATCTTTAATTATATTTTCACATTCATTAAATAAGTCTACTTCTTCTTCTATTTCTAAATCTTCTAAGTTAAAAACTAAATACCGTATCCCACCCGATTTAATAACATCGATAATATCATTTTTTATCTCTATTTCATTAAATTTATTAATACTTCCAAACAATCTAATAAATAATACACCTTTTGTAAATTCAATATTAAAATCTATCATACTATAGCCTCCTTAGTTTCTTATTTATTAAAGCACTAATTAAATATAAATAAAATATTTTAGACAAAACATGTCATTTTTTTTATATATTTTTTAATATTCATATTTTTTATATAGTCTTTTTAAGTAAAAAATGATATCATTATAATAGGTGGTTAGAATGATTAAAAAAAATCTATTTCTTAATATTTGCATAATCTCATTAACATTTGTAATATCAATAATAGTAATATATTTATTATCGATGTCGTTATTTATTATGAAACATAGAGAATCTGATTATTATTTAATGGGTAAAGATAATATTCCTAGTATATATAAGGTCAATGGAAAAAGAAATCTATATTATTACAAATCATCAAATAAAAATAATAATGATATTAAAGTATTTAAGTATAGAAATATAGAAGATGTTAAATCTGATTTAACAAACTATATTGATGAATTAAAAGATAATTATAACTATGCATACACATCAGATATTGATTTAAGTGATAATAATGGATCAATTGAATTAAGTTCTAATTCTGTTGATATTGATAAAATAATAATCATAAATATTACATATGATAAAAGTAGTTATGTTATTAAAATTACTAAAGGAAAAGGAAATATAAATTTTTATAAATAATTGGAACTTACTATCTGTTATTTTTATAAAATATAATAGGTGGTAATATGAAAGTTAATAAAACAATTATTACTACCATTGTAATAATTGTTTTTTCTTGTTTATTAAGTATTCTTTCAAGTGATTTTTTTATTGGTAGTGTAATTCTCTCTTCTGGAATATTAAATATTTGGTTTCAAACAAGTGGTAAATCATATAACTATATATTCGCATGCATATTTAATATATTTAATGCATATGTTTCTTATATTAATGGTTTATATGGGATTTTTGTTTTATCTTTAATACTATATTTACCATTAAATATTATTGGTTTTATTTCATGGAACAAAGAAAAAGATAAAAATAATATTGTTTTATTTAGAAAATATACTAAATATAAATCTTTAATAATAATTGCTTCTTCACTAATATTAAGTATCATATTTGGATTATTACTAGGTATTAATAAAAAGCAAAAATTAGAATTTTTGGATTCTTCATCAAATATTTTAAATATATTTGGTATAGTATTGCTTAATAATAGATTAAATGAGGGATGGATTATCTTACTTTTTAATAATATAATTGATTTATTAATATGGATAATTAATTTTATACACAAAAGTCCCAATTCATTTATTATGATGATTGTTTCTATTTTTTATTTAATTATCAATATATATGGTATTTATAAATGGAAAAATGTTAAAACAATTGATTGATTTTAAACTATGTATATAGTATAATTGTTTTCGGAGATGACATTAATGAGTAAAAAAATAAGTATCATATTTATAGTAATAATATTATTATTAACAGGCTGTAATTCAAATAATAATGAAGTAAAAATAAAAGCAAATTGTAAGGTTTTTGATTGTTTAAACAAAATTGAACCAGAAAATACAGTTGATGAAATAAATGAAATAATTGGTTTTGATGGTGAAGTTACTGATGAAAAATATAAAATATATAATTGGCAATTAAATGAAACTGATAGTATTCAAGTAGCCTATTATTCATCAGACAAATCTCAAATTAAAATAAAATACGATAAAGAAAAAATTAAAAATAAAAAAGTTGATTTTTCTAATTATGAAAAAATAAAAGAAGATTTAAAAAAAGGTGTTAAGTATACTTATAATGATTTAACTAAAAAATTTAAAACAAAAGGAAAATTAACTGGAAAGAGTTCTATATCAAAAAAATACACTTGGGTATCAGACAATGGTAGTTATTTAACTGCGACTATTTCAAATAATGATAATAGATGTATATCTTTAATAGGTAAAATAAAATAATGAGTAATTAAACTCATTTTTTTTAAATATAATATTGTAAAAGAAAAATTTTTTTGATATAATTGTTTACGAGTCAAATGGGTCTATAGCCAAGTGGTAAGGCACGGGACTGCAACTCCCTGATCGTTGGTTCAAATCCGACTAGGCCCTCCAATTTGCAGATGTAGTACAACGGCTAGTACGAGGCCTTGCCAAGGCTTAGACGGGAGTTCGACCCTCCTCATCTGCTCCAGATTAGTAGGAAACTCGCCACTTTTACGAGTTTTGTAATAAACGAACTAACAGAAATGTTAGTTTTTTTGTTATGTAAAAGGGAGAGTGATATAAATGATAACAACGGAAACTAAAGAGTTAGAAATAAGTGAGAAACTAAAAAGAAAGGAAGATATGATATGGAATTATAAAATTATGATATAATAAACATTATTAAAAGGAAGTGAACATTGTGATAGAAAAAATTAAAAATTTTATTTTAACAGATAATGGAATGGAAATTTTAAAATTGTTAGTAACTATTTCAATTGCATATATTACAGCAAAAATAACTGCAAGAAATTCAAGGAAAAATTTAACAACTCAATATTTTAAAGAAAAAGGTACTGAAATACAAGAAAAAGTATTAAGATTTTGGTGTGGCCTTTTTATAAACAATTTTAAAATTGTAGAATCATATATGGAAGCATTCAATGATAAAAAAATAAATGATGATACTAAAATATTAATAAATGTTCAAAAAGAAAGTTACGTTTATTGTTCTTCTAAAACAATTAGTGCAATAAAAGATTATCAACAATATTTATATAAATCAAAAAATATTATATATGAAGAAAATGCTAATGTTATTAATAAAAAATCTAAAAAAAGGCTATTTCAATATTTACAAAATAAGATAAATTTTGCTAATCAATTAATTTTAATAACAAGAATTATAAGCAGAATGAAGTATGATTTTACAGGAGAAAAAGTTGATGAACTTGATTTAATAAAAATAAAAATTAAAGATTTTAATTTAATATTAAAAATACTTTGTAGAATTACTTTATGGTATTTTAATATTAAAGATCTTTTCTTGAGTTTGTTGTTAATGTTTATTTTGTTATATATCGGTTATATAATGTATGTTAAATTTATTTAAAATTCAAAATAGTAACACACTACGCTATTGGCAGAGCCAATAACGAGTGTGCAAAGGGAAATCCCCCTTTTGAAACCCCTTTTCTGCATAATTAAGCAAGGGCAAGTCCAAGCAAAATTATGCTTTTTTTATTTTCAATTTCATAATGAAAATAAAAAGATAAAATTCTATCGCCACTTTCATTTGCTATTGCAAACAAAACGTGCCACGAATCTTATCTAATTATTGTAAATCAATTGTATAAACAATTGACTTTTTATTTTTTCCAAATTATAATTAAATTAGTCATATAAGGAGGTTTAGTATGGGAGTAAGAGTTAATTTAGATTATGGTTATTATGAATATGATACAGCAGAAGAGCCAAAACAAGGTTTAATAGCAAAATTTGATTATGATGACATCAATGATTCATTTTTGATGTATGATATGTTTGAAAGTGAATTTATTCCAAAGTTTGGATCTCTTTCACAATTTTTAAAAGAAAATGGTGACTATTTAAAACCATATCAAGTTGATAAAAATGGTGAATTTACAACTGAAAATACAAGGATAATTGGAGGAACAAATATTCCAGCAGGAGCAATATTACCAATTATTACATCATTATCAAAGTATCCTAAAGTTAGGATAACTGCTGGTGATACAAAAATTATGCCTGAAACAAGTCGTCAAGATATAATGAAAGCATTATATGAATTAAAGAACAAAAAGCTTGAAGAAGAACAGAATAATAGCATGCATATATAATTAAGATTAGATTTCTAATCTTTTTTTATTTATAGTATTCCAATTTTATTAAAAAGTGATATACTTAATTTAGTTAGTAAGTTTATTAGTTATTATCGTCTAGTCTAATTGGTTGTTCGATTTCAACCATAAGGGCTCCATTATGATTATAAATACACTAGTTAGTGTATTTTTTTAATAAAAAAATGAGTATATTTTACTCATTTTTTATATATTGTTTTAAAATTTTTGGTTTTTCTTTTAATAAATATTCTGATAAATTAGTTTCTATTTCTGGTAAACTCTTTGGATCTAAATCTGATAAATTTACTACTTCTTTAGCAGTATCTATAGTTACTCTACCAAATATAAATCCTTTAAACACTTGAAAGTCATTAAATAAATCAGGTGTTATTGAGTTTAATCTATAACCTGGTAATACTCTTTTTTGTACAACTAATATTCTTTGTGTTGTGAATGCTACTAAACATGTTGAAAATATATCAAATGCACTATCATTTTTTTGTGCTGGAAATATATATAATATTTTTTCATCAGGATTAATATGTTTAGACATTACTTTAGCATGTTGTCTTACTCTCCAAGTAATAGTAAATGGATATTTTTTTAAAAATTCATTTGCTTTTTTATAAATTTCTTCTAACATAATACTCACCTTTTCTTTAGTAAATTATACAATAAAAAAAGAATATTGACAATATATTATTCAATATTCATTTCTTCATATTCATCTAAAATTTTAAGTGTTTCTAAAGCTAAATAAGTAGCTTTTGGATTTTCTTTATTATATTCTTTTAAAAGTTCTCTTGCCTCTTCCATATCTATATAGAACGCTCTTAAATCATCCCTTTTTTCTGGAATAGTAAGATTAAAATATTGTATATCGTCTTTAGATGTAAATCCAGTAAAATAATATGTATTAACTAATCTATTTACTATATTACCATCATTTGATTCATAATCTCTTAAATAATTCTTAACAAGTGCGAAAGGTTCTGTATCATCTAAAAGTATATCAATATTAGTTTCTTCTTTTAATTCTCTCATAACAGCCTCAGCAGGTGTTTCATCTAATTCTATTTTACCGCCTGGTAAAAAATATACTCTTTCAAAATGACTTAGTACAAATTCTCCATTATCATTTCTAAGCACTATTCTAGCTTTGTCAAGAACTTCTGTTATTTCATCTGGTTTTAATCTAGACTTATTAATTACTATCTCTTTCATGTTACCCTCCGATATTCATAATTATTATAACATTTTCTTAATATAGTATTAACAAATATGGAAATTTTTTACATAATTTTTACAAAAAAAAAGATTTAATCAAATTGATTAAATCTTTCTTTTATCTTGTCTTTTCCTATTAGTCGTAAAAGTTCATATAAATCTGGTGTTTGACTTTTAGTAGTAAGTGCTACTCTAATAACTGTTGAAATATCTGCAACATTTCCTTTATAGTTATCTGGATTTTCTTTATAATCTTTCATATTACCTGCATATCCTAAATTATTAGATAAATCTTGTATTTTTGAAAACCATGTATCTTTATCATCATTTTCATCATAATATTCATTAATATAAGTATTTAATATATTTTTTATTTCTTCTTTATCAGTTATTTTTTGCCATTCATAATCTTTTGCTTCATATAATTCATCATACATATACCATATTCCTTGTTTTATATCTGAATATTTAGCATAATCTTTTCTAGGTTTCTTTTGCTCTCTTTCTATATTTAATATATCTTTTGTATATTCTGGGTACTTACTTATTATTCCATAGAAATCTTTATCATATTCCTTAGTATATTCTAATAATTTATTATATATTTCTTCTTTGGATAGTCTACTTAAATAATTTTTAGATATATTAAGTAGTTTTGGTAAATCAAATAGTGAACCATTTGATGAATTTGCCTTCTTAAAATCAAATTTAAAATCTTCTATTTTTCCATTTGGATTTGCATCTAACCATGCTTCAAAATTTGAATTTGTAATAGTAGCAAGATATAGCATAACTGCTCCAACAGGTATACCTTCTTCTATATAATACATTAATGTTGCTTCTGGATCTTTTCTTTTAGATAATTTTCTAATAGTTCCATTATCATTTTTATTAAGAGGTGCAATATGACAATACTTAGGTGCTTTAAATCCTAAAACTTCAAACATTTGTAAATGTTTATTAGTTGATGATACCCATTCATCACCTCTAATTACATGCGTTGTATGCATTAAATGATCATCAATAACATGTGCAAAATGATATGTTGGAAGTCCATCGCTTTTTATTAAAATTTCATCTATATCGTTTTCTGGAAGTTCTATTTTTCCTTTAATTGCATCGTTTAATATAACCTTCTTAAAGAAATCTCCAGGTGATTTTAATCTTATAGTATATTCTTCACCATTATTTATTCTTTCTATAGCTTCTTCATGAGATATAAATCTATCTTTAGCCCATCTTCCATAATAACCTAGTCTTTGTTTAGAAAGTTCCTGTTCTCTTCTTATTTCATCAAGTTCTTCTTTGGATGCAAAAGATGGATAAGCTAAATCTTCTTCAATTAATTTTTTAGCATACGCTTTATATATATCTTCTCTTTTACTTTGTATATATGGACCATAATTTCCTTTATATTCTGTTTGTGAAATAGCACCCTCTGTAAATTCTATATTAAATGGTTTTAATGCTTCTAATATTTTTTCAATACCATTTTCTATAGATCTTTCTGTATCAGTATCTTCTATTCTCAAGAAAAATACTCCATTTGTTTGATCTGAAAAAACTTTTGATACAAATGCTTGAAATAAGTTTCCCATATGAGGTAAACCGGTTGGACTTGGTGCATATCTTGTTACTATTGCACCTTCTGGTAAATCTCTTTCTGGATACATTTCTTCATATTCTTCCCATGTATGTTTTACACCTGGTAAAAGTATATCTGCATATTCTTTATTTGTCATATTATCACTCCTTAAAAAAATAAAAAGCCTATAATGTAAGGACTAATTATAGCGGTACCACCTTACTTCATAGACTTCTATGCATCTTTATTAGTTAACGCCTAAATACGAATAAGCTCCAAAGTTTCTTTCTTATATTTGCTATATCTATTTACACCACTCATAGACTCTCTTTAATAACTTATATAATACTCTTCTTCTTCATCGCTTTTGATATAAGTATTTTATCATAATAAAAATTATATTTCAAGTAACTCTTCATTAAATATAGAATATAAATATATATTAGTTTTTTTATTTAATTTATTTTCAATATATTTTTTATATCCATTTAATTGATTTATATAATTTTCATCATCTATATTTTTAAGTTTATAATCTATTATATCAACATGATCATTATATACAAGCATTAAATCTATAATACCATGATATAAATTATTATCTTCTTCATACATAAATTCATATTCTTTATATATTTTACTATCATTTATATTTTTTAATAAATCAACATTTAAAAATTTAATAATTTTATCTTTAATATATTTATCTTCTATATCTAAATTTGGATTTTTAAAATCAAGTGTCTCTAATATATAATGAATATTTGTACCTAATTCCATGTTATTTTTTATATCTTGTGTAATTAATTTATTTTCTTTTTTAGAAAATGATTCTTCATTTATTTTACTATTATTAATATTAATTTCATCTATATTGATTTTTTCATTAGTTTTATTAATAAAGTCTATATAATTAGTATTTTTTATTAGATTATAATCTTTAGTTATATTAATATCATCTAAATTTATATTAGTTATATCATCATCAAGTAAATCTCTTACTGAATATACTATATCCTTAAATGATCTATATTTTATTCTATGATAATCATTAATTACACCATTTTGTTTTTTTGAATAATTAGTTTCTTTATCATTATCAATAACTATTATCATTTTTTCTTTAGCCCTTGTAAGTGCGACATAAAATAGTCTTATTTTTTCAGAAATTTCTTCTTTTATATAATCATTTTTTAAAAGTTCTTTATATATAGTAGTATCTATACCTTCATCGAATACTGGAGTAATAATTCCATATTTATTATCAAACATAAATCTATCGTTTAAATCTGATATATTAAACTTAGAATATAATCCACTATAATAACAAATATTATATTCAAGACCTTTTGATTTATGAATAGTCATTATTTTTACTGATTCATTATCTTCTTTGTTTTCGTTAAATCTAATATCATATTCTTTATTAATTATTTCATCTAAATAATTAACAAAGTCTTTTATTGTATACCCAAGTGTTGAAAAATTATCTGTTAAATTAAGTATATAATCTAATTTTATTATATTAGAATTAATATTACCTATTTTAATAATATTTTCATAGAAATTAAATTTATCTATTACTAGTTTAATAAAATCTTTAATAGATGTATTATCTATATAACTATTTAATTCTATACATTTTTTATATAAATCTGAATCCATATAATTATTATTTTTAAAATACTTAAATATTTCTTTATCATTTTCTTCAAATAAAGGACTTCTTAATATTGATATAAAAAAGTATTTGAATTCTGTATCTAAATTATTATCTTTAATTTTTAATATTAATAATAATAAATTTTTAATTAAAGATAAAAGTATATCCTCAGTTATTTTTTCATCTGTATATAAGTTTAAAGGTATTTCTAAATATTCAAATATTTTTTTATAAAGTGAAAAGTTGGTAGCTCTATCCATAAGAATTACAAAATCACCATAAGATGCATCTCTTATAATAGATTTATCTTTATCAAATATTTTATATTTATTATCTATCTTTTCTTTAATATCATTTGCGATTATAAAAGCCTCTATTTCTTCTTTAGAAAAAATTCCTTTTTTATCATAATCATATGTATAAATATCTATATTATTATTTTGATTAGTAAGTCCTTTTTCATTATATAAATCATTTCCAAATATCATTCTATGAGATACTTTATAATCAGCACCTCCAATTACATTATCCATAATAATATCAAATATTAAATTAATATCACTTAGCACTTCACTTCTTGATCTAAAATTCTTATTTAAGTCAATTTTTATACCATCTGTTTTTTCAGAGTATTTATCATATTTATTCTTAAATATATAAGGATTAGCATTTCTAAATCTATATATAGATTGTTTTATATCACCAACCATATAGACATTATTATTTTGAATTAATGATATAAATACTTCTTGTACATCATTTGTGTCTTGATATTCATCAACCATTATTTCATTAAATGAATTTAATATTTCCAGTCTAACTTCTTCATTGTCTTTAAGTAAATTAATAACTAAAAGTGATATATCATTAAATTCATACATATCATTTTTAAACTTATAATTCATTATTTTTTGATTAAGTTCTAATATAATATCAATTATTACTTTAACATAATCTTTAGTATTTAATATTTGTTTTTTTATTTCTTCATAATCTTTATATCTACAAAGAGTTTTAATCTCTTTTAATAAATTATTTATCTCTTCTTTTAATGATTTTGCTTCATCACTAGATCCCCTTGGTAAGCTTGGTATTTTAATATCTAAACTAGTTACTATTTCATCATAACAATTACTTTCAAATAGAGTATTAAATGAGTCTTTAAAATTATAATAATTATCTGTATCTAATAAAAATGATAATTTATTTAATAATATATTTATTTCATCTACTTTACTTATTAATAGTTGTTCATATTTATTTATATCGTCATTAATTTTTTTATCATTAAAGGTATTACTTATATATTGTTCTAAATATTCTTTTTTGTTTATTTTTAAATCTAATTTATCATTAATATTTAATATATATTTTTTTATTTGTTTATCGTCTTTGATGCAGAAATCTCCAATTAATTTTTCAAATAAAACATCCTCTTCTTTATATTTTTTTTCAAATATTTCATCTATTATTTTTTCTTTTTGAAATCTTATAAGTGATGAATCTATTATTTGAACATCTTTTGAAACATTAAGTAAATAATGATATTTTTTTAATAAAGAAAGCGAAAATGAATCAAAGGTTGTTATATATGAGGAATCTATTAAATCAAGTTGATCTTTCAAGGATGGATCTTCTTTAATTTTGTTTCTAATTCTTTCTTTCATTTCAGAAGCAGCAGCGTTTGTAAAAGTTAATATTAATAATTCATTTATATTTACACCTTCCTTTAGTTTTCTAATTACTCTTTCAGAAAGGACTGCTGTTTTACCTGAACCCGCACCTGCAGATACAATTATATTAGTGTTTTCTTCGTTAATTGCTTGTAATTGCTCTTTAGTCCATTTTGGCACTTATATCACCTTCTTTATTTTAAAAATTCTAACATTTTATATTCATCAAGATTTATTATATTTTCTTCTTTCATATAACAAATATCTTTATATTTACAATATTCACAACCTACTAAGTTTTTACCTATTCTTTTAGGATTGATATCAAACTTACAATCTTGTATATCATTAAATGCTTTATCAATATTTTTTTCTGTTATTTCTATTAACTTTTTAATTTGATCCTTTGTAATAGTTTTTGAATATGCATAGAATCCATTATTTCCAACTTTCATAGATTTAATTATTTCACTATCTTTATATGTGGAATCAAATTTAGAAAGTAATTCTTCATCATTAATTGAATAACCTTGTAGTTTTAAATTATCTTTTTTTTGTTTTTCATAAGTTTTACCTTTTTCTTTTATTATTTCATTATTTAATATTTTTTGAAGATAAAATCCTATTACTTCAGCACCTTTTATCTTTTTATTTGCAAGATATAAATATACTGGAAGCTGCATATCAATACCATATATAGTATTATTTAAGTTTGTATGTGGACTTCCTGTTTTGTAATCAATAATTACTAAATATGTTTTACCATTTTCTTTTTTATAAAGTAATTTATCAATTATACCCATAAAAGTTAATTTTATATTACCTTCTTTATTAATATAAATTTTATTTTCATATAACCCTTCTTTAATAGATGAAAATTTATTTTGTAGTTTAATTGTTTCGATAATAAACATTAATTCTTCTTTTAATTTTTTTAAGAAAAATTTATCTGAAACAGAAAAATCTATTTCTTTTATACTATCATTCCACTCTTTTTCAAAATCAAAATTATCATTAAAACATTTTGATAATATTAAGTGAAATATATTACCTATAGTAATTGCGAATGTTTCTTCAAAATCAGTTAACTTTAATACATTATTTAAATAATATCTAAATGAACATCTAAAGTAATTATCTACACTTGAATATGATAATAATAATTTATTATCTATATATTCATTAAAATCTTTTTTATCAATTCCTTTAAATCTATTATCATATTTTAAATAATTGATATTAGAATAATTATTGTATAAGACATCTAAATTTTCATCTTTTAAACCATATTTAATTAAATTATCTAATGAATTTCCTAAATGTATATAATTCATTTTATTGGAATATTTATTATTAACACGTTCCTTTTTTATTTCAAAATTTAAATCATCAACTAAAGAACTAATTATAAACTTATCAAACGGAGTTTTTAATTTATAAGTTATAGTTAAGTTTTTAATAGATTTGATTATATTTTTTACAATAGTTCTCTCTATAATATTTTTTTCTTTTGTTGTTTCTATAAGTAAATTATCTTTTATATAATCTGTTATATAATCTTCGTCTTTATATATTATAGGTATACTTCCTTGATTAAATGATAGTAAAAAAACAAAAGTATCATCATCAATAATATTATCTTTGAGATTAACTATTTCAACCGCATTACTATATTTTTCTTTCATATTAGCAGTGTTTTTAAAATCGTTTATAAGTATATCTATAATTTCTTTTTTATTATTAATAAATGTGTATTTATTTAATATATTTATTAGTTTATTATAGATATAATTATTTTCATTAATGGAAATATCATACTTTTCTTTCAATATATTTAAAGTTATATCTATATCATTATCATTAATTAATGATATAAAATCAGAAATCATATTTGTATCATATATACTTGAAGTATTTGGTAAATTAATTGGTATATTATAAAGATTAAATATTCTGTTTATTACATTATAATAATCACTATTATAATTAGCTATTTTTATTTTATTTATATCAACACCATCTTTTATAAGATCTATTATTTTATTAGATATAAATTCTACTTCTTCATCTAAGTAATCAAATTCATATATATCATGAATATAATTTTTATATTCTTTTTTTATTATATTAGCGTTTAATTTATTAAGAATATTAATATCATATTTATTTATATAATCATATCCATATACAATTATTTCTTTATTATCTAACAAATTATTAATATTATCATCCTTAATTAAAAGATTATTATCATTTAATTCTTTTTTTATTTTTACTAACTTATCTAATTTTTCATTATTATATTTCTTATCTTCTATATATTTTAAATTATCTAGATATACTTTAGATACTCCGTATTTTATATCATATTTATTCATTAAATAATAAATAGCTTCTTCATTATAAGTAAAGGATAATCTATTAATTAGCTCTTTTAAAGACATAATTTTAATATTATATATATCATCAAAATTATTAAGTTTTAATAATATATTATTTTTTATGTTATTTGGAATAACTAATATAATATTATCTTTAATAAAATCTAAATTCATATAATCACCTTCTTTATAATAATTATATCAAAATAAAAAGAACTTTAAAAGTTCTTTAGACATCTTTAAATTCTTCAAAATATTTATCCATAAAAGCTTTACTTGATATACTTTTAGTTCTTCTTATAGGATCTTTTAATAGCATTTTATAAAATTCTTCAGCAGGCTCGCTATGAAGTGTTGATAATATTTCATAATCTGCATTAGAAATATAAATTATTTTACTTTCATCAGTATTATTAATAGCTTTTTTATCTCTACAAGACAAATAATCAATGCTTACATTAAAAGCATCCGCAAGTTTTGATAAATTTTTAAAAGTTGGCTTAATTATATCATTTTCATATTTACTTAAAGTTGATTTAGCAATATTTGTAATATCAGATAATTGATCTAAAGTGTAATTAAATTTTTTTCTTAATTCTCTCATTCTTTCGCCTAAATACATATACTTCTCCTAACTAAAATTAACTATTTGTTAAGCAAAGTATATATAAAAGTAATAATCATTTGTTAAAAGTTTACTAAAAGGAAACAACTTATTTGATAAATAAAAAAGATCTACTTATTAAGTAGATCTAATAGATTAATTTTAAACATGTCTTTTTCTGCATTTTCCTTTGAAATCATAACACCTTTATAAGCACCAAGTTCTGTTGCATGTCCTTCTAAGAATAATTCTTCTGGGTCAATTGTTTTTAAAAGTATTATATTCTTATTTGTATATACATCATAGTGAAGTACTATTTCACCATGAACTTTAGTAAATAATTCATCTGCCGGTAAAATAAGTTCATAACTAACTGTATTTTTAGCTGTATCTTCGCCAACCTTTTCTCCTAAAAATTGTCCATCTTTCATTTTAGGATAAAAATCAAATACTAACTTTTTAAAAGCAAACATGTTATATTTCTTTACAGATCTTTCACATTTTTTGAATTTTTGTTCATCCAAATACTCAAAAATATAATTTTCTTTCATTTTTATCCCTCCCCCCTATATTTCGATTTGGCTTTGAAATTATAACATATCTTTCCAAATATGTCAAATAAAATATAGGTTTTTGTCAATATTCTGCTACTTTACATTATTATTATAACATTAAAAAATGTAAGTAATACCCATAAAGTTATGTCTTTTACTTACATTTTACATATTATTTTGCTTCATATAAATTATTACCGATTGAAACATCAACTTTAAGTGGTACACTTAATTTATATGCATTTTCCATATATTTTATTACAATTTCTTTTACTTTTTTCTCTTCTTCTTTTAATACATTAAATATAAGTTCATCGTGTATTTGAAGAATCATTTTACTTTTTAATTTCTGTTTATTAAATTCATTATAAATATTTATCATTGCTATTTTAAGGATGTCTGCTGCTGAACCTTGTACTGGAGTATTTAAAGCCATTCTATCTCCCTGTATTCTTATCATATATTGAGAATTATTTATTTCATCTATTTTTCTTTTTCTGTTCATTATAGTTTTTACATATCCTTTATCTCTTGCGTCTTGTAAAACCTTTTCTCTATAATCTTTAATACCAGGAAATGCTTCATAATATTTATTTAAAAATTCATTTGCTTCTATTAATGATATATGAAGATCTTCTGCAAGTCCATATGGACTTATACCATATATTATTCCAAAATTAACTGCTTTTGCATCTCTTCTCATATTAGAAGTTACTTCATCTGCATTTATGTGATATATATTCATTGCAGTTTTAGTATGTATATCTAAATCATTATTAAACGCATCTATTAGATTTTTTTCACCTGACATATGTGCAAATACTCTTAGTTCTATTTGTGAATAATCACTTGATAAGAATACACAATTATCCTCAGGAACAAATGCTTTTCTTATATCTTTTCCTTCTTTATATCTAATAGGTATATTTTGAAGATTAGGTTCAATTGATGAAAGTCTTCCTGTTCTTGTTAATGTTTGTGTATATATTGTATGAAGTTTACCATCATCCTTTATTGTATTTTTTATTCCTATTATATAAGTATTATATATTTTGGCTAAAGTTCTATAATCTATTATTTTTTCTACAATTGGATGAGTGCCTACTATTTTATCAAGTATTTCTCTTGCAGTTGAATATGATGTTTTTTTCTTTTTTGGATATGATATTTGTAAATCATCAAATAATACTTCACCTAATTGTTTTGGAGATTGAATATTAAATTCTTTACCTGCATATTTATATATTTCGTTAGTTAATATTTCTAATTTTTTATTTATATTATCTCCCATTTCATCTAATACTTTAGTATCAACTCTTACTCCTTCAATTTCCATATCCGCAAGTACATAAGAAAGTTTCATTTCTATATCACTAAATAACTGTAATTGTTCTTCCTCTTTCATATTATCAATTAATCTATTTCGTATTTCATAAATAAATACCGCTTTATCACATATTAATTGTTCTAATGCCTTTTCATCTTTATTTTTATCTTTCATAAAACTATCAAATAAAGGCATTTCATAATCAAAATCATTAGCAAGATAAGCAATATCATCTTTAACATTATAATTTAGTATATAACCTGCGATCATCGCATCAAAACTACAGTTATCAAATTTAATACCATATTTATTTAAAGATACAATATTCTTTTTTAAATCATAAGTATATTTTTCAAACTTCTCGAAAAATTTTTTATTCTCTAAAAATAATTCTTTGTCAATATAATATAAATTATTCCCATCATATGCGCTTATGCCTAATATATTACCATCATGATAATTTGTATTATCCATTTCTATATAAATTGCAATTTCATTATTTAATTTTATTTCATCTATTGTTGATACTTTTTTATATTCAATTTTTGTTTTTTCTTCATTGGTAGAAAAATCATCATTTTTTAAAAAACTATAAAATTCAAGCTCTGAATACATTTCTTTTAATTGATCAATTTTTGGTCCATCATATTTTAAATCATTTAATGAATATTCAACTGGTACATCTTTATAAATTGTTGCGATATCTTTACTCATAAATGCACTAGATTTACCATCTATCAATTTATGATGAACGGCACCTTTTATATTATCTATATTTTCATAAACATTTTCTACTGTAGTATATTCTTGTAATAATTTAAGAGCTGTTTTTTCTCCAATACCTTTAACGCCTGGTATATTATCAGATGAATCTCCCATTAATCCTTTTAAATCTATCATATTAATAGGCTTTATCCCATAAGTTTCTTCAAATGTTTTTTTATCCATTCTAATATAATCTTTTTGTTTTAATAATTTAACATCTATTTGATCAGATATCAATTGAAGTAAATCTTTATCACTACTAACAATTGTACCTATAAAATTATCATCTTGTTCAATCAATTTTGAATATGTTCCAATTATATCATCTGCTTCATAGTTATCAATTTCAAAACATTTAATTCCCATAAGTGGTACAAGTTCTTTAGCAACTTTAAATTGCATTTTTAATTCCTCTGGAGTAGCACTTCTACCATCTTTATATTCTTTATATTTATCATGTCTAAATGTTTTTCCTTTATCAAACGCTACTATCATATATTCTGGTTTTTCTTCTTTTATTATTTTATTTAACATATTAACTAGTCCATAAAGTCCATTTGTAGGAAAACCTTTTGAATTTCTCATTATAGTACCCGAATATGCAGTAGCATAATAACTTCTAAATAGTAAGTTGTTACCATCCACTAATATTACTTTTTTCATTACTATCACCTACTAATAAAATTATATCATAAAAATTTGATTTATTTTAGTATTTTTGATATAATACTTCACTTGAAAAAGGGGGGTATTTTATAATGAATATTAATAATAAAATTAAAATATTTGATGATGATATGAAATATGTTTTTAATGATATAGGTGTTGAAAGTGTTATTTTTTATTATAAAAAATATAAAGATATATTATTAAAGTATTTTAGAGATGAAAAAATAAATAGAGAACAATATTTAAGAGATTTAGCTGATTATGAAATACCAAGAAAGACTTTAATATTTCCTAAAAATAGATTGGAAAATAAAGAAAAGAAAATTGAAACAATAAAAAACAGAAAGAGTTTAAAAGATGAAGTTGAAATAATCAGTCCAGCATATTATGAAAATGAATTTAAAGGATATTTAATGAAAAAAGAAAATTTAAAATATTTGAATGTATTAGAAAACAAAAAGAAAAAAATTAAGTATCTAAAATTAATAAGAGAAAAAATTGAATTACTAAATAATGATGGAATATTTATTGGCGATTTTAATGAAAATAATTTTTTAACTAATAAAGATATTACTATTCTTAAATTATGTGATCTAGATAATTTAAGAATTGATAATTATAATTTTGATACTGAGCATATATTCGTTAAAAAATATGAAAAAACGAATGCAAAAAAAGAGTATATTGATTCATATTGTTTTAATATGTTTACAATTGCTTATTTAAATAAAATTAATTTGGGTTATTTTGTATTAAATAATCAAAAACTACCAAGAATTTTAGGAACAAAAGAAAATGAAGAAATTTTAGAAAGTATGAAAAATTTAGATAGTTCATATCAATATAAATTTTTAATAGACAATATAAAGTAATTATAAGTATATAATTACTTTTTTTGTTAATAATATTTTAAAGAAAGGAGATACTTATGAATATAAAAGATTATATTATTCAGAATTTTAAAGATGATAATGTTGAAACTATTAAAAATGCGATTGATGAAAGTGTAAAAGAATATAATGAAGATGCACTTCCAGGTCTTGGTATATTTTTTATGTTAGTTTGGGAAAATAGTAACGATAATGAAAAAAATACTATATTAGAAAAGATAAAATCTAATCTAAAATAGTATTTTTTATTTCTTCATCTATATTTTCTTTTGCTAAAGTTAATGATTTAAATTTACATGTAGCATCATCTCTAGATTTTATATTAGTATAAATATTATCAAGTTCAATTATTTGATAAATAGCACTTTCTTTTGTTAAATCTATTATATCTTTTTTGAACTCTTTTTCTAAAAAAACTTTATAATCATATTGCATTATATTTCTTAATTGTTCATAGCTAATACCATTTCTCATATATGTTTCATATTTTTTAATATATTTTAAAGTTTTTTTCCAATCTTTTGCAAATAATAATTCTAATATGTTCTTTTTGTTCATGTGTTCTACCTCCAGACGTAATATCAATTTTATAGTATACTAAAGATAATGTAAATATAAAAAGTACTTTTCAGCACTTTTTACATATTTCTTAATTTTGCATTAAATTTATCTTCAACAGATGTTATTATTTTATTAAATATAGGCATTACTTCTTCATCTGTTAATGTTTTTGAATAATCTTCAAATATTACTTTAAATGCGATTGATTTATTATTTTGACCTATATTTTCTCCTGTATAGATATCGAAAATTTCAATATGAGTTACTAGTTTTCCACCTGATTTTTTAATTTCTTTTATGATTTCTTCTGATAAAATATTTTTATCAACAATAAAAGCCATATCTTTTTCTATAGTAGGATATTTATTAATTTCTTTAAATTTAATAGAACCTACTCTTATTTCTTTTAAAATACTTAAATTAATTTCAAATGCATAAACATCTTTAGCAGTATTTGGATGAAGTTTACCCATAATACCTACTTCTTTTCCGTTTACTATTATAGATGATGATTGATAAGGATGAAAATCTTTTGATAAATTTTCTTTTTCTTTAAATGAATATCTATCTTTATAACCTAGATAATCAAGTAACTCTTCTACTACTCCCTTTAAGGTATAAAAATCTATCTTTTTTTCATTACCTATACCTAATGAATAAGTTCCACTCATTAAACAACCAAGTTTTTCTTCTTCATTAAAATTATCATCTTTTTTATAAAATCCTTTTCCTATTTCGAATAAGAATATATCTTTATTAGAATGTGATTTATTATAATCATATACTTTAAATAATGATTGAAGAACTGAATATCTTAGTGTATTTCTATCCTCAGTAAGTGGATCAAGTAATTTTATTTCTTCATATGAATCATTTGTAAACATATGAGATTCTTTATCATTAACTAGTACATATGTAAGTGTTTCATTAAGTCCTAAAGATGACATTTTATGTCTAATTAATCTATTAGTATTGTCATATTTATTATTTACTTCACCTATTTTAGGAAGTGTACTTTCAATATTATCAACACCATATATTCTAGATACTTCTTCTATTAAATCTTCTTTAATAGATATATCTAGTCTTCTAGATGGTACACTTACAATAGCATATTCCTCATTATCTTTAGACTCAAAACCTAATCTTCTAAATACATCTAATATTTCATCTTTAGAAATATTAGAACCAAGAACATCGTTTATATTTTTATACTCTATTTTTATTTCTTTATTATCAGAATTGGTTTTATTATATTCAATAATTCCAGAACATACTTTACCAGAAGCATATTTTTCTAACAAGTTACACGCTCTTTTTATAGCCATATATGTTCTTTTTGGATCAAGACCTTTTTCAAATCTATTAGATGCTTCACTTCTAAGTATTTTATTTGATGTTTTTCTTACTCTTACTGAATCAAATATAGCAGATTCAATAATTACATTTTTAGTAGTTTCTTCTACTTCTGTAGTAAGGCCACCCATAACACCTGCAAGTCCTACTGCTTCTTTTTTATTTGCAATAACAATATCATTTTCATCTAATGTTCTATCTATATTATCAAGTGTAGTAAGTTTTTCATCTTTATTAGCCATTCTAACAACTAAAGTATCACCTAAGTTATCGGCATCATAAAAATGAAGTGGTTGTCCTGTTTCTATCATTACATAATTAGATATATCAACTACATTATTAATTGGTCTAATTCCTGATGCCATTAATCTATTTTTAATAAAATCTGGACTTTCTTTTATAACGACATCTTTAACTTTTTTTGATAAGAATAAACTACAGTTATCAGTATTTATTTCTACATTAAATTCATCTTTAATATCATCTTTTATTTCATTATAAGATAAATCTATTTCCTTTACCTTTTTATCATAGATAGCACCTAGTTCATATGCCATACCTATAATAGAAAGTAAATCACCTCTATTAGCAGTAAGTTCAAAGTCTATAATTTCATCATCAAAACCTAAATACTTAATTGGATCTTCTCCAATAGGTGCATCTTCTTTTAACTCAGCAATTCCATTTTTATCTTCATCGGTTAAAAATTTATTATCTAAACCAAGTTCTGCAATTGAACAAATCATACCATTTGATTCTTGGCCTCTTATCATACCCTTTTTAATTGTTCCACCTGGTAAAACTGCTCCATCAAGCGCAACTATTACTTTAAGACCTTTTCTAACATTAGGAGCCCCACATACTATATTTAAATCTTCACTACCAATATTAACTTTGCATAAATGTAAATGGTCTGAATCTGGATGATTAGTACATTCAATTACTTCACCAATAATAAGGTTAGTACAATCAATAAATTTTCTAGCTTCATCATATTCAGAACCTACTCTAGTCATATCTTCTGCTATTTGAGTAATAGTTAAATTATCATCTAAATCAATATAATCTTTAACAAAATTTCTACTTAATATCATACTAATCAATATCCCTTCTATCAAATTGTTTTAAAAATCTAATATCATTTTGATATAAATATCTCATATCTGTTATTCCATATTTAAACATTGCAAGTCTATCAATACCTGTTCCAAATGCAAATCCTGAATATTTTTCTGGATCATAACCATTCATTTTTAAAACATTAGGATGAACTATACCAGAACCTAAAAGTTCTATCCATCCAGTTTCCTTACATAAGTTACAACCTTTACCTTTACATTTAAAACATGTTACATCTACTTCATAAGAAGGTTCTGTAAATGGGAAATAACTAGGTCTAAATCTAAGTTTAGTATTTTCACCAAGCATTTTTTTCATAAATACTTCTAAAGTTCCTTTTAAATCAGATAATGATACATGGTTTTCCTTTTTATCAATAACAAGACCCTCAACTTGATTAAATTGGTGTGAATGAGTCGCATCATCTTCTCTTCTATATGTTTTACCAACACAAATCATTCTAATAGGCTTTTCTCCACCATATTTAAGCATTGTTCTTGCTTGAACTGAAGAAGTTTGAGTTCTAAGCAAATATTTATCAGTTATATAAAATGAATCTTGCATATCTCTTGCTGGATGTCCTTGTGGTAAATTTAATCTTTCAAAACAAAATTCATCTGTTTCAAGTTCAGGACCTTCAACCACTTCATATCCCATAGATATAAATATATCTTCTATTTCTTCAATAGTTCTATTAAGTGGATGAATACTACCTTTTTTTATTTTGTTTGAAGGAAGAGTTATATCTATTTTTTCTGACTCTAACTTTTTATTTAATTCTTCTTCCTCAAGTTTTTGTTTCAAAATTTCTAAATCATCAGATATATGAGTTCTAAGTTCATTTAATATCATTCCAAAAGTCTTTTTATCTTCTACTTCCCTCATCATTGAAGTAAGCTGTGCGACTGGACTTTTTTTACCCATATATTCAACTTTTAAATCATTTAATTCTTTTAATGATTTAACAGCTTTTATTTGTTCATCAAATTTTTTTTGTATTTCTAATACCTTTTCTTTCATATTCTTTTTCCTTTCTTTAAACAAAAAAATCCATGATGTAAGGACGAATATTCGCGGTACCACCTTACTTCATAGATTTACTATGCTCTTTAATCTGTTAACGCCAGAAATACGTTATATTTTAATATACACTAAAGGGTGAATTCATACAATGTTACTTATTAGTATCCCACCAATTACTAACTCTCTTAAAAGCACTTATTATATTACTATGTCCTTATTATCGCTTTTCTCATATGTATTATAACATACTTTTTTTATTTTTGATATATATTTTTAAATATTTTAATGGTATAATTTAATTATCTGGAGGTAAAATATGAAGAAGAAAAAAGAAATTAAATCTAAAACAAAAAAAGAAAGAAAGAAAATAAATATTGATTTTAATTCTATATTTGGAGGAATGTTTGTAGGTATCGCTAATATAATACCTGGTATTTCAGGTGGAACTATGCTTGTTATATTTAATTTATTTGATAAATTAACTTATGCAGTATCTGATATATTTAAAAGACATACTGATACTAGAAAACAAAGTATATTACTATTAGTTAAGGTATTATTAGGAGCTGCTATTGGTATTATATTATTTGCTAAAATATTAGGATTTACTTTAAAATATTATGAAGCAGAAACTATTATGTGTTTTATGGGATTAATAATGTTTAGTGTCCCTATTATTATTAAAGAAGAATTAAAAGGTGAAAAATTTAATATATTATTCTTTATAATAGGATTTGCTATTATAATTGGACTTGAATATTTACAAAAAAATACATTTAACAATAATACTAATTCAACTATGAATTTAATTCATTTTCTAACAATGATTGTTCTTGGTATTATTGGTGGAGCTACTATGATATTCCCAGGTATATCTGGATCAATGGTAATGCTAGTTCTTGGTAAATATGAACTAGTTAGAAGCTATATTG
This sequence comes from Bacilli bacterium, assembly GCA_017459965.1. GTDB lineage: Bacteria > Bacillota_I > Bacilli_A > RF39 > UBA660 > CAG-433. The sequence continues at coordinate 47,642 of JAFUBW010000004.1, forward strand.
ATAAACTTACTAGTTTTGATATGGAAGCAATCATATCACTTTGTTTCTTTGGTATAGGAGTTATAATTGGTATTGTTGGAAGTTCTAAAATAACTTCATACTTACTAAAAAATCATAAAGGAAAAACAATGAGTTTAATAATTGGATTTATAATAGCAAGCGCACTTATACTTCCATTTAATTTGGAAAATCATATTAAATTTACTACTATGAAAATTTGTAGCTTAATAATATGGTTTATAATTGGTGGAATGATTATTTATTATATAAATAGACTAAAAACAAAAGAGAATAATTAATATTCTCTTTTTAATATGATAACTTTTTTATGCTGTCTACTAAACAGGGTTCACATCAAAGTTTGAACTTTTTAAAATAAACTTAATTGACTTGTTTCTGGCATATCCCCAAATATACCCATTAATCTCATTTTATCTATTAAAGTTTGCGATACTTTGCATCTTGTTTGGAATTCTTCAATAGATATAAATGGAGATTTTTTTCTTTCTTCAACTATATTATGTGCGACTGTATCACCCAGTCCATCTATAGAATTAAATGGTGGGATTATATCAGTTTCTGTAGGTGCTTTATAAGTAGTTGCTTCGCTTTCATATAAATCTATATTTTTAAAGTTAATACCTCTTGCAGTTGCTTCTAGACAAAGTTGAAGTGATTCTCTAGATCCTATTTCTTTATTAGTTGCATCTCTTCCTTTTTCATCTATTTCTATAATTCTTTCTTTTATAGCATCATAACCTTTTATCATAGCAATTACATCTACATCTGTTGCCTTGCATGATAGCCAAGATGCATAATAATATACTGGCATATGTACTTTATACCAAGCTATTCTAAATGCACTTGTAACATATGCGGCTGCATGGGCTTTTGGGAACATGTATTTTATTTTATGACATGATTCTATATACCAATCAGCTATACCTGCTTCTTTAAGAATTTTTTCGTATTCTACCCATTGATCATGATCTTTTGGTTTACTTGGTCTTCCCTTTCTTACAAATTCCATTATTTTAAATGCTGTTATAGGCTTAAGTCCATTATACATTAGATATACCATTATATCATCACGACATCCTATAACTTCTGAAAATGGAACTATTTCATTTCTAATAAGTTCTTGTGCATTACCAAGCCATACATCAGTACCGTGTGATAAACCTGATATTTTTATTAATTCACCAAATGTTTTAGGCTTAGTATCCTCAACCATTTGAATTGTAAATTTAGTACCGAATTCAGGAATACCTAAAGTACCTGTATTACACATTATTTGATCTGTTGTAACACCAAGTGGTTCAGGCCCCAAGAATATTTTCATTGTCTCTTGATCATCAAGTGGAACTTTAGATACATCAGTACCTGTCATATCTTGTATCATTCTAAGTTGCGTTGGGTCTGAATGCCCTAATATATCAAGTTTTAATACATCATCTTCAATTTTATGATAATCAAAGTGAGTTGTTCTCCAAGCAGAAGTTGGATCATCTGCTGGGAATTGATAAGGAGTAAAATCATATACATCCATATAATCTGGTATAACTACTATACCTCCTGGATGTTGACCTGTTGTTCTTTTTACACCAGCTACTCCTTTAGATAATCTTTCTATTTCTATTGCTCTTTTCTCTATTCCTCTATCTTCAAAATATCCTTTTGTAAAACCATACGCTGTTTTATCTGCTACCGTACCTATTGTACCTGCTCTATACACATTGTCTACACCAAATAATACTTTAGTATATTCATGAATAGCAGCCTGATTTAAATCTGAGAAATTAAGGTCTATATCAGGTACTTTATCAGCGTTAAAACCAAGGAAAGTAGCAAACGGAATATCTTGTCCATCCTTTATCATTTCAGTACAACAAACTGGACAATTTTTATTAGGTAAATCAAATCCAGATGAATATGTAGCTCCTAAAGATTTACCATCTTCTTCAAATATAGATTTTTTACATTTTGGACATCTATAATGTGCAGATAATGGATTTACTTCAGTAATACCCATCATAGTAGCTACAAATGATGAACCAACTGAACCTCTTGATCCTACTAAGAACCCATCATTATTAGATTTTTTAACTAATCTTTGCGCTATTAAATATATAGGATCAAACCCTGCACCTATTACTCCACCTAAATTTTTCTTCAATAGTTTTTCTAATTCTTCTTCTGATAGTTCTTCTTCTGAAGTATCCCTTAAATAATTTCTTACCATATCCTTAACTGCATCTGAACCTTTAAGTATTACTTCATGAAGCCCTTTATATCCTTCTTTTATCTTTTCTTCTTCTGATAAATTTTTATCTAAATAATATTTAACTGAAGTTAAAACTATATCACCATAAAGTTCTGTGCCTAGTCTTTCTTCAATATTATATGGAAGTGGATTTCCATACCAATCATTTGCTTTTTCGTATACTAGATCAGTTACTACTCTTGGGCAATCTAAATAACTTTTACCATCATCTGCTTTTACTCTTGGAGAAAATGGCACTCCTCCAGTTTGAATAATAACATCAAATGTTTCAGTCATATCCAGTATTTTATTTGGGTTTGTTATAACAAGTTCTCTTGCTAAATCCTTTCCTAAGAATTCAAAATTTTCAAGCATTTCATCGGTTGTTCTAAAATGTTGAGATGGAATATTTCCGCCTTTAGAATTTCTAATTAAAGGATGACGTCCTCTACCTGGAACTTTTTGATTAATTATTATTTCTCTATATATTTTATCTTCTTTTTTTAAGTGATGAACATCTCCTGTAGCCACTATTATTTTACCTGCTTCTTTAGTTACTCTTACTATTTTTTCTATATTTTTAATAACAGCTGCTTCATTTTCAAAAACCGAAGGTACTAAATGACAATATTCATCAACCGGTTGAACTTCTACATAATCATAAAATTTAATAATATTAGCAAGTTCTTCTTCTGTTTTAGTAGATGCCTCTTTAAATACTTCACTTTGATAACATCCTGATCCTATTAATAAACCTTTTCTTAATTTTTCTATTTCACTTCTAAGTATTCTAGGTGTTTTATAAATATATTTGGTATTAGCAAGCGATACTATTTTAAATAAATTCTTAAGTCCTTCTCTGTTTAAAGTAAGTATATTTATATCATGAGTCCTACCATATTTATATATTTCATCTTTAGGTACTAAGTTATTCATATCACTTATCTTTTTAAAGTTTTGATTCCTCATTTTTTTAAGCATTTTGTGAAGAACTATAGCAGTCCCTTCTGAGTCATAATCTGCTCTATGGTGACCTTCTTCATCAAATACTACACCATATCTTTTAGTAATAGCAGAAAGTGAATGTCTTGCTTCTGCTGGATCAAGTGCACGTGATAATTCTAATGTATCTATTACTGGATTTATAAATTCTCCAAGGTTATATTTTTTATATGCCATCTCAATAAAAGATGTATCAAATTTAGCATTATGTGCGACCATTGGAACATTAGTTCCACCAATCCAGTCTATAAACTTTTTAACTCCTTCTTCTTCATTTATTTTACCCTTTAACATATCATCAGTAATATGTGTAAGCTCTGTTATTTTTTCAGGTAATTTTCTTTTTGGGTCAATAAGTTCATCAAATCTATCAATTATTTCACCATTATGAATTTTAACTGCACCTATTTCAATAATTGAGTCTGCTCCACCGGCATTAAAACCTGTTGTTTCTAAGTCAAATACAACATATGTAGTATCAAGTAAATCATCATCAGTTCCTCTTATAACTATATCTACATTATCATCAACCATTACAAGTTCACAGCCATAAATAACTTTAAATGGTTCTTCTCCTTCTGATAAATCTTTATTCATACCTCTAACTAAATTAAATGCATTAGGGAAAGCTTGAACACCATCATGATCAGTAACAGCAATACCACGATGTCCCCATTTCTTAGCTTGTTTAATTAAGGTTTCTACACTAACTACTCCATCCATCTGACTCATCATAGTATGTGCATGAAGTTCAACTCTTTTTTCTTCTGATTTATCTTCAATTTCTGTAAATTTACTCTCTATCTCAACAATATTTCTAGCACTTAAAACTAAATCATTCGCATAAGTATCAAATGCAACTCTACCATTAATTTTATACCAATTATTCTCTTTTAATAGACCATCAATTCTTTTAAAATCATCTTCATTTCTAAAAAATATTTTAACAAGCAAACTATCTGATAAATCAGAAACTTTTAAAGTAATAATCTTAAATGCACTTTTAGTGGATTCAAATAAATCCTTACCAAATATATATCCTTCAATAGTAATATCATTTGTTTCATTTGTAACTGTTTCTATTTTAACTGGATCATCATTTATTTCTACACCAAGAACTGCATTACTACCTTCAACTTGTTTAGTAGATGCCATTGGTGTCCTATCATTATTTTCTTTTTTTATAGGTTTATTACTAAATTCTTTTATGGCTTCCTTAGTTTCTTGATTCAATTCTTTATCTATTTCACTTGCTACTTCACTTTTTTCATTAACTAATTCAGTAGATAGTAAAAAATTACTAAAACCTATTTGTTTAAATTTATTATTTATATCTTTTATTTTACTTTTAATTACATTTTCTTCTGCTTTATTAAATGCTTCAAGTACCATTCCATTAGTAGTAAATTTAATATCTTTACCTAAAAAAATCATAGAAATAGCTTTACCTAGATTTAAAGAATTAATAACATATGGATAATATTCATTTACTTTTAAATTAGTAAGATCATTTACATTAATAGTATAAGTAACACTTTTTAAATTAGGAAACGCTTCTTTTAAATTATTATCTAATACTTCCAACACTTCAATTGGTAATACTTCCTTAACATCAATAATAAAATTCCAATTTAGTTTATCTTTAGAACATTTTATTTTTATTATTTTTCCATTTTCAAAATATTTATAACTATCTTTATCTAATTTAATTTTATCTAATAATAATTCTAATTTACTATCCATATTATAACCACCCATCATGTAATATTATTATATCAAATCAAACAAAATAATTAAATAATAAAAAAGAAGAAAATTATTTTTCTTCAAAATAAAAAGACGAATAATCGCCTTTTTACTCTGGTATTATATTTTTATTTGATATTGTAATTACTGGTCTTACTTCTTTTAATGTATTTGATCTTATCCAGTTACTAATATTAGTATCATATCCTGTTTGTACAGATGTATTTATTTTACTAGAATATTTAGCTAAATTTTTAACTATAGTAACATCTTTTATTTGTCCATAAGAATTATGTTGTTGATCTACATAAACAGTATTTTGAAGCCAGAAATCAGAATTACCATATAACCAAGATAAATCTTCTAAATCACTTAATTTTAAGTTATTATATTCTTTCTCAGTTAATAATCTTACTTTGTATGTATTATAAATATTTGATTGACAAGTACCTTCACTCTTTAATGTTCCACCATAAGATGCTGTTGGTAAACCTGATGCATCATCACATATTACATTATCAATTAATATTGGTGTATTTAAAGTATTTGTACTTATATAATTAGTATTAATATATTTATTTATTAATGAATCACTCCATTTATATGTATCATTATTTGAAGCTGTATGACCCATTTTTTCATTTGATGATGATGAATCAGCAAGTAAAGTTACATATTGTTCATCATCTGATATTTTTTCAGTACTAACTACATGCCAATCAACACCAGCATAACTTACTGCTTCTCCAACTTTATATAAATTTGAATCAGCATTTGTATCTTCTGATAATTCTGGTTGATATGGTTCAATATCTAACAATATTACATTATTTATATATGATTTGTATTCTGTTTGTGGAGGTATATTTAATGTGATTGTTAAATATCTTGATTCCCCTGGTGCGATTAAATCATTTTCTAATGAAACATTTTGTAATTGTCCATTTGAATAGAACCAACCAACATTTAATGGATCATTTTCATCAAATATAGCGCCTTCTGGAATACTTTCATTTATTAATTTAACAAATCCTCCTGCTGTTGAATTATTTGTTACTTTTATACCATAATATACTTTTGCATATGCTTTTAAACTACTTCTTACATCTTCTTTAACTATTTTTTGATTTAGATATTCATGTGTTTCAAGTGTATTATTATATGTTAAATCTACTTTTGTAATATATTTATCAATATCAAATCCAAAATATTTTCTAGATATTAAACCAATATTCATATCTTCTGCAGTTTCAACATCTCTTGTTAATCTAATACCATCTGATTCATCTGGTGTTCTTTTATTACTAATTTCAACTAAACCATCTTCTATCTTAAATGCATCAGAATCAACTGTTGTATCAACAGTTGCATATCTTAGTGTTAAATCATACGCTTCTTTATTATAACTAGCTCTTACTTTATATCTTCCAACATCTAAATTTTTAAATATATATTTACCATCTTTATCAGAAACAGTATCTTCAATTTTTGTTAAATTATTTTCTGAATCTAATTTATATAATGTTAATGGAATATCTTTTAAATATGATTCATTATCATCTTCAACACCATTTTCATTACTATCAATAAATACTCTTCCAGAAATATTTCTTGATACTACTCTTGCCTCTATCTTATTTGATTCATTTTGACTATATGTTTTTGAACCACCTACAAATGAATTAATATATTTATCTTCGTAATTATTATTTGATGTTTTAATAGATACTTTAATACTATCAATTGAAGAATTAGCATCTATATTTACATTATCAATTCTAATAGCAGTTGCATCTACATAATCACTTGTTATATTACATTCTTTAAAATCATTATTTGAATCAAGAACTTCATTTGTCAATTTAGAATATTCTTTAGTTGAACAATATACTTTAGCTGCTCCTAAAGAATCAGGCATTGTTACTTTAACTTTATAATTTCCACTAAATTTTGACCCATTTTTATCATTATTACTTGGTAAGATATCTAATATTGTATAATCATTTATATTAGAATTTGTATTATTATATGCATCAAGTAAATAACTAAATTCTCCATTTTTTTCGATTACTGAACCTTCACTACCTATTTTTTGAGAAACTATAACATTTTCTATACCAGCTGCATATATAGTTAAACTTCCATTTAACAATTCAAAATAGCTTGTATCTCTTTCCCCATTTATATTAATAGCCTCAGATCTACTTGTTACTTTTATTGGAACTGAACTACCTTTTATAGTTGGTTTTATAGTTGCTTTGAAATTAATATCTTTAATTTTCATATTTGGTTTTGTATATGGTAAAGTATAAGTTAATATTGTTTTACCACCTACTTGTGATACTTCTGGAGTTCCTAAAGCTTTATCAGGAATATAAGTTAATTCCTCAGGTAAAGTTACAACTACTTTTAAGTGATTTATATACCAAGTATCATCTGCACCTACATTTTCATTTTCATCATTAATTATAGTTTTAATATTATAATTAATTGTTGTTCCACTGTTAGCATTATAATTAATTTTCATACTACCATCAGAATTTTTATTTGTTACAGTTATTGATTGTCTAGAAGTAAAATTAACTATCTTTAATGAATTACCCCAAGGACTATCTGTATCAATACTTGTAATATTAGTTCCTGAATATGTAGTTTTTCTATAGTTATCAGGGTTTGTAATACTATTTTCTGTGTTTATAATTCTTGGAGAATAATATGTAAGTACATCATCATAATCAGATGAACTTGCTACTACAGCCATTTGATATGTTTTTGTTAAATCACTAACATTTCTTACTCTAACTCCTACATCAACAGTTACTTTAACATTGTCAGGAAGTGAAATACCTTTTTTAGTTTGAAGAATTATTTTTGTGATTGGGATTTCTTTATTATCTTCAGTTTTAGCATCTAATAAATTTTCAAATATTGATTCTATATCATTGTTTGCTTTAATACATGGCCCACCATATAAATTCATTATTTGATCATTTGATAAATTACTAATATTACTTGGACAAGTTGAACTTGCTAAAGATAAATCTTCTTGACTTAGTCTATTATCTATTGAGTTTACTGAATAATTATCATTTTTGAAATTTCCTGAAATAAATTTTATTTCAAAATCTTTTTCAGATAAATTTGATCCTTCTGGATTATCAATAGTTATTTTTATATCTTTATCATTAATAGGAATAAATCTATAAGCATTAGGATCTATTTTAATTACTTCTTTTAAACCTTGATCTGATAAAGTTTTATTATAATTGAATGTTGTTCTTAATATTGTTGTAGTTCCTTTTGATACTGATCCTTTACCTGATGCATCTGCTAGTGCATTATAATTTTCATCAAGTATTTGTGTATTAAGTGAATAGTCAACATTCTCATAATATTTATTTACAACACTAGCTGTTACTGGTGAAACAGAAATACTTTGACCAGAAATATCTTTTGCACTTATATTATCAATTGTTAAACTATTTGTAATATCATTTCTTGAATCTGATGAAACTCTTTCTGAAAACACAGTAATTGCATAAGTCCCTATCATATATTCAGAATTAGATAAATTACTATTATCTGCATTTACATTTGTTGGAGTATAATTAAAATCATATCCGTCTATTGTAACGGTATTATATTCTTTAGAAATATTACCAGGATATTTCACTTTTTTATCATTTATAGAGCCTGCACTATAAGGAAGTGATATAGTAATTGGTTCAATACTTGATGTAGTTTCATTTGAATATAATCTTACCCATTCATTATTTATTAAACCAGTTGTTACATTTCCATTTTGAGTTGAACTCATATTAAATGTTATTTTATTACCATCTGGCACCATATAACCCTTAATACCAGTAGATTCATCTCCAACTAATTCCACACCTAACACATATGTTAAATATCTACCTATTTTATTATCATAAGTTGCTTTTTGACCTTCACTTGTTTGAGGTAATAGTTTAAATTTTAAATTTGGAGTTTTTGATGATACTATAGTTGGCATATAGTTTGTAAAACCTTGAGTTGTACTTACATTACTATAATTATTTGAATCACTATTATATTCATAATTATATGTATCAGATGAAGCATTACCTAAATTAACTATATAATTTGAATCAGTGTTTGTTGTTTCTTGAATTTCAAATTTAGGATTAATTTGTGTTCCATTAGGTGCCCCTAAAACATATATAGTTATATCTTTTTGAAATGATCCATATGTATCAATTCCATCAAAATTATAAGTATGAGTGTTTTCACTAGTATTAGCATTAGGATCAAAGGTTACATATTTTGAAATTGAATCCGGCAAAATAACCTTAATACTTACATTTCTTTCTTCATAATCATTATTATCATTTTTACCTTTAATAGAAAAATCAAAATGATATGTTATTGAATCAAATGATCTAACAAGTCTATTTTTATCATTTGAATCTCCACCAGCTATATAACCAGAATCTTTAGTATAAGATGAAGGATCACTATAATTCAATCCATCATTATTAAATGCACCTGTACCTGTTGTAATACCAGTTATTTTTGCTTTATCAATAGCTACTTTATCTGCATATGCATCTGCCTTACCAACAAAATTATAAATTAAAAAACTTATAACTAATAAAGCGATTATTGCAACTGCAAAATATAAATTTTTATTATTTTTTATTTTCATATACACTCACCTATTTTCTATAATATTATTATATCATATATAATATTGTTTTTTCAAGATATTTAAATAGAAAAAAAGAACAAAAATGTTCTTTATTTATAATCATAACTCCATGTTATTTTTGAAACTTTTCCATGCTTATATGATATATTCAATCTTGCAATGTTTGATATACCATCTGATACTTGAGCGTCTTTATTAATGTATACAACTTCACTATTACTTCTTACAGCAACATACACATTATCTTTTAATTCAGAATTATTTAATTGTTCAATAGTATAATTACCGTATAAATAAGTACCTGTTGTATTTTCTATTTTAAATTTTTTCATTACTCTAAGTATTTTATCATTTACCTTAATATTTCTATTAATTTTATATTTTTTAGATGTTATTTCTACCTTTACTAACATAAAATCATCATAATTTTCTTTTAAAGTTAATGTAATCCCATCATAATATAATTTTTTATATTTATAATTATTTTCTGTTTCTTCTTTTTCCTTTGTTGGATTACCTAATTCTTTTTTTACTTTTGATTCTTTATCAGAAAATTTTAGATTATTCACAGTTAGATCTGACACTGAAAATATATCTTTATTATTCTTTCTCATTGATATATTATTAAAAGTACCAAAATTTCTAGAAATTATAAGTAGAAGTGATAATATTACTATTATTACCACTGCTACTATAAATACTATTTTTTGACTTTTTTCATCTAACATTATTTTTTTAAATTTATCAAACATAATACCCCACCTATTTCTTTTTCCTTTGTAATAGCATTAAGCCAGTAATAACTGCTACTAAAATTGCAATTATAAGACCATATCTTATTACTGTTGTACCTGTTCTTGGACCAATAATAAATTCTGCACTAGATGATGCTTTAATTTTTTCTGTTTTTGCTTTGTTTGAAATTATAGCATTACCATAAACATTTCCACTATCATCTACAAAGAATGTAGCAACATTAGGATTTTTTCCAAGTTCTTTACCAGGTGCTGGTTTTGTTTCTAATATTCTATATTGTCCTACTTCCAAGTAATAAACTGTTGCTTTACCATCTTTAGTAGTAATAACTTTATTATCAGATTCTTCATCAACTTTATAGAATAATTCTCCATCTATTTCTTCTTGTGTAACAGTAATATCATGATATTTTTTGTTATCATCTAATTTTTGAAGTTTAAATTCTGCACCATCTATTAAATTGTTAAATTCATCGTATTTATAGAATGTAAATGGTGTTGGTTTATTAACTAAATTTTTATATGTATCTCTAGCATATTTTTCATTTTCTTCTATTGTAACCATTGTAAATCTATCTTCTTTATTTTTAGGTAAAGAATATCCAGTTGGTGCCTTAACTTCTTCTATTATATAGCAATGACCATATTCTAAATATTGAACTAGTGCCTCTCCTTCATCAAGTTGAACTTGTTCTAATTCATCATTTACTACATTATCGAAATCAGCCCATGTTCCTAAGTAATCTGTATAAGTTAATTTTGTTACTTGATTAAGTGGAATACTCTTACAAATACCATTATCATCAGAACATGTTTGTATTATATTTGTATCTGTTACTGGTCTTGATTCATAAACACCATCTCTAATTGTTTTTAATTTAAGTTCAGTCTTTGGTTGATTCATAGCGCTTAAATTAGCATCACAAGTAATACCTTCATATATTTTAAATTGTGCGCCTTTAAGTAATTTTCCATCATCAGAATATTTTCTGATTAATAATGATGTTGGAACATTAGGCATATCTATTTCATCAACATTAACTGTATTATTTACAACAGTAAATTTAGTTTGAGCATCTCTACCTTTTGGTAAAGTATAATTTTTAGGTGCGACTGTTTCAAGCAATACATAATTATAACCTGCTGGTAAATATCTTAAAACTAATATACCATGATATGGATGTAAATCAGTTACATAATTTTTACCTCTTGCGACATCACTATCACTCATTGCATTATATACTTCTACTCCTGCTAGACCTTCTGCATCTCTTGGATCTTCTTCATCACCACTTATAACTGCTCTTGGTGAAAATTTCATTAATTGTCTAACATTATCAGCATTAAGTGGATCTGAACTATCCGCAGGGTTACATTCTTTACCTTTTTTACATTGATATACCTGGAATGTTGTCGTTTCATCCGGTATTAAATAGTTATATTTAGAATCTCTTTTTTCAAATCTTACTCTAGTACCTTTATCATTAATTACTTGAGTTGATGATGAAGGTGTTGTTGTATTTCCACAGCAAGGAATATTATATTCTCTTGTTCTATCTGCTGGATCCTCAGGTAAAGTAAATACTGAATCTTCAGGAACAGATATTTCTTCTATGAAATATTGTTTATTTCTACATAAATGAGTAATTCTAATATGACCACCACATGTATGTAATTCTTCAGTTAAGTTTGCTCTTTCTTCATCACTTAATAAATTTAAGTATTCTTGTGGAACATATCTATATTCTGCATAACTATCATCAGTTAAACATGTACCATGATTACCAACTTTAACTAAACTCATGTAGTTTCCATTTGAATCTTTTAATTTGAAAACAATTCTATCGAAATCATTTCTTTCTTTATCATTTTCAAAATCTACTACATCTGCTGCATCTTCATATGAATAGAAATCAGCCTTTGTAAAATGAATTTCTGTTGGAACGTTTTGAAGACCTTGTGTTGCAGATTTATGAGTTGGACATGATGTCGAATTAGAAGATTCATTTGAACAATCTGTAACAGTAAATTTATAATCGCTTTCATTTTTGTATTCAGGATAATAGAATCCTACACAAGCTCCATTATCATCTCTACAAGTACATGCCCCATCAGCACTTCCTTTTTCTTTTACGCTATAAGTACCTTCTGGTAAATGTTCTACAATAAATTTTCTAACATCATTTAGATATAAATCTTGTGTAGCACCTGTTGTACCAGGACCATCTATAGTATTACCTGTGTATTGATATACACCACTTGCATCCTTTACAAATGATAATTTATTACCACTTGCATCATATATATTAAATGGTATTTTCTTTAATTGCTCTGTAGTTATAGTTTTCCATACACCACTATCACCACTTGAAACACTCTTAGTAAATTCAAATCTAGTTTTTAAATTTACAAATTTATTATTGTTAGTCATAGCATTAAATGTTGTAGTTGTTGTAATATTTTTTGATGCTTCTGTACCAAATGCATGGAATTTTGCTGGATCAGTTTCAATTACAGTATAATCACCTTTAGCAACTTTTAATATACAAGTTTCTCCATTAGCAGATCCAGTATTCATTGATTCTAATACTGAAGCTTGTGATTCACTTACTAAACCATCAAATACATAACATGTTTTAGTAACACCTGAGGCATCTTTTACTGATTGAGTACCATTAACTTTTATATATTGATTACCGTCTTTTTGTTTTACTTTAAATTTAGCACCATTAGCTCTTGTAGTACCATTTTCAGTAACTTTATACCAATTTAGAAAATATTTCTTTTCCGGATATGTTGGTAAAGAATCTGCAGTAAATGTGCTAGGATCTGCTGCCTTACATTCTGCTTCAGCTTCACTTCTACTCTTTCCACAAGTCATTTGATTTGCTACTGCTTGAAGAGTACCACTATATAATTCATATCCTACTGGTGCAATTGTTTCATTAACATTAAATGAACCTTTTTGTGTACCAGTAAAGAAAGTTGTATAACCGTCATTCGCTCCATCCCAATCATCAGAATGAGTAACTTCACTACCATCAATTGTAGTTTTATAAGATGCACCTTTTATTAATTCACCAGTTATAAAGTCAGTCTTTTTAACTTTAATACAATAATATTTTTTATGATCTGACTTAGTCACTACAGTAGCATCCCCTGGACATCCACTATCACTCATTTGAGTTAATGATGATGAACTAACAGACATAGCTGCAGGACTATCTATACAATATCCTTCAGGAGCACCTATTTCAGTAACTGTATAATCATCTCTTGAAAGATCTGTAAAAGTACATGTTCCTCCAGAAGTAGTACAAGTTTGTCCATCACTTAATCTAAATGTTGCCTCATTTAATGAAGCTGATGTTTCTGTATCTTGTTTTCTTACTTTTAAACAATATTTTTTATTTGTCCAATAAACCATATTTTGAGCACCACTAACACCAATCATATATGCTCTAAATCCGCTTGGTGGATCGGGAGAATTATTTATAAGAGCATTAGTTAGATCTCTTAAATTTTGATCTAAATTTGGTAGCCCCATATCCCAATCTTGATCAGAATTATAAACATAAGATAGCATTACATGTGAGAATGCATATAAATCTTCAGCATCTCCACCAAGTCCTACATTTATAAAGTGTTGTTCAATAGCACTATCCCATCCAGGAGCACCATATGAATAATATAATGCTTTTCTTAAATCACCACCAATTTCTGTTGAACTATATGTTCCAGAAGGTGGATTAACTCTACTTGGTTCAACACAAAAAGCATTACCACTACCATCATCAACAGAGAAATAGTGTGTTGAGTAAGAACCATAAGATATACTGTGTCCTACATCCAAATAAACACTCTCAGCATTTACTGATACTGAAAATGATATAAATACTAAAAATGTAAATAATAATCTTCTAATATATTTCATAAACTCACCCTATTTCTTTTCTATTTTTATCTGAATTTTCTTTATTGGAAAGAATTCAGATAATCCTTCAGAATAGAATAATGCAGTATCACTTTTTACCCATTCGCCCCATTCTTTATCTTTATTTTTTGTTCTATAAACTACATTATATTTTTTACCTAAGTCTTTAGTTAAACCAATTCTAATTCCTATAATATCATCTTTTTTATTTCCTGATATTTTATTAGAACTTAAATATTTTTCATTGCTATCTTTATAATAAGTATTAAATGCAACGTCACCTTTTAAATTTGATTTAAGTTTTATTTGAATAGCACTTATGTTATTACTAGTACCACATATTTGACTATTCTTACACCATTTTGTCCATCCATTTTCTTTTGTATAAGTTCTATAATATATATTAGCTACGCTATTTTTACTAAATATAAATAAAAATAAAATAAAAGCAAATATAATAATTATCAAGAACAATGTTATTTTTTTCTTATCATATTTTTTTAATAAATTCATAATAATCCCTCTCTATTATATAATTACTTTTATTGTACTATTTTTAATGGTTTTTGTAAACAAAAATAAGGAAATTTATAAAAAAAATAAATGAAATTTATTCATTTATTTAAGTTCAAATAAACATACGCTTTCAACATGCCTAGTATGCGGTCAACGAACATATCGTTTAACCATGTATTTGGTCAACGAACATATCAATTCATCCGCAGTGTTACACTTCGTACTGCGGATAAAGAACATATCGTAACATCTTAATCTTACGATTTAATTTACTATCCTTTCTTAATTATATATAAACTATAAAAACCTAAAATTAAATATGTTGGTAAAATAATATATAAACTTATAATTGGATAAGAAGTATTTGTTGTAAAGCAATATGGTAATGCGCAAATATTAATTATAAAATGTAAGATAATTGGTATCCATAAATTATTTGTTTTCTTATATATTGCACCAAAATATATCCCCATAGCAATAGTCCATATTACCTTTGTTGCTATTACTAGCATAGGTTCTCCAAGTACTCCAAATATATGTCCTAATCCAAAAATTACAGAAGATACTATAATTGCTATTAAAGAACTATTTTTACTTTTATAACTTTTTTTTTCTATTAAATTTAATAATAAGCCCCTAACGTATAATTCTTCAATTATTGCTACACCAATATAATATATTATTCCTTCAATTAATACTTTCCATATACTAGGCCTTGCATCAAGTGTTAATCCAATGAAAAATGCTATACCTGAAATAATTCCAACTACAATACCAATTAATCCATATTTCTTTAAACCAGATACAATTCCTTTTTTATTGAATCCCAACTTCCAACTAGGGCAAAGATATTTTAAAGTAAAAAATGATATTAAACCAATGAATAAAAAATTAATCATTAAAGTAAAGTAAATTGGATTAATATCTAAAATATTAATATTTACAAATAATGCACTGGGTAATCCACTTATGTCCATAAATGCTAATAAAATAGTTAATACAGAAATTATAATTAATTCTTTTTTATTCAAGATTATCACCTCTATATAGAATTATATCATATTTTCAAAATTTATTTACATCGTAATATTACTATTTTACGATTAAAAAAAGATGTTTCTTAAACATCTTTCTTTTCTAAAACCATAACTGTTTCAACATGATAAGTGTTTGAAAACATATCATATGCATTTATTTCTTTTATTATATATTTTTCTTTTAATACATTGTAATCTCTTGCAAGTGTTACTGGATTACAAGATATATATATTATTTTATTTGGTTTTATTTCTAAAATTGATTTTAATGTTTTTTTATCACTTCCACTTCTTGGTGGATCAAGAACTATATTATCTATATTTAATTTTTTTAATGTTTCAATTTTATTTTCTACTTTATCACAAATAAATTCTACATTAGATATATTATTTATCTTTAAATTATTATTCGCATCATTAACTGCTTCTTTAACTACTTCTATACCTATTACTTTTTTACTTTTTTCAGATAAAAGAGCCGTTATTGTACCAGTTCCAGAATAAAGATCTAATGTTATATCAGATTTATCTATATAACTAACTGCCTTTTCATACATCATTTTTGATACTTTTTTATTAACTTGGAAAAATGATTTTGGTGAAATATTAAACTTATAATTATCAATTGTTTCTACTAGTACTTTTTCCCCATATACTAGATTATTATTTATATAAATACTGTCTAAGTTATTAAGCTTATCTATAAATAAATCTTTATAATTTATACTTATATTATCAATTGATATCATCACTTTATTATCTATTACTCTAATCATTATCTCATTAATTTCATTATCTGGATAATTATTAATAAAATCTTTTAAGTCTTTAATAACATTATTAATTTTATTATCAACAATAAAACATTTATCTATATCTATTAGAGTATTTGTTTTTTCCTTATAATATCCTATTTTATTTTTATCAACTTTTAAAGTTATCTTATTTCTATAATATAAATTATTACCATTATAAATATTATTTACTTTAATATTCTCATTTGTAATCTTTTTAAAAATAGATTCTATTTTTTCTTTTTTAAATTCTAACCCACTATCATAATTTAAATGCATAAGATTACATCCACCACATTTATAAAAATAAGGGCATACAGGATCTATTCTATCACTACTTTCTTTTAGTATTTCTACTAAAGTCCCTCTAGCATAATTATCATACATGTTATCTATTTTTACTTTTACTATTTCTAAAGGAAGTGCATAAGGAATAAATGTAGTAATGCCATCAATTATACCTACACCTTCTGTCTCATTATTTAATCTTAATATTTTAGTTTCATATGTTTCATTAATTTTCATAGAAAGTCACCAATAATATTATACTATATTTTTTTAATAATTGGGTAAACTATAATTGGGTAAACTATTTTAAAAGGAGTTTTTTTATGAATATAGAAACAATAAAAAAATTAATGGAATATTCACCTGATTTAAAGATTAGAGAAATTAATAAGATAAATATTATTTTTTTTGAAAGTTTAACAGATTCATCTAGTATTAATGATTTTCTTCTTAAACCAATTGTAAAATATAACATTAATAGTTTTTCTAAATTAAAAAATAAAATACCATATGGTAATTTAAAAGAAATAAAAAATGAAACTGATTTGTTTTACTGTTTATACTCTGGTTTTACTATTGTTAATATAGATAATAATTTTATGGCTTTTGAAACTAAATATCCTCTTGACTCAGGTATAATAGAATCTACAAATGAAAAGGTTATTAAAGGTCCTAAAGATGCTTTTTCTGAAAATTATCAAAACAATTTAGGTTTAGTTAGAAAAAGAATAAAATCTAATAAATTAAAAATTAATGAACATGTTATTGGAACTGAAAGTAAGACTAAAGTATCTCTTTTATATATAGATGATATTGTAAATGAAGATCTCGTTAATAAAATTAAAAAAAAGCTTAAAACAATGAATTTAGATTATGTTGCCAATAGTAATTATATAGCTGAAAATTTAACTAATAAATCTTATATGTTTCCAACTAATCTTATGACTGAAAGGCCTGATTTAGTTTCTTTTTCTCTAATGGA
Source organism: Bacilli bacterium (assembly GCA_017459965.1). GTDB lineage: Bacteria > Bacillota_I > Bacilli_A > RF39 > UBA660 > CAG-433. Next base: position 65,649 of record JAFUBW010000004.1, read on the forward strand.
AGGCAGAGTTGCGATTATAGTTGAAAATTCCCCTCAAGCTTTAATAATTCCTTCTTTTTTTTCAGATTATATTAAAACAATAGATGATTATTATCAAAACACTAAAAATGTATCCATAACTAGAATTATTAGAATGCTTGCATTTTTAATCGCAATTATTACGCCAGGTATTTATATTGCACTTACAACTTTTAATCAAGAGACTTTACCTACTACAGTACTTATTAATTTTTCGATGCAAAGACAGGGTGTTCCTTTTCCATCTGCTGTTGAAGCAATTCTTTTATGGTTAACTTTTGAAATACTTAGAGAAGCTGATACAAGAGTACCTTTTGTTGTTGGTTCTTCAATGTCTATAGTAGGAGCCCTAGTACTTGGTCAAGCTGCTGTTGAAGCAGGTATGATATCACCTATTATGATAATAGTTATTGCTATAAGTGCAGTTGCTTCATTTTTATTTAGTGATAATGATGTAGTTAATACTATTAGAATATGGAAACTTATATTTTTACTCCTTGGTTCTTTTGTAGGATTATATGGAATATATATCGCATCACTTTTATTTTTAATAAGAATTGCTTCTATTGAATCATATGGATTTGATTATACTATCCCATATGTACCTTTTAATTTAAAAGAACAAGCAAATAATTTTATATTAACAAAAAAATATAAATTAAATAAAAGAAATTCTTTTTTAACCAAAAATATTTTTAGGAGGTAATGCTATGAAAAAAAATATTATTAAAATAATAATAGCTATATTAATAATATTTATACTAAGTGGTTGTTATAACTATAAAGAGCTCAATAAAATAGGTATTGTATCTTCTATATCTATCGATAAAGCAGATAATGAATATTTAGTAGGTGCACAAGTTATGAATGTAAAAAGTGAAGAAGAAACAAATTCTAGTAAAATTATAGTATATGAAGCAAAAGGTAAATCTATAGAAGAAGCACTTAGAAAAATGACTACTAAATCAAATAAAAAATTATATGGTGGGCATTTAGGAAAATTAGTAATTAGCGAAGAAGTCGCATCGGAATCTATAATTGATATAATTGATTTGTTTCAAAGACTTCCTGAAATAAAAGATGAATTTACTATTACAATCTCTAAAGGAATAAAAGCAAATAAAATAATAAAAATTATGACTTCTCCAGAGAGTATTCCTGCAGATTATGTAAAAAGTACAATTGAAACAGCAGATTTAGATAGCGCACTTACTTATTCGTCAAAATTAGATGAATTTGTATCTTATTATTTAAAGGATTATATAGATCCAGTAGTAAGTGTCATTGAAGTTAAAAACTATAGTGAAAAAGGAACTACCCTTAAAAATAATGAAACATCATATCCACAGACACAAATAAATTTAAATAATATCGCAGTTACATATAATGGAAAATTAGAAAAATATTTGGATGAAGAAGAAACGATTGGATATAACTTTATTAGAAATAGCATTAATCAAATGATTATTCCAGTAAAATGTGATAATGATGATAATTATGCATCTGTTTCAATAATAGAAAATAAAACTAAAAACAAAGTACAAAAAGATAACAATAAATATATTATTAATTTTAATGTAAATTCAAAATCAGTAATCAATGAATATAACTGTAAAAAAGATTTAGATAAAGAAGAAACCATAAAAGAATTAGAAGAAAAGGCTCAAAAAATAATAAAGAATTATATGATAAAAGCAATAAATACTCAAAACAATTCTAAAGGACAATTTTTGGGATTAAAAAGAATGATTTATTTAGATTATCCAAAATATAATAATGAAAATTATGATGTGAATATAAAAGTGCATGTTAATTTATCTAGAAAAGGTGATATAAGAAATTCAACTAAAGGAGAAAAATATGAATACAAAAATTAGTAAAAAAGGATTTTCTTCAATAATATATTTTACATCTCAAGTAATGTTCTTAAGAGTAGGAACAACACAAATACTTAATTCAGCAAGAAATGGCAGCATTTATTCTATTATATTGGGAATAATTTTCTCACTTATAATTCTTTATTTTATAATAAGATTATGTAATTACGAAAAAGATTTATCATTATTTGAAAAAATAGAAAAATTATATGGTAAAACAATTGGAAATATTATTAATTTATTTTTATTTGTTATATTTATTTTATTTTTTATATACTTACTATGGAGTGTAAATTCTTATGTACAAAATAAATATTTAGATCAAACCCCAAGTTATATAATATTGTTGTTATTTTTAATACCAACAATATGGTGTTGTAATTCAGGTGTTAAAACAATAGCAAAAGTATCATTTTCACTATTTATAATTAGTGTTTTAATGATTATATTCGCAATATCAAATCTTACAACAGTTATAGATATAGAGAATTTCAAGCCTTTTTTTAACACTCCATTTATATCGATATTAAAAAATGCATTAATATTTACTGCATATTTTGTTACACCTACATTCATGATGATAACAATTCCAAAAAATATAATATTCGATTCCAAAAATTTAACTAAATCAGTAACAAAATTCTATTTGTTAAGCGCACTAAATTACTTACTAATATTCATTTTTATAATAGGAATATTTGGTATTGAACTTTCTAGTATGTATAGTTATCCAGAATACTCATTAATGAAAAAAGTTAATTATTTTGATTTTATACAGCATGTTGAAAATATCGCTACTATTCAATTTTTATATTGCTTTTTTATATCAAATGTTATGTCATTAAATTTTATTAAAGAATATTTAAACTATAAGAATCAAAATAAAAAAATATTATTTTATATGATTATTGGAATATCATTATATACATCATTAGTATTATTTAAAAATACAACAATTGCATATAATTTTATAAAAAAATATTATATTTATATATATTCAATTCCTTTACTCATAATATTATTATCATCTTGTTTTTTTATAAAAATAAAAAAGAAAGAAAATTAATTTCCTTTCTTGATTGCTATACCATAGTGTTCTCTTACCTTTTCTTCAAGTTCTTCTCTTAATGCATCATTTTCTTTAAGTAATGTTTTAACTGTTTCTTTACCTTGACCTAATTTTTCACCATTATATGAATACCAAGATCCACTCTTATCAAGAATATTAGCTTCAGCTGCTAAATCGATTATTTCAGAAGTTCTGCTAACACCTTCGCCATACATTATTTCAAGTTGAGCAGTTCTAAATGGAGGTGCTACTTTATTTTTAACTATCTTTACATTAGTTCTATTACCAATAACACTATCACCTTGTTTAATTTGTTCGCTTCTTCTTACTTCCATCCTAATTGTTGAATAGAATTTTAAAGCTCTTCCACCTGGTGTAGTTTCTGGATTTCCAAACATTACACCTACTTTTTCTCTTAATTGATTAATAAAAATTGCAATTGTATTTGTTTTATTAATTGTTCCAGACAATTTTCTTAAAGCTTGACTCATAAGTCTTGCTTGAAGACCAACATGACTATCTCCCATTTCACCCTCAATTTCAGCTTGTGGAACAAGTGCAGCAACTGAATCTATTACAACTATATTAATAGCTTCACTTCTAACTAAAGCTTCACATATTTCAAGTGCTTGTTCACCAGTATCAGGTTGAGATAGTAATAAATTGTTAATATCAACACCTAAATTTTTTGCATAAACTGGATCAAGTGCATGTTCAGCATCAATAAATGCTGCTCTACCTCCAGCTTTTTGTACTTCTGCAATTGCATGAAGAGCAAATGTTGTTTTACCTGATGATTCAGGTCCATATATTTCAATTATTCTTCCTTTTGGATATCCACCTACACCTAATGCTAAATCAAGTGATAATGAGCCACTTGGTGATACATCAATTTCGTTATGAGTATTATCACCTAGTTTCATTATTGCTCCTTTTCCAAATTGCTTTTCTATATCGGCAAGTACTTGTGTTAGTACCTTATCTTTATTTTCTTCGTTTGTCTTTGCCATTTTGTTTCCTCCTACTTTTCTATTACAATAATATTATATACTACAAAAAAAATAATTGCAAGTCTTTTTCGAACAATTGTTCTATTTTTTACATTTTCTCATTTACACATCTATATTTGCATCAAGAAGATTATTTATCTTCTAATATATATATTCGTCATTTTTATTGTAAATTCCACTAAAATAATAAAAAAAAAGATAATTTTTAATTATCTTTAATTTTTTAAATATTTTTTATATGCTTTAATATATTCTAATCCTGAAATTATACATAATACAGTTCCAGCTATTAAAAAGAAATCATCAACTGCTATATTAATAAGTCCGAATGGTAAATTACCAAATAATTTAAGTGCAATACCTAACATTAAAAATGTTGTTTTAAATTTACCAGTTATACCTGCTGGTTCAGCTACTCCAGAGGATGCAGCAAGCATTCTAAGTGAATTAATAACTATATCTCTTATAACAACTACTATTGGAACTATTGGATGAATATAACCATATGCAGATAATATTATTAATACACTATTTACTAAAATTTTATCTGCTATTGGATCCATTAATTTTCCATAATCAGATATATTATTATATTTTCTAGCTAAGTGTCCATCTAAGAAGTCTGTTATAGAAGATATTATAAATAATATACCCACTATTATCATTTTAGTATCTATTATTACTATAGAATTTATTAAATATTTTTTAAAATTTATATTTAACATATTAAATGGAAATAACAAAATAAATATAATTATTAAACTTAATATTAATCTTAAATTAGTCAATCTATTTGGTAATTTTTCATTTTTCATATACTACTTACTCCTTATAACTTATTTCTAAATTATCACTAGATGTATCCTTACTATTATTATAAAATGTAACTACAACAAATGCTATTATAAGCACTGCTAATATAATTCCTAATATCATAGGTAATTTACTTTTTTCTTTTTCTTGTTTTGTATAAGGAGACATTATTTTATCGTCTTCTTTTTGTTTACTTGCTTTTTCAATATCATCTATTGGTATTTTAGATGTTGATTCAAATACATATTCATTAAATTCATCAATTATCTCTTCAGAATTTAAACCTAAGTATTTTGAATAATCAGTAATTATACATTTAAGTAAAAATATATCTTTAAAACTTTTATAATCACCATTTTCTATCGATTCAAGTTGTGATGCCTTATAATTCAAATCAGTTGCTGCTTCTTCAATACTTACCCCATTTTGAATTCTTGTTTCTTTTAATAATTCTCCAATTTCTTTCAAATTATTCACTCCTTAATTTATATAATAATTTTTAATAAGCCATGTTCTGTACCTACATAAGTAGGTGGTAAACATTTATCTATGATTTTCATCATCCTTTAACTTGTTCATTTTCTCATTAAAGGTTCCCCTACCAAAATTTGGGTTTCTCGCTTGCGGAGTTTACCTCGTTTCACTTTTTTCTTTCGAAAAAATATCGTCACTGCGGCACTTTATAAGTACTTTATCCATAGAATTCCTTAGGATAGTTCCTCGTCGTTAGCATATACTACTATAGGTTATTTTTTCCCTATACACAATCACTACTACCATCTCAGGATAGTGCGAGCATGGACTTTCCTCTACATTATAATGCAGCGTTTACCTAAAAAATTATTATCTTTCATTATATACTATTTTTTCAAGTTCAGATATTCTTCTAAGTAGATCTACATTTGTTACTTCTCTACTAGAATTTTTAACAATTTCCATATTTGCTTTAGCATTTCTAAGTTTTTGTTTCAATTCTAAAACTTCGTTATTTAAAGCATCTATTTGAGATTTTTGATCTCTTATAATAGCTTCATAAGTTCTATAATCACTACTACACATATCTAAAACTTTATCTACTTCTTGAGGTCTGTACCCACGTGCGTCTACTTTAAATTCCCAATTATATATCATTTCTGGATTTAATAGTATTTCTTTATTCATAACCAACACCTCTAGACAATTATATTAAAAAAATAATATGTTTGTCAATTTACATCTATTTACTGCCTTTTACAGCGTAGTTAACAATAAATCTAATTTACTATCTTCTACTTCTTCAAGCATATTTGTAAAAACATAAATAAGATATAAATTATTCATTTTATTTTTCTCCTTTAGTATACCATAACATACTCTTTTATTAAATACATTAGTTTCGACAAAGCATATCATAAGAAGACTTTTTTCTATATTTATTTTCATATTTTTTATATTATTTTTGATTAAAATATAGTATAATTATAACTGGTGATATAATGAATTACCCAAATAAAAAAAATAACATAAATAATAATATAATTACTTATAGTAATAGAGGTATGGATTTAGAAAGTGATATTAATAATTCTAATAAGTACTATTTAGAAAATGATATTGCGGTTATTTATAAAAAACCTACTCCAATAAAAGTAGTGAAAGTTAATTACAATAAGAGAATTAATACTAAAATAACAGAAGCTTATTATGAAATACCTTCTACTACAGATTATAATGGCATATATAAAGGAAAATACATAGATTTTGATGCGAAGGAAACTAAAAGTAAAACTTCTTTTCCTTTAAATAATATACATTCTCATCAAATAGATCATTTAATTAAGATTAAAAATCATGGAGGCATATCATTTTTAATAATTAAATTTGTAACATTGGATGAAACTTATTTGTTTGAAACTAAATACTTAGAAGAATTTATTAATAATAATGAAAGAAAATCAATACCATATAATTATATTAAGGAAAACGGATATTTAATTGAATATGGATATTATCCAAGAATTAAATATATTGAAATAGTTGATAAAATTTTATAAAAATATTGTTATTTAAGAATTATTATGTTAATATTTATATAGTATAAAGGTGGTTAAAAGAATGAAGAAAATTAAAATAAGAAATAAAAAAAATAATGAAACTACACATAAAAGAAAAAGAAAATTTAAGTGGAAAAAATTATTAAGATTACTTTTAAATATATTTCTATTATTCTTACTTGTAGGTTTAATTGGTGGGATTATATTTGCTATATATATAGTAATGAATGCCCCTAAGTTTAAACCTGAAAATTTATTTAGTACAGAATCATCTGTAATATTAGATAAAGATGGAAATCAAGTTGCTAAACTTGGTGTTGAAAAAAGAAAGAATGTTGAATATGATGAACTTCCTCAAGTATTACTTGATGCAATAATTGCAACTGAAGATTCAAGATATATGCAACATAATGGATTTGATTTACCTAGATTCTTTAAAGCATCTGTAGGTCAAGTAATTAATAAAATTACAAGACATGGTAATGCTGGTGGTGGATCTACATTAGACATGCAAGTTGTTAAAAATAGATATACATCAACTGAAGATTCTGGTTTTGAAGGTATTAAAAGAAAGTTTACTGATATATATATTTCTATATTTAAATTAGAGAAGAAATATTCTAAAGAAGAAATAATGGAATTTTATGTTAATATTCCTTTCCTTGGAAATAATGCTTATGGTGTTGAACAAGCTTGTCAAAGTTATTTTGGTAAAAGTGTATCAGATATTAACTTAAGTGAAGCTGCTGTTATTGCTGGTCTTTTCCAAGCACCTACATCATATGATCCATATAGACATCCAGAAGCTGCTGAAGAAAGAAGAAAAACTGTTTTATACTTAATGCAAAGACATGGATATATTACAGAAGAAGAAAGAAAGATGGCAAATAGTATACCTGTTAAAAGTTTACTTAGACAGTCTAATCCAGAAAGTGATCAAAATGCATATCAATCATATATAAATATAGTTATTGATGAAGTTGAACAAAAAACTGGTAATAACCCTTATACAACTGGTATGAAAATATATACTAATTTAGATACCAACAAACAAAACTTATTAAGTGATATTATGGCTGGTAAGACTTGGGCTTGGAAAGATGATAAAGTTCAAGCTGGTATAGCTATTGTTGATATAAACTCTGGTGCACTTGTAGCAGTCGGTGGTGGTAGAAATCAAACTGGTGAACGTGTACTTAACTATGCATCTGGTATTAAAAGACAAATAGGATCGTGTGCTAAACCATTATTTGATTATGGTCCTGCATTTGAATATATGGGGGCTTCTGAAGCATCTCAAGTAGTAGATGCTCCACATACATATTCATCTGGTGTAGCAATTAAAAATGCATCTGGTGGTTATGCTGGACTTCTTACATATAAACAAGCACTAGCTAAATCATTAAATATACCAGCTTTAAAGGTATTCCAAAAGAATGATAATGCTAAAGTTAAAGAATTTGTTACTAACTTAGGTATAACTCCTGAAGTTGATAGTAATGGATATTTACATGAAGCTCATGCACTTGGAGCATTCACTGGTTCTAATCCTGTTGAAATGGCTGGTGCATATTCAGCATTTGCTAATGGTGGATATTTTGCTAAACCTTATACAACAACTAAAGTTGAATATATTGATACTGGTAAAACTGTAAGTTTAAAATCAAAAAGAAATAGAGTTATGTCTGATTCAACTGCTTATATGATAACAGATTCATTAAAATATGCTGTTGAACATGAAAGTAATATATATGGTACAGTTAGAGGTGTTGATTTAGCTGCTAAAACTGGTACTTCAAACTTCTCTACTGAAGCTAGAAGAACATATGGTTATCCATCAAGCGCTAACATGGATATGTGGGTAACTGGTTATACTCCTGAATATGCTGTATCACTTTGGTATGGTTATACTGAAGCTGAAAGAGGCTATTATTTAGGTAGTGAAGGTTATAGAACTCGTGGTGTATTATTTAGACAAGTAATATCTGGTATATCTGATACTAGTGGTACTAAAAAATTTGTAGCACCTAATAGTGTAGTAAAAGCAACTATTGAAAAAGAAACATCACCTTCATTATTACCTAGTGCTAATACTCCTGGTGATATGAGAGTTACTGAATACTTTAAAAGAGGTACACAACCAACTCAGGCTTCAGCAAGATATAATACACTTCCTAATCCATCAGGTATAAATGCAAAAGAATCAGGTAATCAAATTGAAATAACTTGGAATGCTGCTAGTAAACCTGCTCAATTAACTGATGAAGCTATTAGGAAATCACTTCAAGATTTATACGGTAAAAGAGTTGAAGAAGCGCTCGCAGCTAGAAAGGCTGCAGATGGGGAATTTGGTTATGAAGTTATTGCTAAAGATAATGTAACTGGTAGTGAAAAATCTTTAGGTTTTACAACTGGTACATCTACCAAAACTAGTAAACCTACAAACAATACTACATATATAGTTAGAACATGTATGAGTAATTTAAGAGTTACTCAAAGTAGTGGTATATCAATTGAAGTAAAAGGAAATGGTAAACAAGAAAAAGAAGAAGATACTAGTTTAATAACACTTCGTTTGATTGATGGTTCTGATAATGCTGTTATTAATCAAACATATTCAGATCCTGGTGTTACACTTTATGATGGAGGAACTGAAATACCTAGTTCTAATTATTCATTAACAACAACTTGTAGTGATGGTTCTTCAAATAAAACAAGTTATACATTCACTCAAGAAGGAGAATATACAATTAAATATACTGCTACATATAATGGAAAAACATATAATCAAAGCAGAAAAGTAACAGTATCAAGTGAATAATAAAAAAAGACATATCAATTTGATATGTCTTTATTCATTTAACCAATCATAATCATATATTTCTTCTATATATTCATCATTGTTATTTTTTTTATGCACTATATCATCAGAAGTTTTATATCCTTTTTTATTCCATTCAAATAGTATTTTATCTATATATCTAATACTAGGTGCATTATTTAAAATTGATTCTTTTAAAGCACTTTCAATTAAGTCTTGTGATACATTTCCTTCTATCCATTTACTTATAGTTTCATATTCTACTGGAGATAAAGTTCTTCCAAATTCTTTTTCTATTTTTGAGTATATATCGTTAGAATTATTACTTTTTTCATTATCTATCATAAATGAATTTATTTTAGCAAAGAACATATCTAAAGATATATATTCTTCTATTATTTTATTTTCTTTGCTTATTTCTATAGATATATAACCTTTTTCTTGAAGATTATTAATTATTTCTAGTACTTTATTTTGTTCAATATATAATTCTTGTGATATTTTTTTAGGGTTAAATGTTAATTTTTCTTTATTATTTAAAAAATATAATATCATTATTAATTCATTTAAATCTAAATTTAATTTAGATATATATTTTATTAAATAACTAGGTACTATTAAATTATTATTGACTCTTAATAATTCATCTATTAAATTTTTATTCAATATACTCACCTTCTATATAAGAAATAATATTTTCTTTTTTGTTTTGTAATTTATTATACAATAAATGTTTTTCTAAATCTATATATATTTTATTAATAATTGATTTATCATTAACTATATTTAAAATTTCTTCATAAGTTATATCTATATCTTTTCTATTTTTTATTATTAAACTATTATATAGTTGGTCTATATCAATATCTAATTTTAATATTTTATTTGATTCTTTTACTAAATCAACATTATATTTATAAACAGTATAACTATTTATACCTATGTTTAAAATATCTTTTATAGAATTAATATAATTTATTTCATATCTTGAAAAATTATAGTTATCACTAAAATCTAATTGAGCCCATATAGATAAATAATTATTAGTCTCTATAAGCATATTATTAGGCTTTATTTCAAGAGTTTTATATAAATCAAAGTAATTAATCATATTAAACAGTTTAATTGATTTTGATGCATTAAAAACTATGTTTAATTCTTTTTTTATTCTATCAAATGATAAATTGCTTAATAAATGTTTATTATCTATAATAGCTTTTTCTAATTTATTATCAAATTCAAAATCATATATACAATTAAATCTAATTGCCCTTAAAATTCTAAGAGAATCTTCTCTTATTTTTTCTCCATCATTACCAATACATCTTAATATTTTATTATTTAAATCATTAATACCATCAACATAATCAATATAATTACCATCTTTATCTATTAAAATAGCATTAACAGTAAAATCTCTTCTTTTTAAATCTTCTTTTACATCAGTAATATATGTATAATTATCAGGTCTTCTATTATCAATATAATTAGATTCTTTTCTAAATGTAGTAATTTCATATATATAATTATTATACTTAAGTTTAACGCTTCCATAATTAGATTCTAAATGGGTATTAAAAATATTAGATATTTCTTCTGGTTTTGCACTTGTGATTATATCAATATCATTATTTTCTATACCAAGTAATTTATCTCTTACAAAACCTCCAACTATATAAGATTCATAACCCTTATCGCAAAGTATATTTAATATTTCAAGTGCGTAATTATACATAATATCACCTACCATTTATATCATTATAACACAAAATAAAAAGACATATAAATGTCTTTCTATTATTTATTAACTGCTTCTTTTAATTTAGATCCAGCTTTGAATGAAACACTAGTTCTAGCAGCAATTTTAACTACTTCACCAGTTCTTGGGTTTCTACCATTTCTAGCTGCTCTTTTTGAAGTTCCGAAAGTTCCGAAACCAGTTAATGTGATTTTATCTCCTTTTTTTAATGTTTCTGCAACTGAACTCATGAATGCTTCTAATGCACGAGATGAATCTGCTTTAGTTAAACCAGATTTAGCTGCAATTGCTTCGATTAATTCTGCTTTTGACATGTTTTAAACCTCCGTATTCTGTCTTATTAATAAGCATACTATGCTTATAAGTAAAGGATACCATTTTTTTTAATATTTATCAATAGTTTTATGTTAAAAAATATGATTTTTTTGTTATAAAATAAAGAAAACTGCATTACGCAGTTTTATTTGTTACAAAATTTTCTAAATTAAAAGGATTCTCTTCATTTTGAGTTAATGGAGAAATTACTTTAATTTGTGTTTCTGGGTATGATCCAGAGAATATTTGTATAATCTTATTATTAAGTTTTTCTTTTGTAGCTCTTGCGATTTGATTTGGTACCACTTTATCACTCGAATCAATATAAATTATATTATTTGGTTCATTATTAGATGGAATATCAGTTTTAACTTCTTTTGTTTCTGGTAAAATTGTTGATAAAGGTACTATACTTTCATTTTCTTGTGTATCTAATTCTATTTTTTGATTATTCAAAGTTTCTTCTGGTATCTCTTCTTTTGGAAGTTCTATTACTTGTTCTTGTTGTTCTTCTATTATTGGTTTTTCGTCTTCCTTCTCAAAAGATTTCTTTAATAATTCCAATTGTTTATCATATGAATTATTTTTATCATTATTATATTTTTCTACTTTTTCTTTTAATTCATCAAAATCATTTTCTTCATTATCTATTACTATTTTGTTGATATTACTATTATATAATTTAGATATTTCCGCAATTAAATTAATATTACAATTTATTATTTCACAATGTTCTTGAGATATAACATCTTTATTTTCAGGTATTTGAGCATCTACAATATAAACATGTGAATCAAGTGATTCTACATAAATACTTTGATTATTATCTTCTTGTATATTATTTGATAATAATAATTGATTTATTTCTTCCATTAATGAATTTTCTATATTAGATAATTCTTCTAAATCATTATTTAATTGCCTGCTTTTAGCATTAATTTCTTCTTTTTCTATTGATAATTTATCTGATTTTTCAACTAGTTCTTGTAATTCTTTAGCATCTATAGGAGTTGCAATATTAGTTAGTTCAGACCCTTTTGCATCTAACTTATTTTGCATATCAATAATTGTATTCATCCTATTAATTTCTTTAGATGCATTTTCAATCAAAGAATCTTTTCTATTTAATATATCTGTTAAATCTTCTAATAATTCACTTAATCTTCTTTTACTTTGAATTGATAATGAACTAATATTCATAAGATTACCTCCTATTCGTTATTTTTTTGTTCTCTTAATTTTTTATATGTTTCTGAAAATAATTTATAAGCATATTGTCTTTCATCTTCGTTATCTAAGTTTTTTATAACTTCTTTATCATTTTCTTTTATAATTTTTGATGCATATATAGAAGCATTCCCATTTTCTTCATTGTCATCGTCTATTGCATAATAAATATATTCAAAACCTTTTTCTTCAGATTTTATTCTAGTGACTAAAGTTGCTTCTTTTTTTGATCCATCAATTAATTCTATTTCAAATTTTTCACCCTTCATATTCAATTCTCCTTGTCTACTATTCCTAATTATATATATTATAATACCATTTATTTATAAAATAGTCTATATTTTTAAATGAATTTTACATAAAAAAAAGAGTTTTATAGTAAAACTCCAAATCTTTTTTTATCTTTTTCTATTTTTTCTTTATATCTATCTTCTTCAGAAAAAATACATCCACAATATTTTTGCATATAAATACCAAGTTTTCTTGCTTTATCCTGGCCATATCTCCATCCTTCTCTAAAATCCCTATATATAAATTCAATACCATATTCTTTTGATAATTCTTCACATTGTTTTTTTATAATATCATGTTTTTGATAAATACTATATAAAAGAGTTGTGGTAACTGCATCATATCCATTTTCTTTTGCATATTCAAAAGCTTTTTTAAGTCGTACAGGATAACAATAATCTTGACATCTAGTATTAAGTTTATCTATTACATTTTTACAAAATTCATCTAAGCCATATTCTTCATCAAATACACACTCTAAATTCATCATTTCTGAATATTCCTTTAAAGCATTCCTTCTATTTTTGTATTCTATATATGGATGAATGTTAGGATTATACCAAAACATAGTAGGTTCAATTCCTTCTTTTCTAAGTGTATCTACACAGTAAACTGAACATGGTGCGCAGCAAGCGTGCATTAAAAGTTTCATATGATCACCCCTATTTCTTTTTAATTCTTCTTTTTAATTTTTTTACTAAAGCAACTGGTTTACTATATATAATATCATCTATGTCCTCTTCAATTTGTCTTTGTTCCTCTTCCATAGTTACACCTGCATATACAAATGTAGATGGATCTCCAAGTAATACTTCTTCACCTTTTTTAAAGGATGCAAGCATTGAATAATCTCCTGATCGAATTAATACTATTTCTTCATCTGTTTTATTTCTTTTTTTCATATACACACTCCTAAAAATCAACTATATTATATAAAAAAAAAGAAAAAAAGACAATAATGTCTTTAAAATATATTATCTCCATTAAATACTTCTCCTATGTTTTTAACAAGCAATTCAAGTATATTTGCTTTCTTTAAATCTTTTTGTACTGTTACATTTATTTTATATAAATTATTACCATTTTCTTTTATTTGTAAATAACCTACTATATCACCTTTTTTAATTGGTAATTCATTATTTGTAATATTAAGTTTATATGATAATTCTCTTTTGTTATTTCCTTTTTTGTTTAAAACATTTATATCTTCAATTGGAACAATATTAACTTTAGATAAATTACTTTTATCATTTTTGAGTTCTCCTACTTTTGTATTTTTTGTTAAAAATTTATTTACTTTATATGTATTAAATCCATAATCAAGCATTTTTGTTATTTCTTCATTTCTTATTTTTGATGTATCTTCACCCATTGCAACAGATATAAGTCTCATATCTCCTCTTTTAGCAGTTGCGGTCAAACAATAGCCTGCTTCTTTTGTATAACCTGTTTTGAGTCCATCCATTCCATCATATGTTTTAATTAATTTATTTGTATTAACAAGCCAAAATTTTTTATTTGTATTTTGTCTTAAATATGTTTCATATATACCTGAATATTCTAATATTTTTTTATGTCTAACTAGTTCTCTTGCCATATATGCCATATCATAAGCTGATGAATAATGATTAGCTGTATCAAGACCAGTAGCATTCTTAAAATTAGTATTTTTTAAACCCATTTCTTTAGCTTTTTCATTCATTCTAAATACAAATGCTTCTTCAGTTCCAGCGATTCTTTCTGATAAGGCTACTACTGCATCATTTGCAGATCCAACACATATAGCTTTAAGCAAATCATCTACGCTCATCTTTTCTCCTGCTTCTAAATATATTTGAGAACCTCCCATTTTAGATGCATTTTCACTTACTGTTATTATTTCATCTAATTTTAAATTGCCTTTTTCTATTTCTTCCATAATAAGAATCAAACTCATTATTTTTGTCATAGAAGCAGGCGCTAGTTTTTCATTTTCATTTTTAGCATGTATTATTTCTCCTGTTGATGCCTCCATTAGTATAGAACTTTTTGCACTTTCAGTAAGTTTTAAATCTTGTGCACATACATTACTCATAAATACAAAAGATAATATAAAAGATACTAATACTTTTTTCATAAAACACCTCTTAATTAAAAATATGATAAATATATTGATTTATGATAAAATGTGTTATAATTAAGAAAAGATAGGTGGTAGTAATGAAGAAAAAACCTAATTATAAATTAAGAAGAAACATGGCTAAAGTAATTTTAGTATTATTAATATTACTTCCAATATTAATAATTAATAGAACTAAAATATTAAATTTAACTGTATATATACCTAATATGAAATATTCTTCTATAATTGATTCAATGTTTGAAATAGGTTATACAAAGGATGAAGTTGAAAGTACTTTAAATTATTTAAAAGAAAAAAATAAAATAAGTGATGAAACTCAAAATTATATATTAAAACTTGATAGTAAAGGATATAAAAAAAGTACAATAGATTATTTACTAAGAAATATTAATAAAACTCAAATGACTGAGTTTTTAGCTAAAAAATATAATAAAGATTATGAAGAATATATTGAAAATGATTTATTTGATTATTCTAAATTTGAAAGATATTTAGCATATCAAAAGAAACATGATAAGTTATCAGTTGATGAAGTAGTATTTAGAATTGAACTTAACTTAGATAAAACATATTATGAAGATTCGACTATTGTTAAAGATCCAGATGATATAACAGTTTTAACTAACAAATATTTAGAAATACCAGAAGATTATGAACCAAAAGATTTAGTAGATATGGATAGTAAATATGCCAATAATACTTATGGTCAAAAGAAACTTAGAAAAGAAGCATATGATGCATTTGTTAAAATGGTAGATGCAGCATCTAATGATGGTGTTACATTTTATGCAGAAAGTGCATATAGAAGTTTTTCTTATCAAAATAAAATATATAAAAATTATATATATGAAAATGGTAGTGAAAAAGCTGAAAAATATGCAGCTAGACCTGGTTTTTCTGAACATGAACTTGGTTTAGCTATTGATTTAGCTAATATATGGACAATAACTACCAAAGGTGAAGAATATAAATGGCTTTCTAAAAATGCTCATAAATATGGATATATATTTAGATATAAAGAAGAATGGGAAGATATAACTGGTTATTCAGCTGAAAGTTGGCATATTAGATATGTAGGTAAAAAGATAGCAACTGATGTAGTTAATAAGAATATGTCATATGAAGAATACTATATAAAATATATAGCAAATAAAAAGAACAATTAAGTTCTTTTTTATTTTATTATATCTAATACTATATTTATTTCATCAATATTTTTGCTGTCTATTATAAAATAATTATTTAAATTATTTATATCTATATCACTGTCACTAATAACATATCCTAATGTATCATTTTTTTCTATTTTATCATTAATCTTTTTAGTTAATATAAATCCAACTTTAGGATTGATTTTATCATTTTTATCCTTTCTACCTGCACCAAGTGAGTTTATAAATCCAGCAAGATTTAATGTATCTATATCTGTTAAATATCCTTCTTTATCAGATTTTATTTCTATTTTATTTTTACCAAATTCTAAAGAATTAATATCTCCACCTTGATATTTTATAAATTCATAAAATTTATTTAAACCTTCTTTATTATTTAATTTTTCTACTACTTCATCAAATGCATCTTCTATAGATATATTCTTTCCTACCGAAACCATATAAGAGGAAAGTATTAAACATAGTTTAGTAAATCTTTCATCTCCATTACCGTTTAATGTATCGATTGCTTCTTGTACTTCAAGTGAATTACCTATAGTATTTCCAAGTGGGTAATCCATATTAGTTATAATAGCAATAACTTCCTTATTAAATCTTTTACCTATTTCTATCATTGTTTTAGATAAAAGCCTTGCATCATCTAATGTTTTCATAAATGCACCTTTACCTACTTTTACATCAATAATTATTTTATCTGATCCAGATGCGATTTTTTTACTCATAATAGAAGATGCGATTAAAGGAATAGCTTCTGTTGTACCTGAAACATCTCTTAAAGCATATATCTTTTTATCAGCTGGTACTAAATTACCCGCAGTTGTTGTAATTGAAAGTCCAATATCATTTACTTGATTTATAAATTCTTCTTTTGATAGATTTGTATTAAATCCTTTAATAGATTCTAATTTATCTATAGTTCCACCTGTAAATCCTAAAGCTCTTCCGCTCATTTTAGCAATCTTAATACCACAAACAGCTGCAAGTGGTCCAACGACTAAAGTAGTTTTATCACCTACTCCCCCTGTTGAATGTTTATCTACTTTTATTCCATTTATAGATGATAAGTCAATTATATCGCCACTATCTATCATTACCTTAGTTAAATTATAGATTTCTTCTATATTCATACCCTTTATTTCTATTGCCATTAATAAAGAACTCATTTGATAGTCCTTTACTTCATCAGCTAAATAACCATCAACTGCGTATTTTATTTCTTCATAAGAAAGTTCATTTCCTTCTTCTTTTTTATTAATTATATCTACTATATTCATATATTTCACCTAATATAAGTATAACATAAAAAAAGACAAATTACTTTGTCTTTTTAACTATATATTCTACACCTCTTTTAGGATCTTTTCTTAAATAGCTTATTAATTCTTGATGTTTTCCTAATTCATTAATTATTTTAATATCTTCTTTAGGTAATGTTATTGAATAATTTTAATCTTCCTCACTAACAACTCTTGTATCCACGCCTAAAAGATAATTAGGTGTTGTATCTAAAACATTAACTAAATCCATAAATGTATCTAAATTTGGTGTCCTATTACCTTTTTCATAACAGCAAATTGATACTTTAGTAACATTTATAAGATTTGCTAATTGTGACTGGGTTAATCCTTTCGATTTTCTTAATGACTTTATTCTAGAACCTAAAATCATCATACTCACTCCTTCGTTAACTATGAGTAAAGTATAAAGGAATACAATTACTTAATGTTTAAAGTTAACTAAATAGAAATTTCTATTTTATTATTAACATTTTATTTAATAAATATACATATAACATACTTTATATGTTATTAATAAAACTAAAAAAAGCAGATTAAGAATCTGCTCTTTTTGTTGTTAAGAAGGTTACTTTTTCTGCGATTACTTCAGTTTTGTATCTTGTTTCACCATCTTTTTCATATTTACTTGTTTGAAGTCTTCCTTTAACTCCTAAAAGATCTCCTTTATGACAATATTCTGCAGTATTTTCAGCAACACCTATCCATAAAGTACAATCAACAAAATCAGTATCATATTCACCATCAATATTTTTATAGCTTCTTGGAACAGCAAGAGTAATATGAGTTACTTTTTTACCTGATTCAGTTTCTCTTAATTCAGGATCTTTTACAAGTCTTCCTACAATAACTACTTGATTTAACATGATTTTCTCTCCTTTCAAGTGCATATAATAGATAAAAAAAAGAAAAACATCAAAGTTCAAATTTATTATAATTGAAAGGCTTATAAATCAAATATTAATAATAAATATATATAAATTTAAAAATCTGTAAGATTATTCTTACAGATTAATAAAATTAGTATATATTAAAATAATTAATTTTTAACATAAAGTACAAATACGTTAACCTTTATTTTTGCCTGAGTACTATTATGATTATGAACCCAATAAAACACTTTATTACCATCCAAATGACAATAATATGCAACAGTACCGGAAGATCCACTACCAGAAGATGAAGCATTTTCAACATCACATGTTGCAATTAAAGGTTTATATCCTGAATAGCTTGCATTAATGTTTCCTGATATATTACCACCGCCAACAACAGCTAAATTATCTGCATTTACAGCTCTATGTATAAACATATCCCCAATACTCGTCCCATTCACCATCACCGGATTACCCAGCAAGTTAAGTTTTCCTTGCCCAGCAGTACCAGCTGAATTTCTAGCATCTAAACGTACTGTCTCATCACCTGGTTGAAAATATAACAATCCTCTTTTAGTATCATTACTATCAT